>JAQUOE010000004.1 GCA_028717265.1 Actinomycetota bacterium
GATGCAAATCAGCCAGTCAATAAAAGGGTGGAGAATCTTTTATCACTAATGACACTGGATGAGAAAATTGCTCAGCTTGGCAGTATCTGGGTGTATGAAATATTAGAGGAAAAGAAATTTTCAAATGATAAAGCAAAAATCTTAATGGCAAATGGTATTGGACAGATAACACGTCTTGGCGGTGCAAGCAATTTTAGTCCGGACGAATCTGCAAGAACCGCTAATCAGATACAAAAATATCTGACTACAAAGACCCGTCTTGGTATCCCGGCTATTATCCATGAAGAATCATGCAGCGGATATATGGCCAAAGGAGCCACCTGTTTCCCCCAGACTATAGGAGTAGCCAGTACATGGGAGCCTGAACTGGCAGAGGCAATGGGAGGTGTAATAAAAGAACAGATGAGAGCAGTGGGTGCCCATCAAGCTCTTGCCCCGGTGCTGGATGTTACACGTGATGCAAGATGGGGAAGGGTAGAAGAAACTTTTGGAGAGGATCCCTACCTTGTTTCAAGAATGGGAGTATCTTATATCAGAGGTATTCAGGACAAAAACTGGAAGGAAGGCATAATGGCAACAGGTAAACACTATATGGGGTATGGTGTTTCGGAGGGTGGAATGAACTGGGCACCACCGCATATCGCTCGCAGGGAAATGCGTGAGGTATTTATTGTGCCTTTTGAAGCAGCCATTAAAGAAGCCGGAATTGCCTCAATAATGCCGGGTTATCATGAATTGGATGGTATTCCCTGTCATAGTTCAAAAGAGTTGCTAAGAGGAATATTGAGAGATGGATTAAGTTTCGATGGACTTCTGGTATCCGATTATTTCGGGATCAATATGCTGCACGAGTACCATCATGTTGCAAAGGATAAGAATGATGCGGCGAAGCAGGCACTTGAAGCCGGTGTTGACGTTGAACTACCAAGTACCGATTGTTATGGGAAATTATTAAAAGCTGCAGTAGAGAAAGATTTTGTAAAGGAAGCAATGATTGATGAATCTGTTGCCAGGATTCTTAGAATGAAATTTTTACTGGGGCTTTTTGAAAATCCTTATGTAGATGAGAAAAAAGTTGCCAGTATATTTGATACAACGCAGCAGAGAACACTTGCACGCAAAATAGCACAAAAATCAATAATACTTCTGAAAAACCAGGAGGATTTGCTTCCCATAAGAAAAGACATTGCATCAATCGCTGTAATCGGGCCAAATGCAGACACCGTGAGAAATATCATAGGAGATTATGCATACCCATGTCATGTAGAATCACTGCTAGAAATGAGTAAGAATGCAGAAATATTTAATACGCCCATACCTGAAAAATTGGAGTTGGTTGACAACTTTGTTCCAATCTCAAGCATATTGGAAGGAATAAAAAATACAGTCAGCGGAGAAACCATTGTTCGCTATGCAAAAGGTTGTGATATCAGAAGTGATTCAAGGAATGGTTTTGCCGAAGCTGTTGAGATTGCGGGAAAATCCGAAGTGGCAGTCGTGGTTGTGGGAGATAAATCCGGACTTGTTGAAGACTGCACGAGCGGGGAGTCCAGAGACAGGGCAGATCTTAATCTACCGGGGATACAGGAGGAACTCGTAAGGGTTCTTTATGATACCGGCACCCCCATAATTGTTATACTTATAAATGGCAGGCCGCTATCAATTAATCGGATTACTGAGAAAATACCGGCAATAATAGAAGCATGGCTACCCGGAGAAGAAGGAGCCAATGCGGTTGCCGATACATTATTCGGAATTTATAATCCCGGAGGTAAACTGCCTATATCTTTTCCAAGATCCGTGGGTCAGATTCCTGTATATTATAATCACAAACCTTCAGGCGGCCGTTCTCACTGGAAAGGCGATTATGTAGAAATAAGCAGCAAACCGCTGTTTCCATTTGGTTATGGTTTGAGCTATACAAGTTTTGAATACAGCAATATGATTATGACGCCGGAAATTATATCCATAGACGGTCAGGTTGAAATAAGTGTTGATATAAAGAATACAGGATCCCGTACAGGAGATGAAATAGTACAGTTGTATGTTAACGATGTGCAGTCTGAGATAACAAGGCCCGTAAAGGAACTGAAGGGCTTTAAGAGGATTACCCTGGAACCCGGCCAGAAAAAGACAATTACATTCATTCTATCAACTGCGCAATTAGGTTTCTATGACAGGGATATGAAGTATGTTGTGGAACCCGGAACCATAAAAATCATGATGGGGAGTTCCTCTGAGGATATCAGGTCAACAGGGGAATTTGAAATAACAGGTGAAAGAATGGAGATAAGCAATATCAAGAAGTATTTCACATCCGTAATAGTAAAAAATGGATAAAAGAAAATTTAAAAAAGTCATTTTAATCAATATGGGTGCTGCATTTCTATACGGAATAATAATTTGTTTTGTGCTTATGACTATTTTTTATGTTATTAGCAGAATAAATTTCATGAGTGCCGAACCGGATTTTATTGAAGGATTATATACGGTTATTAGATTTAGTTTAATTGCCGGGGTTTTATCCGGATTTATATTTGCTGTAATTTTAGGGATGATGTACAGACCTTTCAGAAGTATTGTTTTTTTTAGAGATGAAGATAATTTCTTATCTGCTTTAAACGGAGCTATGGATAAAATTAATTACGAACTGGACAAAAAGTATAATAATTCTTCATATGTTTTCAGAGAAAAAAGGGATAAGCTGGCTGTTATTTCAATCAGAATAGGAGATAATAAAGCAGTCATTTATGGTCATTTCAGTAAAGTCAAAAATTTAAAAGATAATCTTTCCGGTCAATCTCCATTAAATATTTAAATTGCATAAATATAATCTAAAAATTCTAAAGAAAAATAAAATTTTTTTTAAATAAATCGAAAAAAATAGAAAAATCAATATTTTTATATAAATATTATAAATTATTATAATTTTTTAATATATTAACTATATTTTTAATAAATTTTTTAGTATAATCAAAATAATTTTATTTATTTAAAGAAATATTGTATTTTTTCTAATCTAAAAGCATTTTTAAAAACTATCTATTGAAAAAATTGGAGAATAATATGAATGAAGATTTAAAAATAATAGAAGAAAGATGTGACAGCAAAAATTATAAAAAAATAGCCGAATTAAAAAATGACTATGTTTTTAAATTTATTGCAAAGTTCATAAAACTTCTAAATCCAGGATCAGTATTTGTTTGCGAAGATTCTCTGAGTGATTTCGATTACATAAGAGAAATAACAATAAGAAACGGTGAGGAAAAGAAGCTTTCAATAAAAGGGCATACGGTTCATTTTGATAGCTATTACGACCAGGGAAGAGATAAAGAGCATACAAGGCTTCTGGTTCAAAAGGGATTTTACCTGGATCCGAATCTGGATACAATGGACAAGGAAAAAGGAATCAAAGAAATCCTGGGCCTTCTGAAAAATATAATGAAGGGAAAAGAATTATATGTGCTTTTTTTCTCTCTGGGGCCGGTCAATTCAAATTTCTCTATTCCTGCCATTCAATTAACAGATTCAAGCTATGTCGCACACTCGGAAATCATACTTTACAGACCAGGATATCAGGAATTCAAAAGATTGGGGAACAATAAAGATTTTTTCCAATTCGTACATTCGGCCGGAGAGATCAAAGATGGCGTAAGCATAAATATCGATAAAAGAAGAATATATATGGATACAGAAGAAGACATCGTATATTCTGTAAATACTCAGTATGGTGGAAATACTATCGGGCACAAGAAGCTTGCTATGCGTCTCGGAATAAATAAGGCTTCAAAAGAAAATTGGCTGACGGAACATATGTTTATTTCCGGAATACATGGACCGGGAGGGAGGGTCACCTATTTTACAGGTGCTTTTCCATCGATGTGCGGAAAGACCTCAACAGCAATGATCAACGGCGAAACAATTGTCGGGGATGATATCGTTTATATTAAAAATATAAATAATAAGGTATATGCGGTCAATGTGGAAATAGGTATTTTCGGGATAATAGAGGATATTAATCCAGACGATGATCCTTCCATATGGAAAGTTCTAAACGAACCAAACGAAATAATATTCTCAAATATACTGGTGACTGAAGATAAGAATGCTTACTGGGTGGGGAAGCCCGGGAAGGTACCGGAAAAGGGAATAAACCATTCCGGGCAGTGGTACCAGGGCAAGAAGGATGCAAAAGGAAATTTAATCCCGCCTTCTCATAAGAATGCGAGATTTACGGTAAATCTCAAAAATATGGATAATCTTGATGTAAATTATAATAATCCCGAGGGTGTCGAGATCAAAGGGATAATATACGGCGGAAGAGATTCGGATACGCTGGCTCCGCTTCTTGAGGCTTACGACTGGAACCATGGAATAATAAGTATGGGTGCCTCCCTGGAATCAGAAACAACTGCAGCTACTCTTGGCAAAACTGGCGTGAGGACATTCAATCCTATGTCGAATCTTGATTTTCTTTCGATTCCGGTAGGGAAGTATATAGATATCAACCTCAGGTTTGGCCAGTCGCTGCAGAATCCGCCCATGATTTTTAGTGTAAATTATTTTCTTATGGACGGCGATGGTAATTATCTAAATGAAAGGGCCGATAAGAGGGTATGGCTGAAATGGATGGAGCTTCGTATTCATGAAGATGTGGAAGCAATCGATGTCGGTACGGGCTTTATTCCGATGTATAATGACCTTAAAGCTTTATTTAAGGATGTACTTGGTAAGGACTACAGCAAGGATCAATACATAAAACAATTTACTCTAAGAATTCCTGAAAACATTTCAAAAATAAACAGGATCTTAGAAATTTATAATGGACTGGGTTCGGGAGTTCCGGATATATTGTTCAGGATTCTAAAGGAACAGAGAACAAGACTTGAGATTTTGAAAAATAAAAAGGGAGAATACATTTCTCCACTTGCATTTTAACTGTTTTTTATCAGTGATCGAACTTATACATTATGAGACCACTCGAAGGTTTTGGGTAAAAGTAAGTAGACTTTTCCGGCAATATAAATCCTGACATGCAAATCTTTTCCAGCTCTTTTACGGTAATCGCATTCAGAAGGACTCCCATATCTAAACTTCTACTATCAATATTCTCTATTAAATTATCTATGGAATGTGTATAATCTATTTTTTCGATTTGAAAAGAATTGCTGATTTTATCTATTAAAAATTCCTTTAGTATATTTACATCTGTGTTTAAATAAATCTCATTGGCTGATTCTGTATGGACGATATTTGCTGCAAATGATTTTTTTAGTGTAATGAAATATAACTTTTTGTTTTCGCCATAAACAAAGAAACTTTTAAAACCTCTGGACTTCGATTTTAATAGTTTTTTCGTAAGATAGGAGGTGGATTTCAGATTATCCGTTTCAATATCGAATGTACCGGCAAGGCTCTTCATTATTTTTTCAATTCCCGGGTAACTTTTGAATTTAATATTTCTATGAGTAGGGAATATAATAAGATCGCTCTGGCTGCTTTCGACATATAATGTCATTATGAAATCTTCGGGATGGGCCGCAGATGAATTTCGCGCTGTTTTATTATCTGTTTTATTAAATTTTTCTTTATAAGCCAGAGATGTTTCATAACGATGGTGTCCGTCCGCTATTATTAGTTTCCTGTCTCTCATGATCGTCATAATATTATTAATTTTATCTATATCGGTAATTTTCCATACTTTGAATCTCAGAGTGGGATCATATCCTGCAGGTGTGTCCATGATCGGATTTTTCCGTAAAGTATTTTTAAGAATATCCGATATTTTATTTCCACTGTCATTATAAAGCATGTATACCGGACCAAAGTTCGTTCTGCAGCTTTCCAGCAGTTTTAATCTGTCATCTTTGATTTTAGAGTAGGTACGTTCATGAGGCAAAATCTGAAGCCGGGAGTATGGTTCTAATTTAGTTAAGCCAATAAAACCGGTAATTTTCTTAAGTTTATTATTAAAATAGAAACTTTCTTCGATTACATAAAAACATCTATAATTATCGAATTTCAGGACTTGCTTCTCAGTCCACTCATCAAGCAACTTTTTCGCTCCGGTGTATTTATCTCCGTTGTTTCCTTCCGGGAGTATCAGATGGACAACGTTACCGGGATTGGCACACAGAAGTTTTTCTCTAAGTGATTCAGAAATCACATCATAGGGGGGCGAGATTACTCCGGAGATGTTTACGATTTTATCTTTATTATAAATAAATCCATTAAAAGGTGAGATATCTACCATTTATAAAAGTTCCTTCATGATATCTGTTTTAAATCCTGCTTGAATCAATATAAAATTGATTTGAGATTATAGCAATATCAATTTTAATTATCAAATAAAATATTTCATCTGTGATAAATTGACATTGGATTCAGTTGAGGTAATATAATGTAGATTTTGGTTTAATTTTTAGGAATTTATTTATAGAAAACCTGGTATCAAAATATGAAAATCGAAGTAATCGAAAATGTATTAAAATATAATAAGGACCAGGCCGATAAAAACAGGAAGTTATTTAAAGATAGTATGCTGCTTGTTTTGAATCTGCTTTCATCTCCCGGATCCGGGAAGACCTCGCTTATACTCGAGACTTTAAAAAGACTCAAAGGGAAGAAAAATATAGGAGTAATAGAAGGGGATATATCTTCTACTTATGATGCCGAAAAGATCGGAAAACTTACGGATAACGTTATACAAATAAATACCGGGGGTTCCTGCCATTTAAATGCTTCTATGATAGAGAAGGCCATAAGTAAATTGAAAATTAAAAGACTTGATTTGCTAATCATAGAAAATGTTGGTAATTTAATCTGCCCATCGGGATTCGATCTGGGAGAGGATCATAAGATTGTGATGTCATCTGTAAGCGAAGGAGATGATAAGCCGGTAAAATATCCACCGGTATTTATCAAGAGTGATCTCATCATATTAAACAAGATAGATTTGCTTAAAATAAGTGATTTTAATCAAAACTTTTTCGAGAATAAAGTAAAAGAACTGAATCCTCTGTCCGATATAATAAAATTGTCCTGCAAAACCGGTATCGGTATGGAAGAATGGATAGAATGGGTGCTGAACCGCTGCAAGATACGTAATTGATCGATAAGAATATCGACTATCTGGAATTGTTAAATGTCATATCGTAAATGGCAAATTTATAATAAACCTCTTCAGGTTTTATTGACATTGATAGAGGTAAATGGTATTTTAGTTCACGTGTTACAAACCTTTTACAAATATACTGCGGAAATAGCTTCACAGCAATAAAGAAAGGAGAAATTATGCTATATAAAGTCATGGATAAAAACGTATATCAGGATTTTATAAAAGCTCTTATTTCCAATTATGAATTTATAGGTCCGGCAAGGAAAGATAGGTCAGTGCATGACTTTGTTCCGATAAAGAATATCTCGGAATTGGATACTAATTATATGAGGACAACCATTCCTCCGGCAAAAAAATTACTATTTTATCCGACTGAAAAATTGGTTAATTATGAGGTCGGAAAATCAATTGATGTAAAACCGGTAGTGGAAAGTAAAGAAAGAATACTTTTCGGGATAAATGCCTGGGATATAAATGGCATGAATTTTTTAGATGAGTTATTTACTACGGATTTTATCGATGAGAACTATATTTCAAAAAGGAAAAATCTCATGGTGATCGGAATGGATAGTCAGCCGACCGAAACCAATTTTTCCCCCAGCATGGGTGCGGATTATGCAAAAAGCGGTTTTGATATATATCTTACCGAACTTAAAGATAAATATTTTATAAGGATCGGCACCGCCAGAGGAAATGAGATTATACAGAAATATGCTGAGGTAAGAAATGCCACAGCCGAAGATTTCAAAGATTACGATAAGTATCTGGATGATTATCGTATGAAATTTAAACTGAATGTCGATATTAAAAACTTTTATGACAATTTCGAATTGATTTACAATAATGAGGAATTCTGGAAGAAAGTTGCAAAAGACTGCTACAGCTGCGGATCCTGCAATCTTGTCTGTCCAACCTGCTTTTGTTTCAATATAAAAGATGACATGGAACTTAATTTGAAAGAGGGCAATAAGATCAGAGAATGGGATTCATGTATGATTCCTGAATATGGACTGGTAGCAGGTGGGCATAATTTCAGGCCCAATAAAGAAAATAGGCTGAAGCAGAGATACAGATGCAAACTTAAGACTTTTATCGATAAGTTTGGTAAATATTCATGTGTCGGATGCGGAAGATGTATAGAAACATGTCTGGCCAAAATCAATATTGCAGAGGATATCAATTCAGTAAAGAGAGAGGTGAGCGTATAAATGGTTTTAAAAACAAAGAATGAAAATAAAAATTCCATATATGTTCCCGATATTGCGAGAATCAGCCGTATAGAGAAGTTAAGTCCAACCGAAAAATTATTTAATATTGCTTTTGAGGATGAAGAAAAACAAAATAATTTCAAATTCCTACCCGGTCAATTCATAGAACTCACAATATTCGGATTAGGGGAGGCACCTTTCTGCCTCGCATCGAATCCTAATAACAGGGAATTTTTTGAACTCTGTGTAAGAAATGCCGGTAACGTTTCCAGTGCCCTTCACAGGATGGAAGAGGGTTCAAAGATCGGTATCAGAGGTCCTTTCGGAAAAGGATATTTTCCATTTGAGAAGATGAGAAATCATAATGTCCTTTTAATTGCCGGAGGGCTGGGGCTGGTACCGTTGATGTCGCTTATAAAATATATCATGCAGCACAGGGAAGATTACAGGGAAATAATGATAGTGTACGGTGCCGTTAATCCCGATAGTATTTTATTTAAGAATGATATCGGGTACTGGAGTAACCGTAGCGATATCTCCATCTGTATTTCGGTGGATAACCCTGATGATAAATGGACCGGAGAAATCGGAGTATGTACCAAGCTTATACCAAGAGTGAATTTTCCACCTGAAGACACTTATGTCGTTGTCTGCGGACCTCCTGTCATGTATAAGTACGTGATCGTAGAATTGGAAAAGAAAAACTTCAAACCGGAAAATATTTACCTTTCCCTTGAGAGAAGAATGGAATGCGGAGTTGGAAAATGCAACCATTGCCACATTGGTAATAAACTGGTATGCGTTGATGGTCCGGTATTCAGTCTATGGGAAATAATTAATTTAAAGGAGGCAATATAATGAGTAAACCAAAAGTAGGCGTATTCGGATTTACCGGATGCGGTGGATGCCAACTGGAAATATTGAATCTCGAGGACCAATTGCTGGATCTTATAAGCGCCGTTGATATTGTTCATTTTACTGAAGCCATTACCGAGCACAGCGATAACTATGAAATAGCCCTGGTAGAAGGTTCCGTATCGACAGAGCATGGTGTTGAAAGAATAAAAAAAATAGGCAATATTGCTAAGATAATAGTAGCAGTCGGGGCCTGTGCGGTATCCGGAGGACTTAATTGTCTTAAGAATTTATATGGTACTGAAAGAGCCATGGAACTGGTATATGGGGATAAAAAAGATTGGATAGATTCCATCGAGGTAAAACCTATCGACCAGTATATTAAAGTCGATTACTATGCGAGGGGCTGCCCTCCGAACAGATTTGAGATTGTGGATATTGTAAGATCTCTTATTGTGGGAAGAAAGCCGGAGATACCAAATTATCCTGTATGTGTAGAATGTAAAAGAAATGGGAATACCTGTGTGTATGAATTCGGGATGACATGCATGGGTCCAGTTTCGAGAGCAGGTTGTAACTCCAGATGTCCCAATAGCGGTTCTGGTTGCGAAGCCTGCAGGGGAGTGATCGATGATCCGAATGTAAATGCTCAGAAAGATTTACTGGCAAGGTATGGACTAACGGTTGAAGATATTATGGAAGGATTTAATCTATATAATGCATGCAATAAAGTTCCTACAGTGGAAAATAAAAATAATTAATAATTCCGGAGGTTTATTATAATGGTAAATAATTTAAACATAGAAGTTTCACCGGTATCAAGAGTAGAGGGACATGGAGATCTTGTAATAAATATAAAAGATAAAAAGATCGAAGAACTGATATTCAGGATACCTGAATCGCCGAGATTTTTTGAGGCAATGCTGGTCGGGAGGAAGTATGATGAACCCTCACATATAACTTCAAGAATATGCGGTATTTGCTCCGTGGCCCACACCTGCGCGTCAATAAAGGCAACTGAAAGAGCGCTTGATATCAAACCGACCGATCAAACGATTAACTTGAGAAAACTTATATATCATCACGAAAATGTTCAGAGCAATGTTCTTCATGTTTATTTTTTGGCAGCACCGGATTTCTTTGGGGCGGGGAGCGTAATTCCTCTTGTGGAAACACATCCTGAAGTCGTAAATATCGCTCTGAGAACAAAGAAGATGGCCAATGATATGGTCAGGATTATAGGGGGTAGAGCGGTTCACCCGATAAGAACCGTGATAGGAGGATTTACAAAACTGCCCACTGAAGAAGAAATGATAATTATGCGAAATATGCTCGAGGCTTCATATCCGGATCTAGAAAAATCTCTTGAAGTCTTAAAAACTCTGAATATTCCTGATTTTGAAAGGGAAACAGAATATATTTCCATAAGTGATCCTGACGAATATGCTCTCTATGATGGAAATATCAAATCGAGCGATGGTTGGGAAATAGATGACCAGAATTACCTGGATAATATAAAAGAGAAAGTGGTCGAGTATTCTACAGCCAAACATTGCTGGGCAAAAAGGGATTCATATATGGTTGGCGCTCTGGCAAGATTCAATAATAATTATGAAAGGCTCACCGATAATGCAAAAAAATATGCTGCCGATCTCGGACTTAAAGCTCCATGCTATAATCCTTTTATGAACAATATCGCTCAATTTGTAGAGATCGTCCATAGCGTAGATGACAGTATCAGATTGATTGATAAAATTATTAAAGAAGGCCTGGATGATGACAAAGCTATGGTAGATATAAAACCAGGACCCGGAAGAGGTGTCGGAGTCGTAGAGGCACCGAGAGGTCTTTTGATTCATGATTATACTTATAATAGCCAGGGTAAAGTAGAGAAAGTAAATTTAATAATACCAACTAATATGAACTATGCGAATATAGAAAATGATATGAACGCATTGGTTCCGACCATAATTGATAAAAGCGAGGATGAAATCAGATTAACCTGTGAAATGTTAATAAGAGCTTATGACCCATGCATATCATGCTCAACACATTTTTTAAATGTTAAATTAGTTAACAAATAAAAAGCGTAGTTAGAACAGTATAATCAATAAAAAAATCCGGGTATTTTAGATTATCTTGTAAAAATATCTCCCGGGATTTTTAAAGATTTTCAGTTAAGCTTTTTTTGATTTTTAGGATATACTTATTATCCCTGCCTCTCTCTTTTTGAGGAATATCTATATTTAATTCTTTTTTTATATGTACGGGCAATCTGTTGCTTAATATAAAAATCTTATCTCCAATAAAAGCGGCTTCTTCTATATCATGAGTAATGAATATTACCGTACGCCTATCCGAATCCCAGAGGTTTATAAATGTACTGATTATATTTTTTTTAAGCCTGAAATCAAGGCTTTTAAAGGGCTCATCCATTAATAAAATATTGGAAGGATAAGCAAAAGCACGCGCTATGGACACTCTTTGCTCCATACCGCCACTAATAGCAGCAGGATAGTAATTCTTGAATTTGGTGAGTCCGACAATATCAATATATTTATTACAAATATTTCTGGCTTCCTTACCGGAGTAAAAATCCTTAAGCGCAAAAAGTATATTACCGTAAACTGTTTTCCACCTGAGCAGTCTTGGTTCCTGGAAGATGTATGAAAAAGTTTTACAGGAGAAATCAGAAATATCCGCACTGTCTGCAGGGGTAATGCCGGTAATAGTGTTCAGAAGTAATGTTTTTCCTATTCCTGAAACACCCAATATGCAGGTAATCTTTTCTTCTTCTATTTCGAGGTTAAAATCATTGAAAATCTGTATATCGGCATAAACCTTTTTTAAATTTTTTATTTTAAGAGACATAATCTTTATTCCATTTAACCAATCTATTACCGATAAGTCTAATAACTCTTTCGAATATATAGCCTATAAATATAGCAATAATTATCCAGGCGAAAACATCGTTTATGTTTAAATATATTTTTGAAGTCTGGAGGCTTGTTCCAATGGCATATTTAGGCTGGCTCAGAACTTCGGCTGCAATAACTACTTTCCACCCTGTACCGACTGCGGTAGATACTGCAGAGATTAAAAATGGAAACAGAGAAGGTAGATAAATTTCTGTAATGACTCTTAATTTTCTTATATTATAAATCTTTGACATCTGAATCAATTTGATGTCTGTATTTCTGATACCTTCTACAGTATTGACATATATTATCGGGAATGCAATCAGAAAGCTTGCAAATATGGGAACATTGTCTGCTTTAAACCAAATGAGAGCAATGAGTATCAAAGCAATTATTGGAATTGTTCTTATTACGATCATAAACGGTTCAAAAATTTTACGAAATGTCTTATTAAAGCCTGCTAAAAAACCGAAAATTATTCCCAGGACTAAAGATATTAAAAATCCAAAAAAGCCCCTCTTAATGGAAGAAAGAATAACAAGAAAGAATTCACTGCTCTTAAAAAGTTTAAAAACACTGACAAAGGTATCTTCGGGGGACGGGAATATAATTTCCGATCCCACAAGTAAAGAGATTATTTTCCAGACGAGTACCAGCAGTATAAATGAAAGCGTATTATAAAATCCCTCTTTTTTTAAAAAGGTCTTAATTTTAATAGTAGAAATTTTCATCCGGCATCTTTCCTCCGACATCTTCAGGAGAAAAATCCAGAATAGTCTGAATATAGTTATTAACCGAATTTTTTGACTGCTGGGAGCCGGAAAATTTAATATGGCACCTCGGTATGGCTTCGACAGCCGTTTTTGCGTCCATGCCTATTTTGTATTTTTCCACTAATTCAGAAGCTTTTATTGGATTTTCGTTAACCCACTCGATGCTTTCTTCATATTTTTCAAGGAAAGTATTGACTATATCCGGTTGATTGTCCGTAAGATCAGAACTTAGAACCACGCAAGACATAGGCAAAGGAAGTCCGTTCTGTAGCTTTTTCCATTCTTCCTCTATATCAAAAGCTATTTTTACATTATCATTATCATTTAATACCATAGTTACAAAAGGTTCCGGAAGAATGGCCAGTTCTGTTATTCCGCTTATAAGCAATTGCGACAATTCAACCTGTTCGACTGAGTAATCAAATTCAATATCTGTTTCTGGTTCTATGCCATTTTCTTTAAGAAGGTATCTCAGAATTACGTCAGGAGTGGAACCCCTGGATGTTATATTTATTTTTTTACCTTTAAAATCTTCCCATGAGTCAATTTCAAAGTTTTGACAAACAATATACAATACCCCATAGCCTACTATGGCTCCAAGCTTATAATCTATGCCCTTATTGTAAAGCTTAACCGCAATATTGGTGGGAAGGATGGCGATATCCATATCACCGGCTAAGAGTTTGGATATCATAATATCGGGAGATGGAACTATTTCGTAATCGGTAACAACTTCCTCACCCAGAGAAGGCTTTTCCAGGTGGAGCTTAATCATACCAATTGAAGTAGGTCCGTTCAAAGATGCTATCTTTATATTCAATAATGCGCCACTGTCTTCGGGGATAGTGGTTGCAGATATCGATTCCTTATCATGGCAGGCAGAAGAAGTTAATAAAAAAATAATAATAAAAACTACTATCGCTGCTATAAATGTAAGTCTTTTCATAATTTTCATGGTTTCTTTTTTTATTTTGATATTTAAAAAATATTTGTTGTAAAAATAAATTTAACGTGTTAAAATACGTTGATTTTAAAAGTTACAAGTATGTTACAATATAACTCAACCAAATGCAAGAGGGAAAATATTTTAAGAAGTTACATTCATGTTACAATATATTGAAGTTAAATACAAGGAAAAATATATTGATAAAATTGCAAATATATTACATTTCATAGAAAAATAATGCAACCGAAGAGAGATTAATTAACCAATAAGATGAATAATGCAACAATAAAAAATTTTATAAAAAAATGAAAACCGGAATGAAAAACGCGAGTTTGAATTTAAAAAGTAAAATAAAAGTAAAAAAACAAATTGAAAGTAATGACTATATGAAAAAGAATGAATTGGACATTCTGGAATTTATTTCCCATGAATTAAAAAATATACTTGGTTCTACGATAATGTGCGTATATTCGATAAGGGATGGTTTTTTTGGTATGTTGAATTTTAAACAAAGGCTAACTGTAGAAGCAGCGATAAGAAACTTAAAAAGACTTGAATGTACGATTTATAACTTTCTGGAGATGTCAAGGATCGAAGAAGACAGACTGGAGCCCAAAATTAAAAAAACTAATATAAATAAAGAAATAATAAAAGAACTGGCTGATTCATTTCTTATTGATATTTATGAAAAAAAGATTTTGTTTGAAAACAATATACCCGAGGATCTGGTTATTGAAACGGATAAGGACCTTATGTTTATAGTCTTTAATAATTTAATTAATAATGCGATTAAGTATGGTCCTAACAAAGGGAGAATAGTGCTGAATTTTTATACTGAAAAGGGTAAAAAGATAAAATTTGGAATATATAATGATGGGGAAATAATAAAAGATGGCGACAGGAAGAAAATTTTTAATAAATTTTCAAGACTTGAATCAGAAGATAATAAGAAAATCAAGGGTACAGGTCTTGGACTATTTATAGTAAAAAAGATCATAGAATCTTTTAATGGCAGGATCTGGGTTGAACCAAAAAAAGATGGAAATGAATTTATTTTCGAGATAGAAAGGTAGAATAATATGGTAAATGCTCTCAAGAATCTAAAAAAGGTAAAACAGAAAGCATTACAGGAATTGCTGGATGATGGATTGCTTTCGGAAAGTCGAATTTATATTGGTATGTCAACCTGCGAAATTGCGGCAGGAAGCAAAAAAATATGGGATACTTTTGATAAGAGAATAAAAGAAAAAGGCATAAAAGGAGTGCAGCTAAAGCAAAAAGGTTGCGAGGGAAGATGCAACGTCGAACCAACCGTAGAAGTTTTACAGGAAGGAAAGGTACCTTTTAAATATATCAATGTCGATATAAAGAGAGCAGAAGAAATTATAAAAAAACATCTTATAGAAAATAATGTCGAGTCTGCTCCCAGAACAAAAGAAATCTATACTGATCCTTTCAGACTTACTGATAGATCAAAGTTTGTATTTGGAGATGTTGATTTCTTTAAAAAACAAAAAAGAATAACCCTTAGAAATTGTGGCATAATCGATCCTGAAAACATCAATGACTATATGTCGGTAAGAGGATATGAGGCTCTGGCGAAAGTCCTTACAAGTTATACCAGCGAGCAGGTCATAGAGGAGATTTCAAAATCAGGATTACGGGGCAGAGGAGGAGCCGGATTTCCAACAGGACTGAAATGGAAGCTTGTATCGCAGGAAAAAGGAAATGAAAAATATGTAATATGTAACGCAGATGAAGGCGACCCCGGCGCTTTTATGGATAGAAGCGCACTGGAAGGGGATCCCCATATCGTACTCGAAGGTATGGCTATTGCGGGATATGCCGTAGGTGCGAACAAGGGGTATATCTATATAAGGGCAGAATATCCTCTGGCTATAAAAAGATTGAAGAAAGCCATAAATGATGCCAGAGAATTTGATTTTCTTGGTGGAAATATCCTTGGCACTAATTTTAGTTTTGACATAGAACTGGTACTTGGTGCCGGAGCTTTTGTTTGTGGCGAAGAAACTGCACTCATTCATTCTATCGAGGGAGGCAGGGGAACACCCAGAATCAAACCTCCCTATCCATCTGTCAGCGGATTATGGGAAAAACCGACACTTATTAATAACGTTGAGACTCTTGCCAATATTGCGGCTATTATTCTTGACGGCTATAAACAATTCGCTTCTATCGGTACAAAGGATAGCAAGGGTACAAAAGTCTTTGCGTTAGCGGGTAAAGTAAACAATACGGGACTTATAGAAGTACCCATGGGAATAACATTAAGGGAGATAATTTATGACATAGGCGGTGGCATAAAAGATGGCAAAAAATTTAAAGCTGTGCTGACCGGAGGTCCATCAGGAGGGTGCATCCCGGAAAAATATCTCGATACTCCCGTGGATTATGATTCACTCAAATCACTCGGTTCAATAATGGGATCGGGAGGCATGATAGTTCTTGATGAAAATGATTGCATGATAGACGTTGCACGGTATTTCCTTGAATTTACCCAGAACGAATCATGCGGGAAATGTACACCGTGCAGAGAGGGCACAAAGAGGATGCTTGAAATCCTTACGAAAATTACTTCCGGAAATGGTGAAGAGGAAGATATAGAAAAACTTGAAAGGTTGGGCAATCTTATTAAAAAGACCGCATTATGCGGTTTAGGGCAATCAGCTCCGAATCCGGTTATTACTACCCTAAAGTATTTCAGTGATGAATATACGGCACACGTTAAATATAAAAAATGTCCTGCAGTTGTATGCAAGGGCATTATTTCATCGCCCTGCCAGCATGCATGTTTTCTGGGAGGAAGCGGCGCACCTTCATATATTGGACTCATTGCCAGGGGAGAATTTAACGGAGCCGTAGATGTCCTGTATAGAGAAAATCCGCTGCCTGTAATTTGCAGCAGGGTATGCCATCACCCATGTGAGAGCAAATGCAGAAGAGGTGCAATAGATAGTCCAATTAACATAAGAGGATTAAAAAGATTTCTAACGGATTATGCCAGTAAAAAAGAAATACCAATAAATCATGATATAAAGGCAAGAAAAGATCATAAAGTAGCAATTATAGGTTCAGGTCCTGCCGGGCTAACATGTGCATACTATCTGGCTCTTAACGGATATAAAGTTACTATATTCGAAAAACTTTCTGTGGCTGGAGGTATGCTTGCGACAGCAATCCCGGAATACAGATTGCCCAAAAAACAGCTGAATAAGGAGATTGAAAATATTAAAAGAATGGGCGTGGAGATAAAATTGAACTCAGAAATTGGAAAAAGCATAAAACTCAATGATTTAAAAAAGGAGTTCAGAGCAATATTTGTATGCTGCGGTGCCGGTAAAGGTTTAAAACTGGGGATAGAAGGTGAAGAACAGGAATGTGTTATTGATGCCGTTGATTTTCTAACGAAGGTGAATACGGGAGAAAAAATAAGTATCGGCAAGAAAGTTCTGGTGATAGGTGGCGGCAATGCAGCTATTGATACTGCAAGAACCATAAAAAGATTAGGCAGGGAAGTTAATGTCCTCTACAGGAGAACAAAAAATGAGATGCCAGCATGGAAAGAAGAAGTCGAAGAAGCAATTAACGAAGGAATAAATATAGAATTTCTTGTTGCTCCGGTGAGAGTGATTACTGAGAGTGATGGAAGTAAAAAACTGGAGTGTTCCAGAATGAAACCGGGTGAAATTGATGCAAGCGGACGAAGAAAACCCGTTTCCGTAGAGGGATCGGAATTTACAATAGAATTCGATACTCTGATTCCAGCTATAAGCCAGAGGCCGGATACTGAATATATAATAAAAGGAAGTGACGATGTTAAGATTACGAAATGGAAAACGATAGAAGTAAATAAAGAAACCCTGTGTACAGGGTGCGATGGAATATTTGCAGGCGGAGATGTGATTTCGGGACCGGATACTGTGACCGGAGCAATGTCTCATGGAAAAATTGCTGCAGAAATGATAGACAAATATATCCAGGGCAAGGAAATAGCAAGAGAATATAAAGTAACAAGGCCTGCTCTTGATGTCGGTTTGGTAGAAATGACAGAGGGGGAAATTGAAAATTTAGAGAGATTCAAAATGCCTATGCTTGAGATTTCCGAGAGAGAAAACAATTTCAATGTAACCGAATTGGGTTTCTCAGAATATCAGGCAGTTTGCGAGGCAAAACATTGCCTGAGATGTGATAAGGAGGAAAGAGAATAAATGGGAAATACTATAACAATTATTGTAAATAATAAACCCTACCCGGTTGAAGATGGACAAACGATAATGCAGGCTCTCGACAAAATAGGGTTTCATTTGCCACGGTTGTGCTATCATCCTAAACTTTCAGTGGAAGGCGCATGCAGGATGTGTATTGTCGAGGTTGAAGGTTCTAATAATTATGTGACAAGTTGTACCGCCAAGGTTGCCGAAGGTATGAAAATAAGTACGAATACTGCCGAATTAAGAAAGGCAAGAAGAGATATACTGGAGCTACTTCTGGACAGTCATCCGGTTGACTGCAATACCTGCGAGAGGAACGGAAACTGCGAGCTTCAGGATTTAGCCCGTTCAATAGGTGTAAAAATCAGACAATTCGAAGGAGAAAAAAAACAATATGAAATTGACCTTTCTTCACCCGCTATTACAAGGGACCCTAACAAATGTATCTTATGCGGTAGATGTATCAGAATGTGCAGTGAAATACAGGGAGTCAATGCAATAGATTTTACAAATAGAGGTTTTGACAGCACAGTGGTTACTGCTTTTAATTCGCCTATAAATTCTTCCGTGTGCATAAATTGTGGGCAGTGTATAAATGTATGTCCCACTGCAGCATTATCCGAAAAGTATTATACGGTGGAGTTGTTCAGGGAACTATCGGACAGTAAAAAAATAAAAATAGTTCAGATTGCTCCGGCTGTAAGGGCAGCAATAGGCGAAGCTTTCGGAATGGAGCCGGGGACTAATATGGAAAAGCAAACAGTCGCCACACTCAGAAAGCTTGGATTTGATAAGGTATTTGATACACAATTCAGTGCAGATTTAACCATTATGGAAGAAGGTTACGAATTCCTGAACAGGCTTACCAATAACGGGATTTTACCTATGATAACATCATGCTCGCCGGCATGGATAAAATATGCAGAACAGTTTCATGATGAGATATTACCAAATATATCAACCTGTAAATCGCCAATGAGTATGATGAGTTCGATACTCAAGACATATTATGCCAAAAAAATCGGAGCCGATCCCTTAAATATTCTGAGTGTTGCAGTAATGCCATGTGTTGCAAAAAAATATGAGGCGCAGAGAGAAGAATTAAAGATCGATGGTATCGGATTGACAGATATTGTTATAACCACAAGAGAGTTGGCGTGGATGATCAAATCTGCCGGTATAGATTTGGTTAGCACAAAGGGTGAAGAATTTGACAATATATTCGGATTTTCAAGCGGTGCCGCTACAATATTTGGCGTAACCGGTGGTGTTATGGAGGCTGCGCTCAGAAGTGCATATGAGCTATATGTAGGAGAAACTGTAGTAGATATAGAGTTTAATGAATTAAGAGGTTTTAAAGGAATTAAAGAAGCGGAAATAAAAATGGGCGATAAAAATATCAGAGTAGCTGTTGCCCATGGTATTGGTAATGCTAATGCTATCCTGGAAATAGTCAAGGAAGACCCTTCCAGATACCAATTCATAGAAATAATGTCATGTCCAGGAGGATGCATTAATGGAGGGGGCCAGCCTTACGCAGGTTCAGAATACATCGCTCTTAATGAAAATCTTCTGGAAAAAAGAGCAAGCGTACTTTATCAGATTGACAGATCCAAAACAATCAGAAGAAGTCATGAAAATCCGGAGATACAAAGGTTATACAAAGAATATCTTGAAAGACCCAATGGACCGAAATCTCATAAAATATTGCATACCCGTTATGCTAAAAAGTCTCCACGGGGCGTAGTTTATAACGGAAAAATGTAACGCTATATTAAATTTTTTTGATATTAAGGAGATAAGATGAATAACAATCTGAAAATAAGGGAAGATATAGACGACAGAAAAGAAAAATTAGTGAAGTTCATTGATGAAAAACGCGGAAAGGGTTACAATAAATCAGCGTTGATGTCTGTTCTTCATAAGGCGCAGGAAATTTACGGTTTTATAAGCACAGAAGTTATTGAAGAAATAAGTATGTGTCTGGGTATTCCGACTGCCAGTATATGGGGTGTAGTGACTTTTTACCACTTTTTTACAACAAAACCGAGAGGTAAATATATCATTTCTGTTTGTCTTGGCACAGCGTGTTACGTCAGGGGTTCGAAAAGGATACTTAACAAATTAAAAGAAGTACTGGGCATAGGATTAAACGAAACCACCAAAGATAGGCTTTTTACTCTTGAAGCTAAATATTGTCTGGGGTGTTGCGGACTTTCACCGGTAATGATGATAAATGATGAAGTATACGAAAAATTAACTACAAAAAAAGTAGTTGAAATAATTAAGAATTTAAAAGCCGAAAGTGAAGTTCATTATAGCGAAATAAATTAGTGCAAAAATATTATTTTAGCAATTGGCAGATTAGGGAATTTTGCATTTTTAAAAAAGAAGGATTTTGGAGGCAAACAAAAATGAATGGAAAAAAGATTTTAATCATTGATGATGACCCGGATTTTGTAGAATCTGTAGAAAGAATTCTGGAAGCGAGAGGATACAGCGTAGACACTGCTATCAATGGAACAGAAGGTGTAAAAAAAGCAAAAGAAATAACACCGGATCTCATTCTGCTTGATGTCATGATGACAAGAAAAACCGAAGGTTTCGAATTAAGCAGAGAATTACCAAAAGATAAAGATCTGAAATCAATACCGGTAATCATAATAACAGGTATAAGAGAAAAAATGAATCTTCCCTTTGGATTTGAACCCGATGAAACCTGGCTTCCGGTTAAAGCGGTGCTCGAAAAAACAGTAAAACCGGACCAATTGCTGGGAAAAATAGAGGAATTCATAAAATAATCCTGAATTTAAGAATATATTTTCATGTTTAAGAACGTATGTTGTACAGAAAAACACAGTACGATTATATATCAATAAGATTATTATATTTGCATATCTTGCTCCGGGAGTTTCGTAAAATATAGAATTTAAAAAGAAATTATCTATTTTTAAATTCAATGATATTAAGAGTATTTAATATTATAAAACATGGTTCATAAAAATAATATCGTAAGAACTGGTGTGAAAATTGTCGGTTTCGGAAATAAATTCAGATCTGACGACGGAATAGGTATCAGAATAATAAAAGAACTGGAAAAATTAGAGTTTTTTAAAGACATAGAGATAATCGATGGGGGGACTTCCGGAACAGATCTTATTTTTTGGATAAAAGAATACGGGAAAATAATAATAATAGATGCTGTAGATACCGGAGGGAAAATCGGAGACGTTGTAAACATAAAGGTTGACGATATCGAAGAATTTGTAAAAAAGGATTGCAGAAGTCTTTCTCTTCATGACCTTAATCTCGGGGATATATTAAAACTTATAAAAGCGCTGGGGATAAAGACCGATATATCAATAATAGGCATTAAACCGAAAAATATAGATTTTGGTGACAGGCTGTCTCCTGAAATAGAAAAAAAAATTCCTGTGATTATATCGGAGATTAAAAAAGAGACTTGCAGGTAGTCCGATAATGAATTATAAAAAATTCCTTTCAGGGATCAACATATTTATATTGTAACAATTGACGCATATCGTTATAATATGAATAAAAAATCTAGCAGTTTTTTAAGGAGGATCAGCATGTTCAAAGAAATCGAAGATTTTAGAGTGACCTGTGAAAACATAATCAAAAAATCCGATAATATAAAAAATCTGGCAAAAGATATGGTAAATCTTATAGACGAAATAAAAACCGGAATAAAGCAGGAAGATGCCGTAGAAATGACACTTTCGGTAAGAAAAGAACTGGCAAATATATTTATTTTAAACTCCAATATAGAAGATAACTTTAAAATACTTCAAAAAATCTTTCATTCAATAAAAAATCTGAATAGTACCCTATAAAAATTTTTTTAATTGCCAGGAATCTTTCTTTAAAAAAAATCTTTTATAACTCTAATATCATTCATATACAGAATAATATTATTACTGGGACAAAAAATGTCAAAGTATTATAATTTAAGATTATTCATAGATAAAGAAATAAATTATGGGAAAGACCAGATTTAAATATTTTAATGAAGATGCTTTGGAACTGTTCACGATAATTATAGTAATAGCAGGAATCCTTCTCGGATTCAAGGTCAATTATCTTTTTTTTATCATGCCGGCCGCTGCCATTATTCTTATTGTATTTTATATAAGAATTATAAGAATCAAGACGATCAAAAAGCAAAAAGAAAAAATTAGAGATTTTTGGGGCAAAAAATATATTCAGGATAGATCATTTCCGGATATAATAAAATTTTTTTTATTTATTAAAGAATCAAAAAATAATCGTATATATACGATAGATGATACCACCTGGAATGATCTTGATATGGACATTGTATTCAAAGAGGTTGATCACACAGTTTCAATCACAGGTTCTCAATATTTATATTATCTTTTAAGGACACCTGTTTTTAATGATAAATTGTTATCTGAAAGAGCGCATATAATAAATAAATTATTGAAAAATAAAAAGACCTCTCAAATACTCCAGTATAATTTACAGAATATTGGTGAGGCAACAGATGTTTCTTTCAAATTTTTAAGGAAGGGGTTGGAAGCTAATAGGAAATTATTAATAATATACAGAATATTAGGTTATATTATTCTTCCCGAAATAATAATAATTTTCTTTTATCCGTTGATGGGAATTATCATTCTTACCATATCATTATTTATAAATATAATTATCCATACTTTTAATAAATACAGAATATTTGAAGAGATTTCGGAATTTAAATATTTTAGCAGACTGATTAATTGTGCCAGAGAAATAGTAAAAGTAGATACCGAAGATATAGAAATAAATAAAGAAGAAATAGAGTGTTTAATCCAAAAATTAAAAAAAATATCAAGAAATCTTTCATTTATAAATTTTGGTACGGGAATTACAAAAACTGAAATAGAAACATTCGCGGAAATCTTAAGTGCATTGTTTTTGATAGAACCTATAATTTTTTACAATACAATAAATCTCATAAATAAATATAAAAATGAATTAGTAGAATTGCACACTCTGATAGGGAGAATCGATGCATTAATAGCAATAGCCTCTTATAAAAAAAGCCTGGACTATTATTCAGAACCGGTCTTAGAATTTGATAGCAACCATAAGAAACTGAGATATTATATAGAAACGAAAAATATTTATCATCCTTTGCTTAAAGAGCCCGTATCTAATTCTTTTAAATTGAAAAAAGGAGGAGCGATCATAACTGGCTCCAATGCTTCAGGAAAATCCACTTTTCTAAAAACGGTAGGTGTAAATACAATTTTTGCTCAGAGTGTATTTTTTACATTTTCTGAATTTTATCGTTCCAGTTATCATAAAATTTTTACTTCAATTGGAACCACGGATAATCTTATTGAAGGTGAAAGCTATTTTATGGTTGAGGCCAGGTTATTGAAAAGAATCATAGAGGAAGAAGATAAAAATATTCCTGTATTATGTATATTGGATGAGATATTCAGGGGTACAAATACTATTGAGAGGATAAGCGCAGGAATTGAAGTTTTAAAATATTTTACAGGTAGAAATTTCTGTGTCATTGCTGCTACGCACGATTTAGAATTGGCAAATTTTTCAAAAGATTTTTGTGAAAATTATCATTTTAGAGAAGAAATAATTGGAAGAGATATCATATTTAGTTATGTGCTTCATAATGGAGTTTGCAAGACAAAAAATGCATTAAAAATATTAAAGAATATGGGATATCCCGAAGAAATTTATAAGGGCGCAATTAATTTTGGGAAAGTTGATAATCAAAAATATTAATCTAACATATCCTCGGAAGCTGTTCGCAGTATTGCAGGTCAAGCGTTCTTATGGTACCCAATCTGGTAATTAAAATGACATTACCTTTATCACTTTTTTTACCGGTATCGCTCTTTTCATATTTTTCAGTTACTTCTCCTATGATCCGGCTGTCTTTTCCATATTCATTCTTTTTCATAGCAAGAAGCACTCTATCGGTATCCTTATTATCAACAAAAACAACCATCTTCCCCTCGTTAGCGATGTAAAGTGGATCCAATCCGAGAAACTGGCAGATTCCAAGTACTTCTTTTTTGATTGGAATTTCATTCTCATATATATTGATACTGTGTCCGGATGCTCCGGACATTTCGAACAGTATCGATGCGAGTCCTCCTCTTGTGACATCTCTCAGGGCATGGATTTTTTTTGATACCGAAAGCATATCAGTGACAAGTGAGGAAAGGGGAGCACAGTCGCTTTTAATGCTGCTTTTGAAGTTAAATTCTTTTCTGCTGCCGAGAATTGCGATCCCATGTTCGGCAATTCCTCCGTTAATCAATATTTTATCTCCTGCTTTGATTCTGCGGGGAGAAAGTTCTATATTTTTATTGATGATTCCTATACCCGATGTATTTATAAAAATTTTATCTGCACTTCCTTTTCCCACAACCTTGGTATCACCGGTAACTATTCTCAGTTCATTATCATTTATTGTATTTTTTATTGAAGAAAGTATCTTTTTAAAATCCGGGACCGTAAAACCTTCTTCAATGATAAAAGAGAGACTAAGGGCAGTAGGAACACATCCGGTGGTTACAAGATCATTTATGGTGCCACATATGCTTAATTTACCAATATCGCCACCCGGAAAAAATATAGGGTCCACAACAAAACTGTCAGTAGTATAGGCAATCTTATGGCCACTGCAGCTGATTACCGCACTATCCTCAAGTTTATTTAAGACCTCATTTCCGAAGTACCCGAGAAGAAGGTTGGTTATGAGTTCTCCGGTCTTTATCCCGCCATCGCCATGTGAGAGCTGGATGATTTTATCATCGAATCTTTTATTTATCTTTTTATTCTGGCTGTTTTTATATATTGTCATATGAATTTTTAAATGTCAGATTTTGATATTTTTTAATTCTCTTTCATATTTATAATAAGCCGCACACGATCCTTCGCTTGATACCATACATGGCCCCACAGGACTCTCAGGTCTGCAGGTTTTTGAGAATAACCTGCATTCAAAAGGTTTCTTTATCCCCTTAAGGACATTTCCGCACTCACAGCCTGCCGGTTCCGCGGATTTAATTTTTTTTACGGGGAACCGGATCCTGGCATCGAATCCTGAAAATTTTTCTTTTAATTTTAAACCGCTTCCGGGAATACTTCCCAGTCCTCTCCATGTCGAATCGGATTTATCGAATATTTCATAAATAAGTTTTACTGCTGAAGGATTTCCTTCTTCCCTTACGACTCTTTTATATTGAATTTCTATTTCAGGAGTTTCTTTTTTGATCTGTTCCAGTATCATTACCAGGGACTGAAGTATGTCCTCCGGTTCAAAACCGCTTATTACGCAGGGTATTTTATATCTATCGGCTAAAAATCTATAGGGCTCGCTTCCAATGATAGCGGAGACGTGTCCGGGGCAAAGAAAGGCATTTATTTTAATTTCTTTATCGTTAGCCAATAGCTCGAGTGCTTCGGGTATAAGTTTATGGGTATTGAAAATATAAAAATTGTTTATTTTTTCAAGATATGCCCTTTTTACAATTACCGCCGTAAGCGGTATAGTGGTCTCAAATCCGATTGCCAAAAATATAACTTTTCTGTCAGGATTTTCTCTTGCATAATCAAGAGCATCCAGCGGCGAATAACATATATTTATATCTCTGCCTTCCGCTTTTTTTAAATAAAGGCTGGACTCCGTTCCCGGCACCCTCAGCATGTCTCCAAAAGTAAAGAGAGAGACTTCATATTGTTTAGTTATTTCCAGTATCAGGTCTATATCCACGGCAGGGGTGACACAGACGGGACATCCCGGTCCGCTTATGAGATTTATGGTTTCAGGGATGAGTTGTCTGAGTCCATATCTGGATATGGCCATGGTATGGGTCCCGCAGACTTCCATAATATTTATCCTTCGTCCGAGTTTATTACCTGTTAAGGATAAGGTCAACTCTTCAATGCTGCTTTTCATCCAGATATTCCTTCCAATAATTTTGTATTGATACTGCATCTTCTTTCTCAATGATCTGTATTGCAAATCCGGCATGGATTATAACAAAATCTCCAATTCTGACTGCCGGGACCAGAGAGATGTCGATTTCTTTTTTTACTCCAAGGGTCTCTGCCATAGCTGTTCTTTTATTTATCTTAATTATCTTTGCCGGTATCGCCAGGCACATGGTTTACCTCTTTTTCTTTAGAGTTAGGATTCTCAGGGCCGATATATAGCTTTGCCCCAGAGAAATACCCCCGTCATTTACAGGAACATTGAAATTTGAGTATACCTCAAAACCATCTTGCTTTAATATATCAAAACATCTTTTCAGGAGAAAGTTATTTTGAAAAACTCCGCCGCTCAGGCCAACCCTGCAAATTCCGCTTTTTTTTCTTATAGCATCACTGATTTCGAGCACAGCTGATGCCAGTGTATTATGGAATCTGGAAGATATTTTATCTTTTGGAATCTTTTTACGCAAATCCTCGAATATTCGTAAAAAAATATGGTGATCGTCTATCAAGTATGTTCCATTTCTATAATCTATTTTTAAAGGATATTTTTCTCTGACTTTATAGCTGTTGGTCATCATTTCAAGATGTATTGCGGCCTCACCTTCAAAACTTGATACATGAGTGCAATCAAGAATGGAACTAACGGCATCAAATAGTCTTCCCATGCTGGTAGTGACGGGGCTGTTGAATCCGGACTCCATCTGTTTTTCGATGGCTTCGATTTCGAGTTTAGATATTATTTTTTTATAAAAAGGTAGATTTTCATATAAAAACACGTAAAATTTATTTTCGCTGTACCTGCTGTTCTTCCATAGATGATACAGATAAGAAACAGCCATCCGGTATGGTTTTTTTATTGATATTTCTCCTCCGGGAAGAATCTTTTCTTTCAAATGGCCCACTCTTATAAAGTTTAAATTATGGTTTACCTCAAATATTTCGCTGCCCCAGATCTTTCCATCATCTCCAAATCCGGTTCCATCCCAGGCAAAACCTATTAAATTTCCATTTATATTATTTTCGGCCATCACGCTTGCAATATGTGCCTTATGGTGTTGGACTTCGATCCCTGTTTCTATATTTTTTAATTTTGAGACAAAATTCGTAGAAGCATAAGCAGGGTGTTTATCATATGCTGCTGCATCTATTTTCTTGATATTAAAAAGTTTCCGATAATGCTTGAATATGGAGTTATAAAACTCAATGGACCGTGCATCATCGAGATCCCCGATATGCTGGCTCAAGATTGCATAATTCTTTATAAGGAAGCAGAAGGTGCTTTTCTCATGGGCACCTGCTGCAAAAATAATCTGTCTTCCGATATCTTTTCCAAGCTTTATCGGATAGGGAGAGTATCCTCTGGCTCTTCTTATCATCATCTCTCTTCCGTCAAATATTTTTATTACCGAATCGTCGAACCTGCAGTAAATATCCCGGTCATGAAATAAAAAATAATCACAGATGTCTTTCAATTTCTCAAGTGCCTCCGAATTTTCAGCCGATATGGGCTCTTCGGATACATTTCCGCTGGTCATAACAAGAGGTATGCCTATATGGTCGAAAATCAAATGATGCAGCGGAGTGTAGGGGAGCATGACTCCTTCATACCGGTTATATAAAGATACATAACGGGATACCGGATAATTTTTAGTATTTTTTTCCAGTAAGACGATAGGAGCCCTGGGAGAAATGAGGCTCTCTATTTCTTTTTCATTTGACCTGTAATTTTTTTTAATATATTCGATATCTCTGATCATTATGGCAAATGGTTTTGCAGGTCTTTTTTTTCTTTTCCTGAGCTCCATGACAGTATTATCCGATAGGGCACTGCAGGCGATCTGAAATCCTCCAAGACTCTTTAAAGCAATGATCTTTCCACGTAACAGCAGTTCCGAGGAAGTGTCGATGATATTTTCGCAGTCTATCTTTTTCCCGTTTTTATCAGTGAGAAATAATTTAGGACCGCATTTTTTACAGGCATTGGGCTGAGCATGGAATCTCCTGTTCCCGGGATCACTGTATTCGGCGGAGCAGTCTTTACACATCTGAAATTCCTGCATAGTGGTATGTGGCCTGTCATAGGGCATTTCCTTTATTATGGTAAATCTGGGTCCGCAATTGGTGCAGTTTGTAAATGGATAATCGTACCGGCGAGTGTCCTTATTATTTTTTATATCATCAATACAAAGACCACATGTGGCAATATCTGGAGAAACCAGCTGGAACCTTTCTTCGGTCTTCAGGCTTTTTCTTATTTCAAAATTTTCAAATTCCCGGAAAGGGGCTTCTTCTGTCTTTATACATTCGATAACTGCAGCGGGAGGTTTACAAAATCTGATATCCGAAGAGAATTTTTCGGCTGTATCTTTATCCGGAACATTGATTAAGACGGTAACGCCTTCCGTGGTATTGGTTACAGTTCCATTTAAACTGTATTGCTGTGCAAGCCTATATATAAAAGGCCTGAAGCCCACTCCCTGGACGATACCGGATATATTTATGCTAAAAGTCTTTAAATTGTTATATTTGTTGCCTGGCATATTTAAAATCGTTGATATTTTAGCAGTAATATTAAAGTAAAGCCAATTGAACTGAAAGTTTGGTTTTTAATCCCGTTAGAAGATATAATATAACAAAAGACCGGATTAAATCCTGGATACTTAGTTACAAGAATTATTTGGATAATATCGTAAATATCAATATTTCTTAACTTATTTGTTAAAAAAAATAATAAAATTAGGCCGTTTTCAGTTTACGCTTCCGGTATTTATGGTTTTTTCCTGTGGGGCACTGCAGGCAGTGCTTTCAAGTGACGGACTTTTTAATGCAGCCAGATTTATATTCGGATATCTTATTTTCTTTTCTGCACAACTTTCGGTTCAATATAGCAATGAGTATTTTGATTTTGATTCCGACAGATTGACCATTCCTACTTTGTTTTCAGGTGGAAGTAAAGTCCTGAGGAATAATGAGAATTTAAAGATTTTTTCAAAGTGGATATCGATTTTATTGGCTATAGTATCAATAATACTTTCAGTCTTATTTGTTTTAGTTTTTAAAGTATCTGTCAGGATAATCATTCTAGCTATATCTGCGAACTTACTGGGCTGGTTCTATACTGCACCGCCATTAAAATTTTCATATAGAAGATTGGGCGAGATAACGATTATATTGATCATAGGGATAATCTTACCTGCAGCTGGATCTGTCACAGTCAGTGATTCCTTAAACAAAGAAATAATTGTAATAATGATGCCATTATTGCTATATACAGCAATGCTGTCGATTGCGGTTGAAATTCCTGACTATGAAGCTGACAGGATTTCCTGTAAGAATAATCTTGTTTCGGTATTTGGCAGAAAGACAGGGTATTTAATATTATCTGTCCTTTCTTCGACAGCTTCTATTTATTTTATAATTATGTCTGTGTTAAATATGATACATGGATTTTATAGATATGATATAAATTTTATAATGCTCGGATTGGCCTCAATACCTTCCTTAGTGACTTCGTTTTATGGAAATGTGGCAAATCCTTCCGAAAGAAGAAAAATAACATTATTTATAAATGTGATTATTTTTTCTTTGTTCTTCATATTGCTTGTTTTCAGTATTCATTTGATTATCCTGGTTTTGTCGGGGTAAGAATATTTTTTAAAAGATTCTTTCTGTAAATAATCAGTTCAAATATTTTATAAATTCATTATAATTTTACTTATAATAATTTTTTTAAGAAGAAGGTCAAAATGAGTTTTTATGAAATCGCAAAAGCTGACGATATACCGGAGGGAACAATGAAAGCCGTTTCGATTCAGGATAAAGAATTGATTGTAATAAATTATGAAGGCAATTATTACGCCATAAACAGGATGTGCACTCATATGAGCGGCGACCTTTCAAAAGGAAAGCTTGAGGGAAAGATAATAATATGCCCGAGACATGGTTCCAGATTTGATGTTACCACAGGGAAAAGCATTTCGGGGCCCAGAATAGGTTTCCTTAAGCTCAAGACAAAAGATGAACCGAACTATCAGATAAAAATCGAAAATGACGTCATCAAAATTGATATTTAATGCAATGCTTATTTTTGCAGGCTGAATAATTTGTTTGCGATAGTGTGCTCGATTTGTAAATATTTATTATTGCAATTATTGATTTTTTTCTTCTACAGTGTCCTCATCAGCAGGTTCTTCTTCGGTACTCTGTATATCTCCGGCATCTATCAGAGCAATTGCACCCAGCATGGAGACATTATTGAAATCAAATACTTTTGATGATGAAATTACAAGTTCTGTCGTTGGCATTTCCAATGGCAATTGATCCGTATCAAATATAGACACGGTAAATCCAAGCACATCCAGATCTTCAGGTATATAATTGGTAAAGTTATACCAGGGGATGCTGGCCTCTATTATATATCCGCCTGCTATTCTGGTTGAAGCCGTATCTACTCCTCTGGGGGGTGCATTTGATGGCCAGTTCATAAAAGATTCCGCAATTATTCCCGTGAAATTACCGGGAGAGAAATCTATACGGTAATCGTCACTGTTATAAAAGGAAATCTGCATATCATCCGCGAGCTCGGTATCGAATACAATCATTATACTGTCGCCCTTATTTATCTGATTACCGGTATAATTCTGGCTGAACACATCATCCATAACCCGGATAGCAAAATAAAATTTTTCATTATCCCAGCAGGAAAAAAATGTACCCGAAATATCAGTATGGGAAGTATAATGTTCTTTTAATATGGTTGGTGTAAAGGCTGAAAAGCTCTCAAATTTATCCCATTCGTCTATACTGCCATCTATAACCGGAGCAGTATAGCATTTGTACGAAAATATAGGAACTCCGGTAGTGGTATTCTGAATCCTCGGAATGGCCTGGTCAAGAACCTGGTTTTTCTTTTCTTCGATATCGACACTAGTAACATTGTCTCCTTCGGGTTCTATCTCATACTGAACCGTAAAATTTACCGTATTTGATGTGGCTATTATATTACCGGTATTATCTATAAGCTGTGCTGTCATTTCATATTCGCCTGAACTGCCGGGATTCCAGTTATATTCGTAAGGTGGAGAAGTAAATGATTTTATTTCATTATCATTTACAAGGACTTTTATGATGTAATCTGTATTTTCTACTTCCGGTGCCCTGATCTCTATCGGGACCTGTTCGCTTTCATTGATGAAACTAAAAGGTTTATCATTTGTAGGAGAAGATATGAAAAGCGTATATTCGATCTCTTCTTCGGTTTCTTCTTCTACCCCGGAAAAGAAATTCAACGGCATACAGCTTCTGATTGAGAAAAATATTATCACTGCCATTATAAGGATCACTCCCAACAGGATGTAGGGGACCTTGTCCATTATAGGATTATGTTTTTTATGGATCTTTTTCATTCCTTCTGTTTGTTCCTTTCTTCGGTTATTTTCTGAGCCAGCATTGGCGGAACTTCTTCATAATGTGAAAATTTTTGAATGAAGCGCCCTCTTCCCTGGGTAAGTGAAGTCAGATCAATAGTATAATTAAAAGTCTCGGATTGGGGCAAAGAAGCCCTGATTAGCTGTTTTTTATTTTCAATAGGGTTTATTGATATGATTTTTCCTCTCTTTGAATTTATATCCCCGATTATATCTCCCATATATTTCTCAGGCACAGTGATTTCAAGCTCATTGATGGGTTCAAGAATAACGGGAGAAGCTTCCTGCATTCCCTTCTTAAATGCCATGGATGCTGCAATCTTAAAGGCCATCTCGGAAGAATCGACAGTATGATATGATCCGTCATATAAATCTACACTTACATCAACTACAGGGGATTCCGCAAGAACACCTTTCAGAAGCGCTTCCCTGATACCTTTTTCCACACCGGGTATATATCCCTTTGGTATGGCACCGCCAAAAATACTATTCTTGAACTCAAAACCTCCGCCGCTTGGCAGTGGTTTTATCTCGATTAGAACATGCCCGTATTGCCCTCTTCCTCCGGATTGTTTTTTATATTTGTATTCCGCTTTAGCATCTTTTCTTATCGTCTCTTTATATGCAACCAGAGGTGTCAATATATCTATATCGATATCGAATTTCTCTTTCAGCTTCTCTTTAGCGATGGAAATGTGAAGTTCTCCCATGCCCCAGATTATGTTTTGATGCACCTCAAGGTTTAGCTCCTGTTTGATTGTCGGATCTTCCTGAATCAATTTGGAAAGTCCGTTACTTATTTTTTCTTCATCGCCTTTGCTCCTGGGGATGACAGCTCTGGGCAGTGTGGGGGAATAATATTCCGTTTCAGGTATTTTTAACGGCTGGTCCTGACCGGAGATAGTGTCATCATTTAAAATATCCATAATCTTTGAAACGGCCACAATTTCTCCGCAGGAAGCTTCATCTGTATCAATTTGATTTTTACCCTGGAGCTTGAACAAATTGGTGAATTTATAAGTTTTTCCGGAACTTGAAACATAATAACTTTCATTGATCCTTATAGTTCCCGAAAAAATTCTGAATATCGATAATTTACCTATATAAGGATCTGCCATTGTTTTAAAAACATATGCCAGCACAGGCTTATCAGGTGTGGGTTTAATTTCTATTTCTGATTTCTTATTCAAATCCTGTGCCTTTAAGGGCGGTATATCAAGTGCGGAAGGAAGTAGGGAATTTATATAGTCCATTAATATATCTATGCCGGAATTTTTTCCGGAGGAAATTGCGAATACCGGGATAACCTTGCCTTCCATTACAGCTTTTTTAAGGTTTTCATTTATTACGGCTTCATCGATCTTTTCACCTTCCAGATATTTATTAAGTAGTTCGTCATTCGTTTCCACTATGGTTTCGATAAGTTCATTATGGTGACGTTCGATCTGATTTTTAATTTTTTCATCTATCGGAATCTTATTACCGGTAAAATTCTTCTCTTTGTATTCATATGCCTGATTTTGAAGTATATCGACGACTTTCGAAAAATTTTCACCGCTGTTTAGCGGAACTGTTACAGGAACAAGTTTTAACCTGTATTCATTTTTTATATCTTCAATGACTTTAGAATAATCTATATTTTCAAGATCCATTTTATTTAATACGAGAAATGCAGGTTTGGGATTTTTGCCAAGCAATTCTATGACTAATTCGGTTGGAGCCTGTATTCCTGATTTTATATCAATAACCAGAAGTGCGCTGTCTATTACTTTGATTGCGGCCTGTGTTTGTCCTATGAAATCCATATATCCCGGACAGTCTATAAGGTTTATGTTAAAATCTTTCCATTTATAATTAAGTATGCTTGAGTTTATACTGAAACCTTTTTTGGTTTCCAGCGGACTGAAATCAGAAGTCGTATTTTTTGTTTCTATGGTTCCAGGCCTATCGATTGATTTGGAATTGAATAAAATGCATTCTGCAAGTGTAGTTTTCCCGGTCCCATTTCCAGAGATAAGCCCAATAACTTTATTGTTAGAGCAACTTTTACCATTCATTAGCATCCTCCCCGAGAGTGTCAGATTTTTTAGATAGTACTTAAGCCGCAATAAGGTAATAGAAGAAATATACCATAAAAATTTTTTTGTGTAAAAACAATATTGATATGCCCGGGGAGCCTGAAATTGACCATGGCTCATGATTATATTTTTGCAATTGGTTATATGATATAATCTAAAGTTGTTTATTTTTAATGTGGAAAAATGTAAAATATTTTATTTTAAATGGTTAAAATAAAGCAGTCAGGAGGTTAGTATGCTGCCAGGTGTAATTGCTGCAATAGCAGTGATATTTGGAATAATAATAGTGCTGGTTGTGATCGCGATTGGCGTATATAATTCCATAGTATCATTAAGAAACAAGGTAGATAATTCATGGCACCAGATCGATGTACAGTTACGTAAAAGATATGATCTGATACCAAATCTGGTCGAAACAGTCAAAGGTTATGCAAAACATGAGATGGAAACCCTCGAGAAAGTAATAAGCGCCAGAAACATGGGAATTGATGCTAAAACAGTAAAAGATCAGGCTAAAGCCGAAAATATGATAACTGAGACCTTAAAGTCATTATTTGCATTATCTGAAAATTATCCCAATCTTAAGGCTGACCAGCATTTTTCAAGATTAATGGAGCAGTTGAATGGTATTGAAAGTAATATTGCATATGCCAGACAGTTTTATAATGATATGGTCATGAAGCTTAATACCAGAATACAAACTTTTCCGGGGAATATATTCGCTCGTATGTTTAATTTCACTACCCGGGATTATTTTGAAATAGAAGAAGCTGCAGCCAGAGAACCGGTAAAGGTCCAGTTCTAAAAAATAGTCCTAAAAAGGCGTGATTTAAGTAATGTATGAACAAATTGCCAGCAACAGGGCAAAAACTGTATTTATAATAATAGGATTCATCGTTTTTATAACTGCTGTAGGATTTGCAGTGGGTTATTATGTGGACTATCGTTATGGTATCAACAGGAGTAATTCCATACTGTTTATGGCATTAGCTTTAATACTGGCCATTATTATGAGTTTTTCCAGTTATTATTACAGCGATAAAATAGTGCTCGGCCTTACACAGGCAAGACCTATATCCAGAGAGGAAAATCCAAGGATATATTATATGGTGGAAGGGCTCACAATAGCAGCGGGACTCCCTATGCCCGGAATATATATGATAGAAGATGAAGGAATGAACGCATTCGCCACGGGTCGAAATCCTCAGAACAGTGTAGTAGTTTTTACCAGCGGACTGCTTAATAATTTGAATGATGAGGAACTTAAAGGAGTGATTTCTCATGAACTTTCTCACATAAAGAATTATGACATACTGCTGGGAACAATAGTGGTCATTCTGGTAGGAATGGTGACTATAATAAGTAATATTACATTGCGCAGTTTTATTTTCGGCGGCAGGGGAAGGAAATCCAGCAGAAATTCCGGTGGAAATCTAATAACCGTTATCTTTCTTGTAGTGGGAATAGCGCTCTTGATATTGTCGCCGATAATCGCAACGATTATAAGACTGGCAATAAGCAGAAACAGAGAATTTTTAGCTGATTCGACCGGAGCCATGGTTTCAAGATATCCGGCAGGACTGGCGAGTGCACTGAGAAAAATAAGCAGTCACAGTGCAGTTAAAACAGCAAATAGTGCGACCGCACATCTTTTTATAGCCAATCCGATTGCAGGTAAATCAAAAGCATTATTTAGTAATTTATTCAACACGCATCCTCCTACCGAGGAAAGGATCAGAAGGCTGGAAAGCATGTCTTTGGGAGTGGGTGTAAAATAATAGGAGGTGTTTTAATAATATGGAAAAAGGAACATTAAAAATAAAGTCAGGACTTGCCCGGATGCTTAAAGGCGGGGTGATAATGGATGTCACTTCTGTGGAACAGGCAAAAATTGCAGAGGAAGCAGGGGCAGTATCGGTAATGGCACTGGAAAGGATACCTGCGGATATAAGAGCTACCGGCGGCGTAGCAAGGATGACAGATCCTGAAATAATATCAAAGATCATGGAGGCCGTTTCTATTCCCGTAATGGCAAAAGCAAGAATAGGGCATTTTGCGGAGGCACAGATCCTGGAGTCCATTGGTATAGATTATATAGATGAGAGCGAAGTGCTGACTCCGGCAGATGAGAAGTATCATATAAACAAGTGGAACTTTAAGGTTCCTTTTGTATGCGGTGCCACGAATCTGGGAGAAGCTTTAAGAAGAATAGGTGAAGGTGCCGCAATGATAAGAACAAAAGGGGAAGCCGGTACCGGAGACGTCATAGAAGCAGTGAAACATATGAGGAGTATAAAAGACGAGATTGTAAAAGTTGCTTCACTGCCAGGGGAAGAGCTTATGACGATATCAAAAGAAATGGGTGCTCCTTACGATCTTGTGGTATATGTCCACGAGAACAAGAATTTACCGGTAGTCAATTTTTCTGCCGGTGGAATATCCACTCCTGCAGATGCCGCGATGATTATGCAGCTTGGCGCGGACGGTATCTTCGTAGGTTCGGGGATTTTTAAATCAGAAAATCCTTCAAAGATGGCTCAGGCTATTGTCGAAGCTACTACCCATTATAATAACCCCGAAGTTCTTGCAAGAGTTTCCAGAGGGCTGGGAAATCCGATGAGAGGAACTGCCGTATCGGCACTTTCAAAAGAGGAAGTTATCTCGAATAGAGGATGGTAAAAAGAAGTGGGTAGTATTGTAGCCGGGGTTCTTTCCCTCCAGGGAGCTTTCGAAGAACATGTAAATAAATTGAAAGAATGCGGGATATCCGCAGTGGAAGTAAGATTTCCGGAACAGCTTGAAAAAATCGATGGACTTATTATTCCGGGTGGTGAGAGCACGACTATAAATAAATTGCTCGAAAAATACAAATTCAAAGATAATCTTGATAAGTTCAACAGGAAACATAAACCAATATTCGGAACCTGTGCCGGTTTGATTCTTCTGGCAAAAAACATCGAAGGTGAAGATAAGGGTCTGGGTTATATAGATATCGAAGTACGGAGAAATGCATATGGACGTCAGGCAGATAGTTTTGAGGAACCGCTTGATTTAAGTCTTGACAGAGGTGAGAACGGCGGTAAATTCGAATCAGTTTTTATAAGAGCACCAAAAATTATAAGTGCAGGCAAAGGAGTCGCCATTTTAGCAAGATATAATGAGGATATGGTACTGGCAAGAGAAAATAATGTTATGGTTTGCGCTTTTCATCCCGAACTCACGGATGATCTCAGGATACATAAATATTTTATAAATATGATGAAAAATTATAAAGGAGAGAATTGATGTCCGGTCATTCAAAGTGGCATTCAATCAAACATAAAAAAGCTAAGGAAGATGCGAAAAGGGGCAATATGTTCGGTAAACTTAGCAGAAATATAATTGTGGCGGTAAAAGAAGGAGGAGGAAGCGATCCCAGAGACAATATAGCTCTTGGCAATGCAATTGCAAAAGCCAAAGAATATAATATGCCCCAGAGCAATATAGAAAGGGCGGTCAAAAAAGGAACCGGTGAAATAGAGGGAGGAAATTTCGAGAGTATTCTTTACGAAGGTTATGGCCCCGGTGGGATAGCTATAATAGTAGAAGTGATGACAGAGAACAAAAACAGAACCGCTTCGGATGTGAGAAATATTTTAAGCAGATACAATGGAACCCTTGGCGAGAGTGGAAGTGTGAGCTGGCAATTCGAAAGAAAAGGTATAATTGTAGTGGAGCGGAGCGAAGTCCAAAATGAAGAAGAATTTATGCTCAGTATGATTGACAGTGGAGCCGAAGACATAGATGAAGATGATGATGTATATGAAATTAAAACTCCTCCCGTTGAATTTATAAAAGTCAGGGAAACTCTCGAAAAAAATAAAATAAATATAAAATCCAGCGAACTGGGGCTCATGCCCAAATCAACCATTAAATTGCCCAAGGAAGAAAGCGTCAAAGTACTTAAACTGCTAAACGCACTTGATGAACACGATGATGTCCAGAATGTAACCTCCAATCTCGAAATCTCGGATGAGATATTAAGCGAAGTATAAATATTTAAAAATGACGGATGATAGAATAAGAATATTAGGAATAGACCCGGGACTGGAGACTACAGGAATAAGTATACTGGATATAAAAAAAGGAGATTACTGCCCCGTATATTCTGATTGCATCATTACAAAAAAAGCCAGGCCCATCTGCGAAAGATTAGAGGAAATCTACACAATAATCAATCAGTTAATCAAAAAATATTGTCCTGATTGTATGGCAATAGAAGAAATTTTTTTCAATATGAATGTCAAATCGGCCATGGATGTTGGCCAGGCAAGGGGCGTATCCATTCTTGCAGGAAGTGTCAACAATCTGAAGATATACGAGTATACACCGCTTGAAGTGAAACAGGCCATTGTTGGTTATGGTAAAGCAACGAAGAAGCAGATAAAATATATGTTAAAAATTATTTTAAAAATTGAAGATGATTTCTTTCCCAAAAAAGATGATGCGTGGGATGCGATGGCTATATCGGTATGTCATGCCAACAATAGAAAGTTTCAAGATAAGGTTAAAACTATTAAAAATTACTGACTGATTATATGATTGCAAAGATATTCGGTAAGATAATAAAAAAATCTCCATCCAGTATTCTGGTATTGACCGGAGGAATAGGATTCGAGATATTGATTTCAAGCAGAACTTTCGAAAAGATACCGGAAGCAGGTTCGGAAGTGGAACTTGATATATATACTCATGTAAGAGAAGATGAATTAAAACTGATAGGTTTTCTTGACCTCTCGGATAAGAAGTTCTTTTTAAAACTTATAAACGTTTCCGGCATATCGATTAAAATAGCATTGAGTGCCCTGTCCATATACAGCGGAGAGGAAATTGGAAGGATAATTGCAACAAGAGAAGTTGATCTTTTAAGAAGAATTCCTGGAATTGGTCTTAGACTTGCCGAAAGGATGATCGTGGAACTAAAAGATAAGCTTGAAGATGTAAAGATGGCTGGAGAAATTCGTTCAGGTCTGGAAGAAAATGAAAAAATATATGAAGTGAAACAGGCCCTTAAGACCCTGGGGTATAATTCCAGAGAGATAGGGAAAGCCGTATCAAGGTTGGATGTTGATATTATAGAAAAAGAAAAAATTGAAGTTATACTTAAAATGGCCCTTAAGGAAGTATAAAAAATAATAATCAGGTAAATAAAATGACTGAAGAGAATGAAGAAAATAACGATATTAATCCCAAACATATAAAGGTTGATATCGAGCTGGACAAGAGTCTTCGTCCAGGATCCATATCGGAATTTATAGGTCAGCAAAAAATAGTGGAAAATCTTCTGGTATTCATCAAATCTGCCAGAAAGAGAAAAGAGCCATTGGACCATGTTATTTTATCCGGTCCTCCGGGCCTTGGCAAAACCTGTCTGGGAGAAATAATTGCAAATGAGCTGGGGGTCGGTTTCAGGATCACTTCCGGTCCGGCTATTGAAAGAGCAGGAGATCTGGCCGCGATCCTTACCAATCTGGAGAAATTCGATGTACTGTTTATTGATGAGATACACAGATTGAACAGGAGCGTGGAAGAGATTTTATATCCGGCAATGGAGGATTATAAACTGGATATAATAATAGGTAAGGGCCCATCAGCAAAATCCATAAGAATCGATATTGCACCTTTTACAATTATTGGTGCGACAACAAGAATAGGACTTGTGGCTTCACCTTTAAGGGACAGATTTGGAGTGAACATTAGATTGGACTATTATGATAAGAGAAGTATCATCAAAATTATCAAAAGGTCCGCAGCAATACTTGGTATAGAAATAACAGAAGATGGTGCCGGGGCCATAGCCGGAAGGAGCAGGGGAACACCAAGGATTGCAAACAGATTACTTCGTAGGGTCAGAGACTATGCTCTGATGTCCAATGATAGTGTAATAGACGAAGGCATAGCTGAAAAAGCGCTGGCCAGGCTTGATATAGATAAACTGGGTCTGGATGTAGTGGATAAAAAAATTTTACATACGCTTGTCTTAAAATTCGATGGCGGGCCCGTAGGGGTAGGAACAATAGCAGCTTCAATAGGTGAAGAAACGGATACCGTCGAAGATGTTTATGAACCATATCTTTTACAACTTGGATTTGTTAAGAGGACCTCAAAAGGCAGGGTTGCAACCGGCCTGGCTTTTAAGTACATGGGAGTAAAAAAAGAAACCAGCCCAGCTCTTTTTGATAGCTTACCCGAAAATGAAGATTGAATTATTCGATTACGAACTTCCCCGAAAATTTATAGCTCAAGAACCTCTTTCCCAAAGAGATGAATCAAAGCTCCTGATACTGGATCGAAAAACAGGCAATATAAAACATGATATTTTTTATAATACCCCGGACTATTTTGATAAAGGAGATGTACTTGTAATAAATGAAAGCAAAGTATTACGCTGCAGGATCATGGGGAAAAAAGAAGGAACCGGTGCAAATATTGAATGCTTTGTCCTGAGCAGGATCAAGGATAATCAGTACATGGTACTAATAAAGCCTTCTAAAAGGGTTCAACCTCCGGACAAAATAATAATAAGCGGCAAATATTTTTTTACCGTAAAGATAAAATTAGACTACGGCCGCGCAATAGTTGAATTCAATCACCCTGTTGGTCCTATTTTTAAACAATATGGCAGGATACCGCTTCCTCCTTATATAAAAAACGATAATATAGACGAATCACGTTATCAGACCATATACGCAGGGAGGGAAGGTTCTTGCGCTGCTCCTACTGCGGGCCTTCATTTTTCGGATGAATTGATAAAGAGATTAAAAATCAGAGGAGTCATAATAGCAAAACTTGGTCTTGATATAGGCCTGGACACGTTCAGACCAATAACGGAAGATGAAATAGAAAAACATAGAATGCACAGTGAACATTATTATATTAATCAGGCAGAAGTGCGAAAGATCAGACATGCAAAGGAGAAAGGGAAAAGGTCGATTGCGGTAGGCACAACTTCGGTCAGAGTTCTGGAAACTCTGATGGCAAGATACGGTAAGATAACAGGAGACAGCGGAGTAACCGATATTTTTATATATCCAGGATATGAATTCAAAGCGATAGATTGTATGATCACCAATTTTCACCTTCCCCGATCAACTCTTCTGGTAATGGTATCCGCTTTTGCAGGGAGAGAGAATGTTTTAAATGCATACGAGGAAGCAAAACAAAAAGATTATAGATTTTATAGTTTTGGGGACTGCATGTTAATAAAATGAAACTGCTCAGTCGTTGAAGGAGAACTTTTTATTAGTTATGACTTTCAGGCAGGCTTCAGCTATTTTAGGATCATAAAGTTTTCCTTTGTTTTTCTTTATTTCTTCAATAGCCATTCCAATCCCAAGAGCGGGTCTGTATGGTCTATGTGAAGACATTGCTTCCACCACATCCGCTATACCGATAATTTTTGCTTCAAGAGTTATATCTTTGCCTTTAAGACTGTTTGGATAGCCGGAACCATCTTCCCTTTCGTGATGCTGTAAAATAATTTGAGCTATTGGATAATGAAAATTTATTTTTTTAATGATATTAAATCCAGTGATTGGATGGGTTCTTATAAGTTTAAACTCTATGTCTGTTAATTGGCCTGGCTTAGAAAGAATAGAAGTTGGTATACTTATTTTTCCTATATCATGGATTGCCGCAGAGGTTCTTATAAGTTTAATTTTTTCATCGCTGAGATTTAATTTTTTAGAAATCTTTTCAGCAAGCATAGTTACTCTTTTCTGATGTCCTGCTGTATAAGGATCTCTCGTTTCCACTATCATAGCAAGAGTATTTATAGTATCGTCTAATGTTCTTTCCAGTTCTTCGTATGCTTTTTTTCTTTCTGTGATATCTGTAAAATTAACCAACAGATATTTTAATTTTCCATTATTTATTAGAGGCGAAGCCCTGAGTTCTACCCAGAATATTTGGCCTCTTTTATTTAAAAATGGCAATTCAGGAATAATGATATCATTTTGCATGGCAGAATTTAATTTTGCCATGCAGCTATGCATCATTTCTTTTGGCCAGTATGGATAAGGAGGTTTAATACCAATAGTATCTTTTAAGGAAAAGCCGGTAATTTTCTCAAGCGCAGGATTGATATACCTGATTGATTTATCCGGATTTATAACAAGAGTAGGGCTGGGGGAATTTTCAAGGATGGTTTTGTTGAACTCTCCGCTTTCCCTGAGCTTATCTTCGATCTTCATACGCTCGGTTATATCTGTTATTATCCCCTGAATTCCCAGGATTCTTTTATTTTTTTTAATTACGGATATGCGAACTTCCCCGGTAAATAATCTTTTATCCTTATGCCTCCAGTTGATAAGCAAAGGTTTTATTTTTTTGCCAAGCAAGAGTCTCGTAAATATCCTGACGTATTGAGGTACATCTTTAATTAAAAGAAATTTTAAATTTTTAAAGTGACTTCCCAGAAGATACTGTTTTTTAAAACCCGTAAAGTGCAGTACCGCATCGTTTATATTTGTAATAAATCCTCTATCATTCAGAATAGCAATCCCAACCGGAGATGTTTCAAAAAGAAGTCTGTATTTTTCCTCACTTTCTTTCAGGGCTTCTTCTGCCTGTTCCTTATCTGTTATATCCATTATGAAACCTTCAAGTAATTGAAGATCATAATCAGGCAATGGAAGAAATCGTCCAATTTCTGAGACCCATTTTATTCTATTGTTGGCAGTAATTATCCGGTATTTCAGGTGGAATTGTTTTAATTCTTTTAAGGATTTTTTAACATCATCCCTGACCATTTTTCTATCTTCGGGGTGGATGATTTTTTCATAAGAGATTTTATTGTTCAATATTAATTCTTCAGGTCTGTAACCGGTTAACCGGAAGCAGCCTTTACTAATAAATTCCATGGTCCAGTTATGATCGTTCCTGCAACAATAAACAATTCCTGGAAGCTCGTTTGTTATCGAGGAGTGAAAAAGCTGGTTTTTTCTTATAATTTCTTTTATATATTTATCTTTGTCCTTTATTTTTTCCAGAGTTAATAGATCTTCATGTAGTTTTACATGTAATTTTAAGAATTCCTCTGACAATTTTATGTCTGCTGTCATTTCATTATAATAATTTATGAATTTTTAAAAATTATATTGTTCATATTAATATATTAATAATACTTTTAATATATATAAATACATTATACTACAACTTTAAAATTAATAAAGAGTGCAGAAATTTAATCTACCTTTTATAATAATTCGCGGGGCTGATATAATGTAATTTTTAGGAAAATACTGAATATGCGGTTATTTGAATTGAATAAATAAACACCAGCATCTGGAGAAGAAATTATGAATATAAAAAAAAATCGATACGACCGGAGGTAAAATTTGGTTAATACAATAATATGGACCCTGATAATATTTGTTGCGAGAATTGTCGATGTAAGTCTTGGAACCATAAGAGTAAATATGATAGTAAGAAGAAAGAAAGCCATTGCCGCCATGATAGGTTTTGTCGAGGTTACCATATTTATATCAGTAATAGTAAGATTGATTAAAAATATCGATAATATTTATGGGATACTTGCTTATGGGGCCGGCTTTGCGGTGGGAACAGTTGTAGGTATATTGATATCCGAAAAATTATCCCGTGATTTAGTAAGCACGAATATCATTTCCAGAAAGCATAATGAGGAAATAAAGGAATTACTTTTAAAAGAGGATTTTGGATTTACCTGCTATAAAGGTGCCGGCAGAGAGGGAGAGGTGGAGATCATTAATGTGGTTTGCAGCAGTGCCAGTCTTCAAAGATTGAACAAGTTAATACATAACAGGGATTCGGGTGCTTTCGTAGTCAGCTATATGCTTGACAGGATACGTGGAGGATTTATCAGGGGATTAAAGAAAAAGTAATAGATAATATGAAATCATTTGATTTTAAGCTTTTATTATTCAAAAAAAGATATACCTTGAAAAGTAAGCGTAAATAGAGAGCCTATATAAATTCCAGTTTACAAATGAAATGAAAGTATTAAGATAATAAAAAGTTAAAATAAAACATTGATCTTAAAAAGGGGTGCATTAAAATATGAAAGGAGATTCCACGAATTGCGAACCTCCTCAAAAGAGTATCAATTCAAATTCCTGCAAGAAGACCATAGGGCCGATAGCAAATCTGGAAGAGCATCTGAAGCCCGACTGGTGGAAAAATATTTTTAACTCGACTTATTTAAAGACCGATGGTGACGTTGTAGACGATAAACTAATCACCAGAAAAGAAATAGATTTATTTATAAGAATTCTAAATTTATCCCCTGAAGACAAAATACTGGATCTTTGTTGCGGGCAGGGAAGGCATTGTATAGAACTTGCAAACAGAGGTTTCAAGCATGTCGAAGGGCTTGATCGGTCGCATTATCTTATCCAGAGAGCAAAAAAGGAAAGCACTACGATCAAATTCAGGGAAGGTGACGCAAGGAAGCTGCCTTATGCTCCGGATACATTTGATGCAGTTATGATTCTGGGAAATAGTTTTGGCTATTTCGAAACTTCCAAGGAAGACATGATGGTGCTAAAAGAAGTTCTGAGGGTACTAAAACCCTGGGGGAAATTTCTAATTGATTTATCCGACGGAGAATATTTAAAAGAAAATATGAAATCGAGATCATGGGAGTGGATAGATAAAAAATCTTTTGTATGTCGTGAACGGTCACTTTCTTTTGACAAAACCCGTTTGATCTCAAGGGAAATAATAAATGATGTTGATAATGGAGTCGTAACAGATCAATTTTATGCCGAGAGGCTCTATACACAGGAAGAAATAATCGAATTTTTAAAACAGGCAGGATTCAGCAATATTACGTCAAATGGAACAATAACACCTGATTCAAAAAGAAATCAGGATCTGGGGATGACCGAAAGAAGAATCATCATATCTGCCATTGCTAAAAAGAACTGGTCACCGATAAAGATAAAAAAGTCCCATTTAAAAAATGTTGCCGTTTTACTGGGTGACCCGAATAGAATAGATATTTTGAAGCCATTATATATGTTTGATGATGATGACCTTTATACTATAGATCAACTAAAAGATTCTCTGAGAGATATCGAAAAAAACTATAACTACAGATTTCATTACCTTGATAACCATGAGACCATGATCAAGGATCTCATTAAGCTACAGGAAAAAGGCAGAATTGATTTTGCATTCAATCTTTGCGACGAAGGATATTACAACGATGCAAGAAAGGAACTTCATGTACCTGCCCTACTGGATATTCTGGGAATTCCATACACCGGCTCCGAACCCCAGTGTCTTGCCCATTGCTATGACAAATCACTGGTAAGGGGTATTGCAGAAGAAATGGGTATTCCTACTCCGCAGGCTTTCTTTATAAAATCCGGGGATACTTCATTCGAAGTACCCTTTGATTTTCCTATGTTTATCAAGCCCAATTTCGGTGACTCAAGTTTCGGCATAACTCAGAGGAATGTGGTTTATAATATCGAAAAGACTCTGTATGTGATTTCTGAGATCAGGGATAAACTCGGATATGACAAACCGATTCTGATCGAGGAATTCCTATCAGGTAAAGATCTAAGTGTGGGGATAATCGGTAACTTTCCTGATTCTTATACGGTTCTGCCGATAATCGAAGAGGATTACTCGGAACTGCCTGCTGATCTTCCCAGGATCTGTGGTTATGAAGCAAAATGGCTTCAGGACTCGCCTTATTGGAAAATAAAGTCAATACCTGCAGAATTACCGGCAGAAACCGAAAGATTTATCATAGATTGTTCACTGAGATTATTCGAAAGACTTGGTTGCAGGGATTATACGCGTCTTGACTGGAGGTTGACCGATAAAGGGAAACCAAAATTATTGGAGGTTAATCCAAATCCGGGATGGTGCTGGGATGGTCATCTGGCTAAAATGTCAAAGATAAAAGATATACCATACAGCGGGATGCTTCTGATGATTTTAAAAGAAGCTGAGAAAAGGTTCAAATTAATGGAAAAGACTGACTTATCGAATTCAATAAATTCAATAGTAAAATAAATAAAAGTACGTTATCCCGCTAATGATATGACTGATAAAAACACCGCTTAATCCTTAAAGATTACTTTCTCAAATGGAATACTGATACTACTAAATTTAGAAAATACAATATATCATATAGCATATCAAGAAGAATTTGTGATAATATCCAAAAAAATATGTTTGTAATAAGAATATATAAAGAAAGAAAAAATTTTTAAAAAGGAGCAGTGGGGTGGAAAATCAAGAAAAAAATAAAATTTGCCAATTATGTAAAAAACACAAGAAAAAAAGCGAATTACTTCCTCTTGAGCTGATAGATTCTGAATTATTTGATTTCATTAAAGAGAAATATCCGGAATGCTCTGATGAAGGGTATATATGCAGAAATGATCTCAGCAATATAAGACTTAAATATGTTGAAGAAGTTTTAAGGAAGGAAAAAGGTGAGCTTTCGACTCTTGAAAAGGGGGTATTCGACAGCATAAAGGAGCAGGAAACGATTGCCAGAAATATTAATACCGAATTTGAGGAACAATTGACACTGGGACAGAAATTATCAGATAAAATCGCAGCATTTGGCGGAAGCTGGAAGTTTATAATGATCTTTTTTGTAATTATCATCGTCTGGATGATAATAAATTCAGTGAGTCTTGCCGGGAAAAATTTTGACCCTTATCCTTTTATACTCCTGAATCTCGTACTTTCCTGTCTGGCTGCAGTACAGGCCCCTGTAATACTTATGAGCCAGAACAGACAGGAATCCAAAGACAGATTGAGATCCAGGAACGATTATATCGTAAATCTGAAGGCTGAACTTGAGATAAGAAGTCTGAATGAAAAGATGGAGAATTTATTGGTTTATCAGTGGCAGAGGTTAATGGAAATACAAAAAATACAGACTGATATAATGAATGAGTTATCCGAAAAAAGCAGATGAAGAAATCCTCAGGATGAGATAGTAAAAATAATATTTTAAGTGTTCATATAAATAAATTCATATAAAATTTATGTCATTTTTTAAGGTTTTAAAAAAGGATTCAAAGTCTTCTGCCAGAGCCGGTTTGCTTACTGCAAGAAGAGGAACCATCCAGACACCGGTATTTATGCCGGTTGGTACCAAAGCAACAGTAAAAGCCGTTACCAGTGACGATCTTTATAAGGCAGGGTGCAGTATCATACTTGGAAATCTCTACCATCTTTATCTTCAGCCGGGAATAGAAGTCATAGAGAAAGCTGGAGGTATCCACAAATTCATGAACTGGGAAAGAAGTATTCTGACAGACAGCGGAGGATTCCAGGTATTCAGCCTCAGCGGAATAAGGAAAATTACAGATGAAGGAGTTGAGTTCAGGTCCATCATAGATGGGTCAAGTCATTTTTTTACACCGGAAAATGTTGTAAAAATGCAATGCCGCATAGGTTCGGATATCATAATGGTCCTTGATGAATGCATACCTTTCAATGAGGATTATAATTATACTCTCGGAGCTGCGAAAAGGACTATCGATTGGGCAAAAAAATCACTCAGGATTAAAAGTAAAATGGATCTCGATAAGGATACCAGAATATTCGGTATAGTACAGGGAGGATTTATTAAGAACCTGAGAAAATTAAGCGCCGAAACTATCTCCGGAATGGATTTTGACGGAACAGCTATCGGAGGATTAAGTGTAGGTGAAAAAAGAGATCTGACAATTGAAATGCTGAACTATACGGTTGAATTTTTAAATAATAAAAAACCGCTTTATTTTATGGGTATAGGAGACCCGTTAGGAATAATCGAGGCGATAAGAAACGGAGTCGATATGTTTGATTGTGTTATGCCTACAAGGATTTCAAGAAATGGGAGCGCCTTTACGGAAAATGGCAGAATAAATATAAAAAATAAGGGATATACTTATGATTTTGATCCACTGGATAGAAATTGCAATTGTTATACCTGTAGAAATTACAGCAGGTCCTATCTTAAACACTTATTCAAAAGCAAAGAGATACTCTCAAGCATGCTGCTTACGATCCACAACATCAGTTTTATTATCAATCTGGTAGATAGATCAAGAAATGCGATACTTGAGGGAAATTTTGAAAGTTTTAGAAAAAATTTCATAAAAGGATATAATATCTGAATATATATTTGCAAAATTTTAAAAAAAGTTAATAATGGTGATATTTGATTTTAAAAAGATTATTTTAAAAGGAGCGATTATGAAATTATCAAAGCAGATTATTAGTATATTAATTATCAGCATGCTGGTAATAGCAATAGGTTCTTTATCTGTTGCTTGTCTTCCGACAACGACAACCGGAGACGGAACAACAACTGAAGGCACGACTGCCGGAGGAACCGAAACTCAGGAAGTGACCGGATGGCAGGCAATATTTGCAAACTATGGAACATGGATCTGGCTGGCAATTTTAGTGGTAGCATTTTATTTTTTACTTATAAGACCTCAAAGGGTAAGAACCAAAAAAGCTCAGGAAATGATGTCCAGCCTTCAGAGAGGCGATGAAGTCGTTACTATCGGAGGGTTTCATGGAAGAATCAAAGATATAAGAGAAGATGTTCTTATAATAACCATTGCAAGTGGTATTGATGTAAAGGTAAATAAAAGTGCCGTTTCGAAAAAGGCAGTTCAACAGTAAAGTATGAGAAATAAGAAAGTTCACATAACTATTATTATAATCTTTATAATAATAATCGGTGTAAGTTTTTATTATATATTTAAGGATTCAATTGCTAATTCTATAAATCTGGGTCTCGACCTTAAGGGCGGAACCCAGATAATCTTAATGCCCATTAAAAAAGGCACTGAAGAAATAACTTCCGGAGATCTGGATGAAATTATAAAGATTATCGGGGATAGAATAAATAAACTGGGTGTTTCTGAACCTCTTATTACTAAAGACTCAACTGATAATATTATAGTTCAACTTCCAGGCGTAAAAGACCCTGAAAGAGCAAAAGAATTAATAGGAAAGACAGCACAGCTTGAATTCAGGCTGGTTACAGGAACCTTTATTACCATAAAAGATCAAAACTGGGATCTCGTAAAATTTGATCCGGAAGAAGGGGAACTGATAATAGATCCTACTGCTGAAGAGATCCTGTTGGTTGATGATATAAATAGTCTTATCAATAAATATCCTTATACGATAGTTGGCAAACTGCTTGATGATCCTGAAAGCGGAGAAAAATTACTTATTGAATACAACGGAGAAGACAGCCAGGAGGAGGATGCAGATACAGAAGGTGATACCGGCATTATAGATACGGAAAAAATCATAGGAAAGATAATATATGATTCAGAAACCGGGGAACTTCTTCTGACAGATTATAATGACGGCAGTGAAATCGGAGAAATACTGGTTGATTCCAGAACAAGTGCCGCAACATTAGTAGGACCTGTTCTTCTTAAAGGAAATAACCTGGCAAGGGCAGCAGCCGGATATGACAGTAGCGGTAAAATAAGAGTTGCTTTAAGTGTTAAAGATGAGGCAGTAGGGATATTCGAAGAAATCACTACGGAAAATATTGGCAAACCGCTTGCGATAGTACTGGATGAAGAAATTAAAAGTGCTCCATATTTAAGAGTTCCTATAACTAATGGAGAGGCAGAGATTACAGGTATCGATGACCTGGAGGAAGCAAAAAACATCGAGATTGTCCTTCAGTTCGGAGCATTTCCCGTAGATTTAAAAATAGAGGAAAGCAGCACGGTGGGTCCTACCCTGGGAATGGATTCTTTGAATAGAGGTCTGTATGCTGGGATAATTGGCTTTGTTTTAATCATTATATTTATGTTCTTTTTTTATAAGGGCCTTGGATTATACTCTGCTATGGGTCTGATAATCTATGTTGTATTATTCTGGGGTATAATATCGGCCATGGGTGCTGCTCTGACACTTCCGGGGATAGCGGGACTCATATTGACAATAGGTATGGCCGTGGATGCCAATGTCATCATTTTTGCCAGAATAAGGGAAGAAGCGCTTAAAAATAAGTCCACAAGAGTCGCAATCGGATATGGTTTTAAAAATGCACTGAGAACTATAATCGATTCCAATATAACTACTTTGATTACTGCATTAGCGCTATATAGATTTGGTACGGGTCCGATAAGGGGCTTTGCTGTTACATTGAGCCTTGGAGTGGTCATAAGTATGGTAGTAAGTCTCTTATTTACAAGATCTTTCATGTTCCTTATGTCAGGATTTCCCAGATTCGCAACACCGGGATTTTTAGGAATTAAAAGAGAAAGCAGTGAATAGTATTGAAGTTTAGAAATTTTTATTTTGACTTTGTTGGTAAAAGAAAAATATGGTTCATAATTTCTCTGGTTGTAATACTTGCAGGTCTAGCAGGTTTTCTTATCAGAGGAGCGAGTTTAAATCTGGGAATTGATTTTCTCGGCGGATCGCTTATCGAAGTTGAATTTTCAAGAGACACAAATACTTCTGAGATCCGAAATGTGATCAGCGAAGTCGGACTGGAAAACGCAATAATACAACAAAACGAATTCCAGTTGGGCGAATCAAACAGATTTATTATCAGAACCACACCCATAAATTCAGAAACCAAAGAAAGAATGATTAATCTGCTGGATGAAGAAATAGGTCTGACAGGATCACCGCTTCAGGATAGGATGGTGGATCCCGGATTCAGCAAACAGATAACAAAATATGCCCTGATAGCCATTGGCATAAGTATAATCGGAATCTTGGTCTACGTATGGATAAGATTCGAGTTCAGATTAGGAGCTGCGGCAATTCTGGCTCTGATCCACGATGTGCTTGTGACTATCGGAATATATGCCATCTTAAACCGTGAGGTTAATACTTCGACAATAGCTGCCATACTGACCATTATCGGATATTCGATAAACGATACCATAGTCGTATTCGATAGAATAAGAGAAAATACCCCTCTGAGCGGCAAATTTGGTTACAGTAAAATCATAAATGATTCCATAAATACTACCTTGACAAGATCGCTGAATACTGCCCTTACCACATTGATTCCAATCCTTTTACTTCTTATTCTGGGAACCAGCGCGTTAAGAGATTTTGCAATGGCACTTTCAATCGGAATAATAGCGGGGACATATTCTTCCATATGTATTGCCAGTCCTATTCTAATAGTATGGAACAATAGGTTTCCAAGATATAAGAAATAACAATGACAAGTTTTCCTGCTAAGTGGCAGGGCAGAAAGATCGGAAAAACAAATAAAAAACTATCAAATAAACTTAAGTTCAGCCAGTTCCTGATCGATATTCTTGCCGGAAGAAATATATCAAGTGAAGTAGAAGTAATGTCTTTTCTTAATCCGACCCTTAAAAATCTGCATGATTGCATGATGCTTCCGGGAATAGAAAAAGGCATTAAAAGAATAAAGGAAGCAATCGCAAGTAATGAGAATATTTTAATTTTTGGGGATTATGATGCAGATGGGATAATAAGTTCTGTGATCTTATATAAATTCTTAAGGGAACTGGGACTAAACACCGAAGTTTATATTCCGGATAGGTTCAATGAAGGCTATGATCTAAATCTTGATTTTTTTAAGAAGATATTTTCTCAGAGTAAGTATAATCTGATGATATGTGTGGATTGCGGAACAAATAGCCTGGAAGTTCAAAAATTCATCCGTGGTAAAAGAGAATTGGATGTAATAATCTGTGATCATCACATTCAATCCGTTGATTTAGATGTAAGACAGGAAAATTATATTATAATAAATCCCAGAATTAAATGTTCAAACTATCCTTTCAAACATTTAAGCGGAGCAGGTGTTACTTTAAAATTTATTATAGGTATCCTGAGAGGGCTGGAAGACGCCCGCAAGAAAAAATTCAGCAGAGATTATCTGACAACCCTGCTTGATCTTGTTGCAATATCAACTATTGCGGATCTTATGCCTCTGGTTGATGAAAACAGGATAATAGTCAAAAAAGGACTGGAATTACTTAAAAGAACAATAAATCCGGGACTAAAAAAGATGATCAATGCTGTTGTAAAGGATAAAGAGTGCATAGATGAATATGATATAGGATATATTATAGCTCCGAGACTTAATGCAGCCGGCAGGATTAAAAATGCCAGGAGCAGTTTCGATTTATTGACCGCCGGGGGCAAGGTCCTGGATGAATTACTTAATGATTTAAACTCATTTAATGAAGAAAGGCAGAATATACAAAAAAAAATATTCGACGAAATAATAAAGAGTAATGATTTCGATGAGATCATAAAGGAAAAGAGAATATTCATAGAAAAATCAAAAGAATGGAACGAAGGAGTGCTCGGAATAGTAGCTTCGGATATCGTAAAAAAATTCAATATCCCAGCCATACTGTTCAGGGAATCGGAAGGCAAACTCAAAGGTTCCGGAAGAAGTACGGATAAATTCGATTTATACGGAAACCTCTTATCCTGCAGCGGTCTGTTTGATAATTTCGGTGGGCACCGAACCGCATGCGGTATAAGCATGGATATTTTGAGCTTCGAAACTTTTTATAATAATATGATAGAAATTGCATTAAAAAAAATTGAAATCCGCGATATTGAAAAAAAGTCTTTCTATGACCTCGAACTGGATTTCAAAGATATAAATGACGAATTATTGAAGGAAATAGATTTGCTTAAACCCTATGGAATAAGCAACCCTCAACCCACTTTCGTAACCGGAGATTGTGAAATAGTGAGCTTTTGCTATTTAAGTGAAGAAAAACATGTAAAGTTTAAACTCAGGAGTGCCGGAACAGAAGTAGCTGCCATAATGTTCAAAATAGACAAAAATGTAAAAGAGAAGATAAAAGCAGGAAAAAAGATCAATATTTTATATAAAATCGAGGAGAATATATGGGGTTATCGTAAAGAGATACAACTGGTCATACAGGACTTATTTTAGAGAAGTTGAAAATGTTCTATAATGGTATTGATTTTTTATTAAGAGTGAAAAAAGATGAATCTGGAACTGAACAAAAAAATAAACACGGATCTTATATACAGCAAGCTAATAAAAAAAATAAAATCATATAATCCGGATGTAGATGAGCAGCTTGTAGAAAAAGCCTACGAGACTTCGAAAAAATACCATCAAAATCAATACAGAAAATCAGGGGGACCATTTATTGTCCACCCTCTGGAAGTAGCGGGAATTCTGGCGGGCCTTGAGCTGGATCAGGTATCCATAGTATCGGCCATTTTACATGATGTAATAGAGGATACGGACTATAGCCTGGAAGCAGCTAAAAAAGATTTCGGACCAAATATTGCAAATATCATAGACGGCGTTACGAAATTGGACAAAATAGTTTTTACCAGCAAAGAAGAGCAGCAGGTAAACAACATAAGAAAAATGATAATCGCAATGTCAGAAGATGTGAGGATAATACTGGTAAAACTTGGCGACAGACTTCATAATATGCGGACCTTATTTCCACTGGATGAAGAGAAAAGACGTATTATTTCAACTGAAACTCTCGAAGTTTATGCACCTATTGCACACAGGCTGGGGATTTATCAGATAAAATCAGAATTGGAAGATTTAAGTTTCAAATATCTTTACCCCAAAGAGTACGAGAAAATAAAAAATATGATTGACGAGAAACTTGAAGAAAGGAAATCTTTAATTGATGAAGCAGTAAAAATAATAAGCAAGAAATTGAAAGAAGTAAAAATTTCCGCTGATATCAGCGGCAGGATTAAAACTTATTATAGTGTTTATAATAAAATCATCAAACAAAACAGAAAATTTGAGGATATTTATGACATAATTGCAATAAGGATAATAGTAAATGATGTAAAAAGCTGTTATGCGGTCCTCGGGATAATACATTCTTTATGGAAGCCCGTACCGGGAAGGTTCAGGGATTTCATAGCAAATCCCAAATTCAATATGTATCAATCTCTCCATACCACGGTTATCGGGGTAAAAGGTAAGCCAGTTGAAATACAGATAAGGACATATGAAATGCATAAATTTGCAGAGTATGGTATTGCTGCACATTACAAATATAAAGAAGGCGGCTTTAAAAAACTCAGCGAATTCGATAAAAGAGTTGCATGGATAAGACAGATACTTGACTGGCAGAAAGAGCTAAAGGATCCGCAGGAATATATGGAATCATTGAAGCTGGACCTGTTCGAGGAAGAAGTATTTGTATTTACTCCAAAAGGTAAAGTTTTAAATCTGCCCAGAGGAGCCACAACTATTGATTTTGCCTATCAAATACATACGGATGTGGGCCATAATATAATAGGTTCAAAAATAAACGGTATCATGGCTCCCATAGAGACAGTACTGGAAAATGGCGATATTGTAGAAATAATAGTATCTAAAACCAATAAAGGTCCAAGCAGGGATTGGCTTAACGTAGTTAAAACTTCAAGTGCGCGCAATAAGATCAAACAATGGTTCAGCAAAGAGCAGCGGCAGGAAACGTATAACGTAGGCAGAGATATAATGTTAAAAGTACTGAGGAAAAACGGTCTTTCTTTTAAAAGCGTACCTGCGGAAATATTTGATGAAGTGACAAAAGATATGAATCTGGGAAAAGTGGATGCTCTTTTCAGAAATATCGGGTCCCATAAGATATCTGCACATCAGGTCTTTACAAAAATAATAAAAAAATTAAGCCAGCAAGAATCTGCAAAAGAGCTGACCATTGAGGATATACACAGAAAAGAAATCGAGAAAAAAGAAAGCAGCGGTATTAAAGTAAAAGGCATGGAAGATGTACTGGTGACTATTGCAAGGTGCTGTAATCCGGTTCCGGGAGATAATATAGTAGGTTATATCACGAGAGGTAAAGGGATATCCGTTCACAGGATCGATTGCAACAACGTTAATGCTTCAATGAGTTCCGAAAAACAAAGATTTATAGATGTTGAATGGGATAAAAGAGCTCCTTATAAATTTAATACCGAAATACAAATAGATGCTCTGGACAGGACAAAATTGCTGAGGGATATTACGAATATAATAAGCGAATATGATCTGAATATAGTGAGCGCAAACTCTCTAAGAACAGATAAAAGCGGTTATATTAAATTCAGATTCCTGATAGAGATTAGCAATAAATATATTCTGAAAGATGTCATAAACAATATAAAGCAAATAGACTCGGTTTATGATGCTTACAGAATATTACCCAGAAAGTAAGCCAAATTGAATATAAAAAGATTAGAACTGGGATTCTTTAAAGTCAATTGTTATATATTATCTCTGGAAAATGTGAATATAATAATAGACCCGGGTGCGGATTTTGATATTATTAAAAACAGTATTGAAGAGAATCATACAAAACCGGACTTCATATTGAATACACACGGGCATTACGATCATATAGGTGCTGTCCGGGATATAGTTTCAAGTTATAAAATTCCGTTTTATATTCATGAATTTGAGGAACCGATCATCACTGATCCGTATAAGAATATTTCTTCATTTTTAGGAGAAAATGAATTATCATTAAAAACTTATGATTTAATAAAAAACGGAGATTATGAATTTTTTGACGATCTCGGCATTGATATTATAAATGTTCCGGGGCATACTCCAGGCAGTATAGTGATTAAAACAGGAAGGTCTCTTTTCACCGGTGATCTGCTGTTTAAAGGCGCTATAGGACGTACCGATTTACCGGGAGGTGATCCGGAGGAGATAAAGAGATCACTTGAAAGAATAAAGAAAATGGATAAGAGATCAATTATTTACCCGGGTCATGGCGAGGTCACCAATCTTGAATATGAATTGAAATCAAATTATTATTTAGGTAATCATTTTTTAAAGGAAGACAGTTAGAAAGAAACAGGTGATTTATTTTGGATCTGAGTTCTCCCAGAGGTACAATAGATATTTATGGTGAAGATATAGATTATAGAAATTATATTATAAATACTGCGCGGGAAATTCTTGAAATATTCAATTATGCGGAGATAATAACTCCTGCGTTTGAATATACACAGGTCTTCAGCAGAAGTATCGGTGAAAATACCGATATAGTTTCAAAACAGATGTATACCTTTCCCGATAAGAAAGGCAGGTTACTTACCCTTCGGCCCGAGGGTACAGCATCAATCGTAAGGGCAATCTTAGAGAATAAAATGTACTCCGAAAAACTTCCACTCAAGCTTTTTTACATCGGGAATATGTTCAGGTATGAAAAGCCCCAGAAAGGCAGAATGAGGGAGTTCTGGCAACTGGGAATAGAATCTATCGGTTCTGATAATCCGATTATAGATGCAGAAGCCATCTGGATACTGAATTTATTTTTTGAAAAGCTTGGATTCAAAAAGCTGGCACTTAAGGTAAATAATATCGGCTGCCGCAAGTGCCGCAAGAAATTTCTGGAAGAATTTAAGAAATATTTGAGACCTGAGAAAAATAAATTATGCAGTGATTGCCGTAAAAGGTTTAAAGAGAATCCCCTGAGGATTTTTGACTGCAAGAAGATCGACTGTACTGAAGTTTTAAAAGGATCACCTGATATATCCTATTACTTGTGTTCCGAATGCAAAAAAAACTTTGAAGAAGTTTTAAAATGTTTAAAAATTCTTGATATAAAGTACAGGATAGATAAAAACCTGGTAAGAGGATTTGATTATTACACAGGGACAATATTCGAGATAATATCGGAGGACCTTGAGAGCGCACAGAATGCTCTGGGAGGTGGAGGAAGATATGATAATCTTATTAGTGATATGGGAGGTGCTGATATTCCGGCGACAGGATTTGCTGTGGGAATTGATAGGACGATAATACTCATGAAGCAGTTAAATATCGACCTTAAGAAATCCGATAAAAAGTCGAAAGTATATCTTATTGCTATGGATAAAATTTCTCAGATTTATTCTACCCTTATCCTGAAGTATCTCAGGGAAAAAGAAGTAGTATGTGACATGAATTTCAATATCAGGAGTTTGAAAAAAGAGATTACATGGGCGAGAGATAATGGTTATAATTTCATTATAATAGTCGGTGAAGATGAAATGAAAACAGGAAATCTTACGATGAAAGATATTAATAAATTCAAACAATATAAGGTTGACTGGAAAAACGATAAAGAAAAAATTATAGAAATCATAGGAGCGCAGAACATTGATTGATTCTGTTTATAAAACCGCGATGAGGACTGATTTATGCGGAGAGATAAGTAAAGATTTAAAAGGCATGGAAGTTACACTGGCAGGCTGGGTCAACAAGAGGAGAGATCATGGTAAGTTAATCTTTTTGGATCTGAGAGATTTTTCCGGTATCGTTCAGTTGATTTTTAGTCCTGATAAATATAAAAATTCTTATGAGACAGCCAGGAATATAAGAAGCGAATATGTCATCAGCATAAATGGGAAAGTCAGGATGAGGTCGAAAGAGACCATTAATCCTTCCATTCCAACAGGTGAAATAGAAATAGTAGTAAAAGAAATTAAAATACTGAGTATTTCCAAAACGCCTCCTTTTTTACTCGAAGACGGAAATAAAGTCGATGAAAACACGAGATTAAAATACAGATATATCGATTTAAGAACTCCAGAAATGCAAAGAAACATCAGGTTGAGGCATGAAATAGCTGCAGCTGCAAGGGAGTATTTTAATTCTAAAGGTTTTATTGAAATAGAAACTCCTATAATGGCAAAAAGCACCCCGGAAGGTGCCAGGGACTTTCTTGTACCATCGAGATTGAATCCCGGTAAATTTTACGCTCTTCCGCAATCACCTCAACTTTTTAAACAGATCCTGATGATATCGGGATTCGATAGATGTTACCAGATTGCGAGATGTTTCAGGGATGAAGACCTTAGAGCGGATAGACAACCGGAATTTACACAAATAGATCTGGAAATGTCTTTTGTAGAGGTAGATGATGTAATAGGAATAATAGAAGGATTATTTTCTTATATTTTTAAGGAGGTATTTAATAAAAAGATAAAGTTACCTATTAGACGAATCAAGTGGAAAGATAGTATGGAAACCTATGGTACGGACAAGCCTGATTTAAGATATGGTCTCAATATTAAAGATATTTCGAGTGTATTTGGAAAAAGTGAAATTAAAATTTTTAATGATATCCTTAAAAATAATAACGGATGTATAAAAAGTATAGTAATTGACGATTCATCAAATCTTACCAGAAAAGAACTGGATGACCTTGTAGAGATGGCAAAAAATAATGGTGCAGGGGGGCTGGTTTGGATTAAGGTTGATGAGAATATGGATCTTCAATCGCCAATAGCAAAATATATGTCTAATAATGAAAAAAGAGATTTAATTGAAAATTTAAACTTGAAGAAAAAAAATTTAATATTAATTGTTGCCGATAAATTTATAGTAACATGTCAGGTTCTGGGTATCATAAGGAAATACCTTGCAGAAAAATTAAAATTAATAAATCAAGACGAATTCAATTTCGTATGGGTATGTGAATTTCCCTTATTTGAATGGAATGAAAATGAAAAAAGGATAACTTCGGTTAATCATCCCTTTACAAAACCTGATGAAAATACAGCCAGCTACCTGGGTACCGACCCCTTGAAAGTAAATTCAAAGACGTATGACATTATATTGAATGGCGTAGAATTAGGAGGTGGTTCTTTAAGAATTAATGATGCCAGTCTACAGAAAAAGATATTTAAGATACTTGGTTTAGATGAAAAAAGAATTGAAGAAAATTTCGGATTCTTTATAAAAGCGATGGAATATGGTGTTCCACCTCATGGAGGTTTAGGTATGGGATTTGATAGATTGGTAATGCTTTTAGGCAAATTGAACAATATCAGAGAAGTAATAGCTTTTCCAAAAACACAATCAGCCGTGTGTATGCTTACTGGTTCACCTTCAAATGTAACTGAAGAACAGTTAAAAGAAGTCTCCATTAAAATAGTCGAAGAAGAAAGTAAATAATAATTTTAGGCAGTCAATATTAAATATTCTATCCACAGGAAAGCCTGCTTTTAATTTTTACCGATAGTGAGTTTACCGAATACCGGCTAAAATCTGGTAAAATCCAGCTTTATTGAATAAACTATTCAATTATGATAACATCACTATCGGGTACTCTATTTATATCGTAACTAAAGTTAAATTTTTGTGCCAACAAAGTTACATTGGAAGCTTAAACTCTGACTGCAGCATAAATGCCCATATTTTATTAGTGGGACTTATAAAACAGACAGGAGAGCATCCACCTGCTAAGAGCAGGGCGCAAAAAACTTCCTCTAGTTACGACTAAATGGAGTATCCATTTTATTATCAAAGATCAATCTATAATTAATTATATGGACATAAGAGAAGTATTTCTGGATTATTTTAAGAAACACGACCATATGATACTTCCTTCATCCGGTCTTATACCGCAGAATGACCCGAGTGTGCTTTTGACGACTGCAGGGATGCAGCAATTCAGACCGTACTATCTGGGAATAAAAAAACCTCCGGCAAAGAGGATTGCAACGGTACAAAAGTGTTTCAGAACAAGTGATATAGATAATGTAGGTTATACTGATAGACATCTTACATTTTTCGAAATGCTGGGAAATTTTTCATTCGGAGATTATTTTAAAAGAGAAGCCATAGAATATGCACTCGACTTTATTGTAAATACTCTTAAAATTTCCATACAAAATTTAAGTGTGGCCGTATTTAATGGAGACGAGTATATATCTCCGGATCTGGAATCCATAGAATACTGGGAAGATAACGGAATAAGCTCTGATAAAATATATAAGTTTGGAAAGAAAGAAAATTTCTGGGGTCCTGCGGGGGAGACGGGTCCCTGTGGTCCGTGTTCCGAAATATACTATGATTTTGGGAAAGAACAAGGATGCGGCAAAAAAGATTGCGACCCTAATTGTGACTGCGGCAGATTTCTTGAAATATGGAACCTCGTTTTCACGCAGTATAATTTCAATGGCGAAAAGTATGATGAATTACCTCAAAAGAATATAGATACCGGGATGGGCCTTGAGCGAATAATGGCAGTTCTTAACGGACAACCTTCGGTTTTTAGGACATCTTTATTTGAAATAATAATGAAAGAAATAGGGAAAATATCAGGGAAAGAAGATTATTTTAGCCGAAGCGGTAATCCTGATGCAATATTTAGAAAGAGTGCGAGGATAATAGCGGATCATACAAGAGCTATTTACTTTTTGATTTCAGATGGAGTGACACCTTCCAATCTGGGAAGAGGCTATATCTTAAGAAGAATAATCAGGAGAGCGATAAGATTTGGCAGATCCATTGGAATCGAAAATTATTTTTTAAATGATATTGGACAGCTGATAATAAGAGAATATTCAAAAATATATCCCGAGCTGCTGGAGAAAAAAGATTTCGCATTTAAATTGGTAAGGGATGAAGAAAAGAGATTCACGGAAACACTAAAGGAAGGAAGTAAGGTTCTGGCAGGTAAAATCGGTAATATCAAAAAGAATAAAGGAAAATTCCTTGATCCGGAAGATGCTTTCCGGCTTTATGATACGTATGGTTTTCCTGTTGAACTGACTATTGAAATATTGAATGAAAATGATTTAAAGCTGGATGTTGAAAAGTTTTATTATTATTTGATGAAACATACTGAAAAATCAAGGGAAAGAATCTCTTTCGATAAAAAAATAGATAAAAACCTGGGACTGTATAACAAAATAAATAAAAACATTGACGTAACATTTGACGGGTATCAAAAGAATGTATTGAAAACAACGATTGAAAATATCATAAAAATAAGTGATTCAGGCAAAAGAGAGCTGGTATCCGGACTATCGGAAGAAGAAAAAGGCGAATTGATTTTAAGGGAAACTCCGTTTTACGGTGAAAAAGGCGGTCAGATAGGAGATAGGGGTATCATTAAAAAAGGAGATAATAAATTTGTAGTAGAAGACACAAAGGTCCCGGTTGAAGGCATCTATACTCATAAAGGGATTTTAAAGAAAGGCCAACTGAAAATAGGTGATGAGGTAAATGCCGAAGTCGATCATATTTATAGAAAAAATATAAGCAGAAACCACACAGCGACACATCTTCTTCACTGGGCGCTGAGGAACGTATTTGGCACTGAAGTAAAGCAGGCCGGTTCTTTTGTGGGAGAGGATAGATTCAGATTTGATTATTCTATTTATAATGCGCCGTCTAAAGAAAATCTTAAAAAAGTAGAAAGAATGGTAAATGAAAAAATCCAGTCCAATGATACGGTTCGCTGTTTTGAAACCACAAGAGAATTTGCGAAGGAAATAGGTGCGGTGTCTTTATTCGAAGAGAAGTATGGCAAATTCGTGAGGGTAGTAGAAATAAACAATTATAGCAGGGAATTATGCGGTGGTGTCCATGTTATAAGAACAGGGGATATAGGTATATTTAAGATTACGTCAGAAACCAGCATTGGAGCCAATTTAAGAAGAATAGAAGCGGTAACGGGTATGTATGCATATAATTATCTGGAAGAAAAAGAAGAGATATTGCGTAAAGTCTCTTCCAGCCTGGAAGTTGAAGATAATAAAGTACCGGATACCTTGGAAGATGTTAAAAATAATTTAAATAGAAAAGAAGAAGAACTCGTGATGCTGAAAGTAAGAATTGCTAAAAAGGAAATCATGGATAAATACGCCTGCAATTCTTCAGCAGAGGAATTAAAAATAATTGACTTTGATTTTTCGAAATCTGAAATTACAACCAGGATAGATGTTAATAAAATGGGGATAGTGGCTGATGAGATCAGGGATTATTTCAAAGGAACAAATACTTTTATTGTTTTTGGAAATATTTTAAATAGTAAGCCGGTAATGATCCTGCAGGCGACAGAAGATCTGGTAAAAAAAGGCATAGATTGCAGTAAGATTGCCGTAGAAGTAAGGCGAAAATTAAAAGGAGGAGGCGGAGGAAAATCCACCTTTGCTCAGATAGGTGGTTCGGATGCCCGTTCTCTTGGCAGTGCGATAGATTTTGTAAAGTCCGCTGTTTTGGACATCCTTAAAAAAGAAAAATGAAAATTCTGGGATTGGATATAGGAGATAAGAGAATAGGAATTGCGGTTTCCGATGAACTTGAGATCATATCTGCACCATTCGGAGTAATCGAAAATGATGAAAAAGCTGATGAGAAAATCAGGGAAATAATAAACAAACATAGTATAAAAAAAGTAGTTGTGGGAATACCTTATACCCTTAAGGGGACAGTGGGCGATCAGGCAAGAAAGACCATTGGTTTTGTAGAAAGTACGATTAAAAATATGAATGTAGAGGTTGATTATATAGATGAAAGATATACCACAAAAATCCCATTAAAGCTTTTCGCCAAATATTCCAAAAAGAGGGTGCTCGATAAGTTTTCAGCAAGTATAATTCTGGAAGATTATTTAAGAAGAAAAAAAGGAAAAATTAAAAATGCAAAAAAGTAAATTTAAGACCGTTAGCAAACTTGTGGTTCCGATTATATTATTGTCTATGTTTTTCTTCTGCCTGACTTCATGTAATATTTTTGATGAAGAAGACGGGAATACTGTTCCCTCCGGAACAAAGATAGAATTTGAAATAACGGAAGGAATGACCCTGAGCCAGGTAGCCGAACTTTTAGAGGAAAAAGGGATAATAGATAGTGCGTTCCTTTTTAAATTGTTTGTACAGCAAAGAGACAAAGAAGGAAATTTGATACCGGGTATATATACACTTGAAGCGGGTTCGGAGTATGAAGAGATTCTTGCTATAATAACAGCGGTTCCTACAGTGGTGACCTATAAATTTACAATTCCTGAAGGTTTTACCGTAAAAGAAATCATAGAAAGGGTAATCCGTGATATACCTTTTATTGAACAGGAGGATATGAAGCAGGCTGTGAATATAAATAATTATAATTATGATTACTTAAAGGATGCTGAAAGTCTTGAGGGATTTTTATTCCCGAAGACATATGAAATTACGATAGATTATTCTGCTGGGGATATAGTTGAAATGATGCTTGCACAGTATCAATTCGAAACCGGGAGCCTCGATTATTCACTTGCAGATAATAAAGTTCTCAGCCATTATGACATACTGAAGATTGCATCAATGATAGAAAGAGAGGCTTATATAGCAGAAGAAAGGGCATTGATTTCAGCAGTGATACATAACAGGTTAGATATTGAAATGAGTCTGGGCATAGACGCTACCCTGAGCTACTATTTAGAAAAAGGGGAAGAAGAGCTGACCGAGAGTGATTTACAGATTGACACGGAGTATAATACCAGGCTATATGCCGGATTGCCGCCAACTCCTATTTGTAATCCCGGGCTGGCCTGTATCGAAGCAGCTCTAAATCCTGAACCGGACATAGATTATTTATATTTTAAGATTACGGATACCGAGAATCACAGGCATTCATTTTTTAATACTTATCAGGAATTCCTGGATGCAGAAGTTAAATAACAATACAGCAATAAAAATTTTAATAGAAGAAAAGAAATTATTACACAGGTTGCAGAAGAAAGCAGACCTGGAAAAAGTACCAATAATTGATATAAATGCTGGTAGATTTCTTGAAATGATCTGTCTTTTTATCCAACCAAAAAGTATCCTGGAGATCGGATGCGGAACGGGTTTTTCATCTTATTTTCTCATAAAAAATCTAAAAGAAAGTTCCTACACGGGAATAGATTTAAACAGAGATAGAATCAGGGAAGCGAAAAAATTTATTGTAAATGAATTTGCGGAGAAAAAAATACGTTTTCTTGAGGGTAATGCTTTGAATATAATACCCGGTCTTAAAGGAAAATTTGATCTTGTATTTATAGATGCGGCAAAATATGAATATCCTCTCTATTTAAAAACTGTCAGAAATAAATTAGAACCGGGAGCGATGATAATTGCGGATAATATATTTTATGGTGGTAAGATCTTTAAAAAAGAAATAAACCGGCATGATCTAAAAAGTGTAAAAGGGATAAAGGAATATATTGATCACATAAGTAATTCCAAAAGCTTCAGCAGTCATTTTATCGACATCGGTGATGGTATATCAATAACGGAATTTCTTAAAAAACAAACCATAATATCATGATAAAAAATAAAAAAATACCAGAACTTCTTGTACCTGCAAATAATCTGAATATTTTAAAATATGCAGTAAGCTACGGTGCAGACGCGGTATATGTGGGAGGAAAAGAATTTAATTTAAGGAGCATCAGGGGAAATTTTACACTTCCCGAACTTGAAGAAGGAGTGGAATACGCGCATAAAAATAGTGTTAAGATCTATTTTACCCTTAACTCGATAGTCTATGAAAAAGAACTTCCAAGGTTAAAGAGGTATGTTAAAAAATTAAGAGATATAAATATAGATGCGATTATAGTATCCGATCCTGGGGTTCTGCAATTAATAAAAGAATTAATTCCTGAGATGAAAATACATATAAGCACACAATCAAACATAAACAATCACCTTGCAGTAAATTTTATGGGGAAACTTGGAGCAAGAAGGGTAAATCTGGCAAGAGAAATAAGCTTTTATGATTTAAAAAATATTATGGAAAAGACGAATATCGAAATCGAGATATTCGTACACGGTGCCTTATGTATATCTTATTCCGGAAGATGTATGTTGAGCAAATATATGACCGGACGTGAAGCAAATAAAGGAGAATGTACACACAGCTGCAGGTGGAAGTATTATTTAATGGAGGAAGAAAGAACAAACCTATTTTTTCCGGTTGAGCAGGATAAAAAAGGGACATATATATATAATTCGAGGGATCTTTGCCTGCTTGAAAAATTAAAGTTACTGGTAGATACGCGTGTGGATGCATTAAAAATAGAGGGAAGAATGAAAACGGAAAATTATGTAAGTCTCACTACGTGGGTTTACAGAAGAGCACTCGATTACATCAAGAATGACAAATTTACCGCTGATGAAGTATCATACCTGACCGGTGAGATTGATAAATGCACTCATCGTAATTTTACCCGGGGATTTATGTTTTTAAAGGATAAAAGTGAACTTGAGAATAACGAAAATGTAGGTTATATAACAAAATACAGGTTTATCGGAGTTTACCATGATTTCAGTTCTGCGCATAACGGGCCTATTATAAATGTAAAGAACCAGTTCAGAGCAGGAGAAGTCGTGGATATTTTACAACCACATAAGGATCCAAAAAAATTTGTGATCAGGAAAATAATACTGGTTCCGGAAGGAAAAGAAGTAGAATATGCAAATCCAAACGACCGGGTGATTTTATGCGGTCTGTGCAAAGTAAATCCATTTTCAATTTTTAGAATTAAAAGCATAAAGAAATAGAGAATATGATGTTAGAGTATAATAAAAGTTATAAAGTTATAAAAGTTTAAGAAGTTGAAAATATAAAATTTTTCCAGTATTATTATAATAATTAATTTAAAAGATATATGATAGAAAATATTAAAACTTATGAGTTAACGCTATCTGGCAGGGTACAGGGTGTAGGTTTCAGATATTTTGTGGAATCAATAGCAGAAAGATTTGGTGTTACCGGTTTTGTAAGAAATACTCCTGACCGAAAAGTGGAAGTAATCTGTCAGGGGGAAGAAAAGGATCTGAAGAAATTTATAGATGAGATAAAGAAAGGCCCGTCGTTTTCAGTAGTAACAGATTCGAGGGTAGAAGAAATAAAAGATAGTATAAAATATAGCATATTCGAAATCAAATTTTGATGGTATCGCTGTAACAAAAATAATAGCAATAGATATAGATAAAATGATTAATTCCGGTACAAAAGTGATAGCACTTATCGGTAATCCGATAAAGCATAGTCTGTCTCCAATGATTCAGAATTATTTCATAAGCGAATACTCCAGAGACGCTGTTTACCTATCATTCGAAATTAAAAAAGAAAATATCAGAGAAGCGTTCAATGGTGCAAAAACATTGGGTATATTTGGATTGAATGTAACCATGCCCTATAAAGAAGAAATGTTTGGATTAATAGATAATCCTGATAGGGTATCATCGATTATAAAATCAGTAAATACTGTAAAATTCGACCATAAAAAAAATGTTTCTGAAGGTTTTAATACTGATGTTGAAGGTTTTCTGATATCGCTGGACAAAAAAAAATTCAAATGGAAAGGGAGCCAGTGTCTTGTCATAGGTGCAGGAGGTGCCGCGAGAAGCACCATTTATGGAATACTTCAGAAAAATATAAAAAGGATATTTGTTTATAATAGAACTACAGAGAAAATAAACTATATCATAAAAGATTTAAAATCTGCAGGAAGTGAAAAAATCAGGGCTTTAAATAGCATCAATGATTTAAGCGATGAAATAAAAAATATCGACTTGATAGTCAATTGTACTCCGGTTGGGATGGATATAGGATCGAATAAAGATATGCTGCCTGTACCGGAAAGCTGGAACCTAAGGGGGAAATTTATTTTCGATATGGTATACAGGCCGGTAGAAACAAGATTTTTAAAGAAAGCCAGAGAAGAGGGGGCAATGGCTTTAAGCGGCATAGATCTGTTGATAAATCAGGCAGCATTATCTTTTGAAATATGGTTTGGTATATTACCGCAGACAGATGCCATCAAAGAAAAAGTTTTAGATAGTATTTAAAAAAGCATTATAAGATAATTAAAGACTAACGGGGAAAAATATGGATATAAATGATATTTTATTCGAAGCTATAAAAAGTAATGCATCAGATGTGCATATCGTATGTATTCTCCCTCCGACGATAAGAGTTCACGGGAAGCTCATAAAACTTGAAAAGTTTGGGGATATCACACCAGAAATATCGGAAAAGATACTTTCAGGAATATTAAACGAAGAACAGAAAAAAAGGCTTAAGGAAAGACTTACATTGGATTTTTCTTACACGATGGCAGGCAAAGGAAGATTCAGATGCAGCTATTACTATCAAAGAAATTCACTGGCGGCTGCGTTCAGGTATATTTCGAGAGAAATACCGGAAATCGAAGAATTGAATTTGCCAGGGCAAATCGAGGAGTTTGCAAATTATCCCAGAGGACTGGTTCTGGTAACGGGCCCTACCGGGTGTGGAAAATCGACTACGCTTGCTTCAATTATAGATATGATCAATAAAAACAGGTCCGCAAATATCATAACAATAGAAGATCCGATAGAATATTTATTTACACATAAAAAAAGCATCGTATCCCAGAGAGAAGTATTAACCGATACTCACACTTTTGAAGAGGCACTTAAATATATTTTAAGAGAGGACCCGGATGTCATAATGGTGGGGGAAATGAGAGATCTGGAGACAATATCGAGTACGTTGACAGCTGCAGAAACAGGTCATCTTGTCTTCTCGACTTTGCATACCCAGGATGCACCGCAGACAATTGATAGGATAATAGATGTTTTTCCGACACACCAGCAGAGGCAGGTCAGGGCTCAATTGGCAGGAACATTAAAAGCGGTCCTTGTGCAGCAATTGGTACCCAACAAGAACAAAGACGGAAGATTGCCCGCAACAGAGTTAATGTTTATCAACGATGCTATAAAAAATATGATCAGAGAAGTAAAGGTCCACCAGATTTATTCGTCAATACAGGCCAGCGGGAGAAGAGGCATGATGACCATGGACATGTCCCTTGCGAATCTTTATAAAGAAGGTAAAATTACTGAAGAAACAGCATTGGAAAAGGCACATAGTATAGACGAAGTAAAAAGAATGATCAACAGTTGAGATTTATTCCATGATAGAGCATATGAAGGTAAATAATTATGTCAGCATATAATTACACGGTCAGAGATTCGAAAGGTGAGACAGTAGAAGGCACAATTGATGCGGATACGCAGGATTCGGTAATATCAAAGTTAAAAAATATGGGCTATTTCATAGTCAGTATCGATAGACCAAAAGAAGAAAAAAGCAAATTTCAAAATAAAACATTAAGTTTCAGTTTTTTTAACCGCATCAAAATCAGAGATATGGTAGTCTTTACCAGGCAGTTTGCAACTTTGATTTCTTCCGGAATGTCACTGCTTGAATCACTTATTGTCCTGGAGAAGCAGACCACTAATAAAAAATTTAAAACTATAATTTCGGAAATCAGGATATATGTGGAATCAGGGCACTCTATTTCGGAATCAATGGAAAGATATCCCAATGTTTTTAATAGACTTTACATAAGTCTGGTACGTGCCGGTGAAGCCGGAGGAGTACTGGATAAGATAATGATCGATCTGGCCGATTTCCTGGAAAAAGAAGAAGAAATAAAGCTGAAAATAAGGAATAAGACCGCTTACCCGAAATTTGTCCTTGCATTTGCAGTTGTAATATCAATGGTGATAATAATATTTCTGGTCCCCTCTTTCCAGGGAATATATGACGAGCTCGGCGCAAAACTGCCGATGATAACACAGGCGATCATATCAGTAGGAAATTTATTCAAGAAATTCTATTTCTACATTATTTTATTTGTAGTGGTGTTCGGGGGAAGATATTTATTCCGTAAATTTGTAAGAAGCCCGGGGGGTAGATATGCTATGGACAATATAAAAATACATATTCCGAAGTTCGGGGACCTTCTAAAAAAGATGTCATTATCAAGATTCAGCAGACATTTTGGCATACTGCTTGCTACCGGAGTTCCAATATTGAATTCTCTTGAAATTGCGAAAGGGGTTGCCGATAATATAGTGATCAGTAACGCGCTCGATAAAATAAAAGAAGGGATAAGAGAGGGAGAGAATATTTCCGATCCGATGTCAGAAATGGAAATCTTTCCCCCTATGATGATACAAATGATAGCAGTCGGAGAAAGAACCGGTACCCTTGACGATATATCTACAAAAATTGCAGATTTTTACGATAAAGAAGTGTCTAACGCTATAGATATACTTGTTACAATACTGGAGCCTATAATGCTTCTGGTCGTGGCTTTGTTTATAGGCATAATTGTCATATCGATGTATCTTCCAATGTTCAATATATACCAGAATATGTAATATATAATAAATCAATCAATCAATCTCAAAAATAATTATCAAATAAGTATTTCTGCTTTTTTTAGATATTTATAATTTATTATTGCAATTTATAATAATTCAATATATACTTATTTTACAATAGAAACATAAATAATATAAAATATTTATTAAATATATGTTTGAATTATTTAATAATAAGTATAATATAATAAAATACAATAATAAATTAAATTTTTATTAAAAAAGGGAGGTACAAAAAAATGAAACGGCTATATAGAAATCTATATAGAAAGCAAAAAGGCTTTACACTCGTAGAACTTATGGTAGTAATTATCATAATAGCAGTTCTTACAGCCATTGCAGTTCCCAGCTATATGGCATTAAGAAACAGAGCCAGAACAGCTGCTGCACAGAGCGAAATGCAAAGCATAGCCACGGCACTCGAGATTTATAATGCAGATAACAATGCTTATCCATTAACGGAAGCTTATCCAGGTGCATTGACAACTGGTGGATATATGACTGTTGTACCTACTGAAGATCCATGGGGTGTAGCAAATGGTTATGCATATGTTTCAGCAACAGGTACGACTTATACTCTGACATGCGCCAGTGCCGATCCTGATGTAGTAATAACGGATGGACAGATGACGTCGCCATAAGTGTATAGCAGTAAGATAATTATATAGAAATTAAAAATAAAAAGGGGTAGTTAGAAGCTACCCCTTTTTATTTATACCTTTCTCTCTCTTTCCTTAATTATTAAAATAAAAAATATCATTTAATATGTGTGTATTTGGATTTTGCTTATCATTAAGATATAAAGTATATGGATCCGGTGATTTTTCTGAAAATTATTATTCATTTATAATAAATATAGCAATATAATGTAGAAAAGCACTCAGCGATTTTAAAGATTTTTAATTAACCAGCAAATAAAGTAATAGTCGGGATGGAAATAGTAAAAGTAGCTTTCTATATAATTTTCTTCATTTCCGGATTGGTTGCAGGTAGTTTCCTGGGAGTAGTTGCATACAGACTGCCCCGC
>JAQUOE010000005.1 GCA_028717265.1 Actinomycetota bacterium
CACTGGTTTAAATAGTAACCGATATCCTCCTGATTATATAATTTCAAAAGAATTTATTTGGATAAAAGAGTCTACCATTATTAACTCTAATTAGTAGCTTAAAAGGTTCGAGTCCTACTTGGGGAGCTAATCATATCAAATATAAAAAATTCTTTTTTATTACAAATTTCTTTTAAGTATAATAGTTGTTATGATATCAGGATACATAATATGTAATTGATACTTGCAAAGATTTTAAATGAAAAGTTCTATAATGGATATTAATTCTATGGAATTGGAACAAAAAAAGTACTGGCTTCTTTTTTATGGATTAATAATCGGAGTCTCATTCGATATTTTTTTATATGATAAGACACCGGGCATTTCTTATCTGATTTTTATTGTTCTGATCCTGCTGATATTTTTAGGAAGCTTTTGGGGTTCTTTCATAAAATTAAATAATCTGATGTGGTTATTTACAGTTCCTATTTTATTACTTGCAATTACTTTCTTTATCTATTCCAATCAAATACTTAAGGTTTTAAACTATCTGATTGTTCCCATTCTAATAATAATGTTTAGTTCCCTGGTTACAAAGGTAAATAGATATGATTGGTCCGATATAGGGTTTATAGGAGATATTGCTAAGAGGGTTTTTGTGCCTTTCAGATTCATACATAAACCATTTTCAACGTTATTCAGGATAACTGATCATGGAGGTAAAGATAACAAGAGTAGGGTTCTTCCAAAAATATTCCTGGGTATATTGATTTCAGTCCCAGTTCTGGCAATTATTATATGGCTTCTCTCATCTGCAGATATTGTGTTTAAGAATCTTTTTTTAAATGTCCCTGTTTCAAAAATTATCAGGCATTTTTTTATAATAGTCATAACTTCAGTTTATTCGGTTTCTTTTCTATGGGCTTTAATAAAAGCTTTTAGCAAGAGAGAAGGGCACGTATATAGCAAAATAAAATGGAAATTATTTTTTGATCCTGTAATTTTATTGACTTTACTTGTCTTAATAAATTTAATTTACGCTGTATTCTCTATTATTCAGTTTGCCTATCTTTTTGGCGGAAGTTCTTTTGTTTTGCCTTCCTCTTACACTTTTGCGGAATATGCAAGAAGAGGTTTTTTCGAACTGATTATTGTATCAATTATCAATTTTGGAATTCTGCTTTTCGGTATCACATTTGTGAAAAAAGATAATAAAAGAATCTTTGTTGCCATTAGAACTTTCCTTACCCTGCTTGTAATTTTTACCTTTATTTTACTGGTATCAGCATTTTATCGAATGTCAGTTTATGAACAGGCATATGGATTTACATATCTCAGAATATTTGTTCAGACTTTTATGATAATACTGTTTTTCTTGTTTATTATTAATATTATTTATATCTGGCAGCCGAAGCTCCCTCTAATTAAATCTTATTTTATAATCTCACTTGCAATCTATATAATAATGAATTTTGCAAATGTAGATGCCATAATAGCAAAAAGTAACATCAATCGTTATTTTGAAACCGGACAAATCGATATGGTTTATTTAAAAAGTCTGTCCTATGATGCTGCGCCTGAAATGCAGAGACTTCTCATATCGGTTGATAGTTCATCGGACCCCGGAGAAAAACAAATTGCCGGGGAAATAATAGAATATTTCAATGGGAAAAAATTAGATCTTGAAAAAGAAAAAAGCTGGCAGAGTTTTAATATCTCAAAGTATAAAGCCGAAAAAATAATAGATAAATATATAGAGTAAAAACAGTTACAATAAGATGTTTTAAAGGTAACGGTAAAGTTTTAACTGCTTTTTAAATGTAATTAATTCCACTTGCAAAAAACAATAATTTTATATTGTATATATAATTTATACAATAAATATTTGAGGAATATCTTGAAGTTTTATCCAGATTAAAGCTTGCCGGTAGGCCGGAGCTTAAAGAACTTTTGGACCTCTTTAAGAAACATGTTAATATCTTATATAGACCAATCTCGATAAAAATTGAAATAATAAAAGATGACCCGGATGACAATAAATTCATAGAATGTGCCGTTACTAATAGGGCAGATTATATTATTTCAGGAGATAATCATTTGCTGAATTTAAGAGAATGCAGGAATATAAAAATTCTAAGTCCCAAAGAATTTTTAAACTGTTTTAATTCATAAGGATAAGAATTGTAAGAACAATTTTTTATTGTTAAATAAAAATCCAGGGGTTAAAATTTTATTATGGCCATTATTAATATATTAAAAACACGGCTGGATAAATTTGAAGGTTCTCTTAAAGGTCCATTACCGGATGTTAGAAGGGTGAATATCTGGCCACAGATTATCAGAACAGAAGAAGCAATACCGGAAGAATTTAGAAGTACATCGAACACAATGGCCCTTTGTGACTCTCCGGCTTTTCCATATATGATTTATATACCGGACTATCATTGGGAAATGAGTGACGGAGGTTTTCAATTTGTTAACTTAAAATCTGTTTTAGTTGTTCTTGATGAAGATAAGATACATATATTCAAGAAGTCAGAGTTAAAAATAATATCAACTATAAATTTATCCAATGAAGAGAAGATATCCATTTTATTTTCACCGGACAACAAATCTTACGCAGACTCCGTAATAGAGAAATATCATTTGTTTGATTGAAATAGAATTAAGCAACTATATCTTAACAAAGACCGGGATTTCATCAGAAACTAATTTTTTAAAGAATTAAAAAATTTTATAAAAAATGAATTTAATTAAAAGAAAGGCGTGAAATGGCAAAAGAAAAAGAAGAAGAGTTCGAAGTAAAAGGTGAAGATCTGCTTAAGAAAGTCAAGGAACTGATAAGAGAAGGGAACATCCGGAGAATCACCATCAAGAGTGAAGAAGGAAAAACCCTGATCCAGATCCCTTTGACACTTGGAGTAGTTGGAGCATTACTATTGCCGGTATGGGCTGCAATCGGCGCTATTGCAGCGATAGTTACTAAAGCTTCCATTACGGTCGAAAGAGAATAAATATTATTTAAATAATATTTTCATACTATTATCCAGTCGGTATACAAACACCCTGATTAAAAAAATCAGGGTGTTTTGCTTTCGATAGTCCCATTATTAGTAGAATTATTGTTTTAAGCTCATAATATTTTCTTCTTAAAGGAATGAATTGTTTTAAATAATATTAATACTTTATTAAAATATTATAGATATATGTTATAATATGTATTAAATATTACTATTTAAATTGTTAATCTAAGGCAGCTTAAAATGAAGGGTAAATCAGATAAAATGCATATAAATAAAAAAGGTAAGGTTCAGGAAATACAGAGAGATACAGACGAAGAGAAAAAAACAAGAAAAGCTTTAATAGAGAGTGAGGAGAGGTACAGGACACTCATAGAAACTCTTCCGACAAGAGTATGGTCAAAAGGTAAAGATCTGATCTATCAGTCGTGTAATAAAGCTTTCGCGGATGATCTGGGAATGAAAAAAGAGGATATTGAAGGTAAGACCGATTACGATCTCTACCCGGAAGAACAAGCCGAAGGGTACAGAGAAGATGATTTGAAAGTTATGAAATCAGGAAAGATCAAGTATATAGAAGAAATAGTAACGATCCAGCATGGAATAGAAATATATGCAAACACAGTAAAAGCTCCGTTAAGAGACAGGGACGGTAATATCTATGGAGTGCTTGGTAGTTACTGGGATGTAACGGATAAAAGAAAAGCAGAAATTGACCTGAAAGATTCGGAGACTAGATTCAAAATATTATTCGAGTGTGCACCTGACGCCTATTTTTTAGTTGATTCTAAAGGAAATTTTGTAGACGAAAACGTGGCCGCCGAAAAATTATTGGGATTTGGGAAAAAAGAATTAATAGGGAAAAACTTTATCGATTTAAAAATAGTATCCCCTCAGCAGGTTTCGTTAGCTGCTGAAATACTGACTAAAAATGGTGAGGGCCAATCAACCGGACCCGATGAATTGATTCTGAATGCAAAAGATAACAGCAAGATCGCAGGAGAAATAAGAACCTTGCTGGTTAAAATTAAAGATAAACCACTGATACTGGTTATTGCGAGAGATATAACGGCGCGCCGGAAAGCAGAGGAACAGATAAGATATTTATCATTTCATGACAAACTAACCGGTCTCTATAACAGGGCATATATGGAAGAGGAGATTGAGAGGCTTGATACGGATAGGCAGTTGCCTTTATCTATCATCATGGGAGATTCAAATGGTTTAAAACTGATAAATGATACGTTTGGCCATGCAGAGGGTGACAAGTTGTTGCAAAAAACTGCAGAGGTATTGAAAAATTGCACCAGAAAAGAAGATATCGTTGCCAGATGGGGAGGAGATGAGTTTTTGATACTTTTACCCAGGACAACGAAAGAAAAAACTGTTATACTTGTTAAAAGAATCAAGGGAAAATGCATTAAAGCAAATACGAAAAAAATACCAGTAAACATATCTCTTGGTGTAGCAGTTAAAGAAAAAACCACCCGGAAGATAGAGAACGTAATAAAAGAAGCTGAAGATGATATGTACAAAAATAAAATTAATGATAAAAAAGATAATATTCCTTTATCATATTAAGATTCACTAATTTACTATCTCTATTAAAAAGAAGAGGCTTATTTAGGCTTATTTTTATTGAATCTTTTAAATCACTCGTCGTTTTATTTAATTTTCTGAATTTAGCATAATATGAATATAAGAATGACCTGGAATTATTATGATGGTAAAATATTATTAAGGGCAATGGGGGAACATGACTGGACCATTAAGAATCCTTAAATAGATATAAAAGATTCACAATTTATTCGGGTTTCTTTAATACTCGATTTTTTTATATAATTTAAAGCTTAATTTGCCAAATTTCAGGGAATATGGGAACATAAAATCATTAAGTTAAAAATAATTTTTGAACAAAATGGAGGTGTTAAATGAAAACTCTGGTAGTATATGATTCTGTCTATGGGAATACGGAAAAGATTGCAAAATCTATTGGAGAGGCTATCGGGGAAGACGTCAAAGTTCTTAGCACGGGTGCAGTTTCTTCTTCGGATCTGGAGTCGGTAGATCTTCTTATAGCGGGCTCTCCGACTTATGGCGGCAGACCGACACCCGGAATGCAGAATTTCCTGAACAATATCGTTGCCGGGTCTTCTCTTAAGGGTGTTAGCGTGGCTGCTTTCGATACCAGATCAACTGCAAATTGGGTAAAAATATTCGGTTTTGCTTCAGGTAGAATTGCAGGCAACCTTAAAGCAAAGGGCGGTACTCTTATTCTTACTCCCGAAGGTTTCTTTGTCACGGATACAAAAGGTCCGCTGAAAGAAGGAGAACTGGAACGAGCAGCAAGCTGGGCAAAAGAGATTGTCAGCAATAAAAAATAGTTTCATAGGTAAAATATAGCCGGTTTATCCGGTTATAAGAATTACCTCAAAAAGAATGGTTATCATTGGGAAAAGAAAGTGCCTGAGTTATTATTCTTTTATTTCTTTTTCTTCAGATTCGGTGATCATTTCGATATCTTCTACATTCAGGAATACGACTTCGTTCTTTCCGCTAATAGTCAGGTCATTTTTTGACCCACTATTTAAAGGATAAACTTCAGTATCTGTTACTGCTATGAACTTTTTATTTTGTGAATTTAAATAATCCAGGATTCTGCTGCCCGATATTATATGAATATAACCTATTATTACCGAAGAAATGGTTTTTATCTTAACATATGTTTTTTCTTTGGGTACTCTTAAAGTCATATTACCTGTCGCCGCTGTTAAATCAATAATATGATATTAATTTTATACCATATCTGAGCTTATTGCAGTAAGTTTTATAACACCTGTAATAAAAAAGTCAGTCTGCTCTCCTGAAAGATTCCAATTAAAATATAAGAATATTTATTATAATTGTATAATATTTTACATCATATGTTATTTTATGATATATTTATTAAAATTAATCATTATTTCTTTTAATAATTTGTTTAATAATTATAGTTTGGATGATGGGAAAAAGAAAAATAAAGAAAACAGATATAAGTGGATCCGTGATACTGAATGCTCTTATGGAATATATTCCGGATAGCATATTTTTTAAAGATTTGGACAGCAGATTTTTTCGGATCAACAGAGCATGTGCCGAAAAATTTGGAGTAAAGAATCCGGAAGAAGCAAAGAGAAAAACTGATTTTGATTTTTTCAGTGAAGAGCATGCAAAACAGGCATATGAAGATGAACAGAATATAATAAAAACAGGTAAACCAATAGTAGGTTTCGAGGAAAAAGAGACTTTTGAAGATAAAGAGGATAAGTGGACCTACACGACAAAAATGCCCCTTTACAATAAGGAACGTAAAATAATAGGCACTTTTGGAATCACCAGTGATATAACCGATAGGAAGAAATCGGAAGAAGCACTCAAAGAAAGCAGATCCAAAACAGAAGCAATACTTCATTGTACTGCAGACGGTCTTTATGCAACGGATAAAAAGGGTAAGGTTCTGATGTATAATAAAAAGTTTCTTGAGTTATGGGAAATTCCAAAGAAACTTATTGATATGGATTCGGATGAGATATTGCTGGATTTTGTTTCCGATCAGCTTATAGAACCTCAAGTCTTTATGAAAAAAGTCTATAAACTTAATAGATCAAATAAAGAAAGCACCGATATCATCCACTTTAAAAATGGAAAAATTTTTGAGCGTTACTCCTGCCCCCTGAAGCAGGATGGCGAGATTATCGGAAGGGTATGGGACTTCAGAGATATAACGGAGCAAAAAAAAGCAGAGGAAAAAATCTGGTACCTGTCCTGTCACGACAAATTGACCGATCTTTATAATCGTGCTTATTTCGAAGAAGAGTTGAAAAGACTTGATACCGGGCGACAGCTTCCTTTAAGTGTTATCTTTTGTGATGTTAATGGACTCAAAGAAATGAACGATAATCATGGTTACGATAAGGGAGATCAGCTGCTCTGCAAAGTTGCGGATATTTTAAGAGGCAGTTTCAGAACCGAAGATATAGTTGCAAGGTGGGGAGGCGATGAGTTCATAATCGTACTTCCAAATACGGATAAAAAGATTGTAGATGATATAATAGACAGAATATGTGAAGATTGTAAACTTTCAAACGAATTTGACTTTCCTATAAGTGTTTCCTTCGGAAAAGCTATAAAAAATAAAAAATCGCAGGATATCGATTTGATCATAAGCCAGGCCGAAAAAAGAATGATTATGAATAAAAGAGCCATGAAGGCTGCGGTTTAAGTATAAGTCAGAATCTTTTCTATTTTTTTAAATATCGTTTTAAAATCTTTTGTCTTTGAGTAGTATCTGTAATTCTTTTCAAAATCAAGCAGGATTTTTGACAGCAGATTTTCTCTTTTTATATCTTTTCCAATTATGATTTTGATGGATGTCGATTCTTTGACGACAGGCGCGATGTCTGTTGTATCAAGGTTTACATTAATCCCGATTCCTATTATTAAAAAGACATTGTCATCTACTTTTTCAACTTCTGCAAGTATTCCACCTAATTTCGATTTCCCGCAGTATATGTCATTGGGCCATTTGATGATTGCATCGATGCCGTACCCTGCTTTTAGAACCGCTGTAACAGAATAAGCGGCGATGAGAACCACTTCGGGAAGTTCTTTTTCTTTAAGGGTCGTACGAAGTATTAAAGTGAACCACAGGCCCCCGGAAGGTGAGAGCCAGTTTCTTTCTAATCTACCCCTGCCTTTTTCCTGAGTTTCGGCAAGTATGACGGTCCCGTCGGGATTTTCATTTTCTTCTTTTCTATTTTTTATAAGCCGTAAAGCAAAATTGTTTGTTGAATCTACTTTTTTCAGGTAAATGATATTTTTTCCGATATAAGCAGTTTCAAGATATTTATTATATCGGCTCAAATTAAAATTTATCATTTAGTGTTTCAGTGCGGATCTAATCAACCCATTTTACATTGCTGAATTTATATTTTGTGGCAATTAGAATAATATCGACGAGCCACCATACACCAAAACCGCCAAAGGTTATGAGTTTTAAAATACCCAGTCCGACATGGCCCATAATGAACCTATCCACACCGAGTTGGCCAAAAACAATAGACATTACAAGCGCGAGGACCCAATTGACTTCTTTCAATTTTGCTCCTTTTTAAGATATTAAATAATAATGACTTATATTATATACAAAAATAAAAAATAAATAATAAGAAAAACAGATTGTCTGATTACCTCTGATTGATGTCCGGTGTGAAACCATAAAAATATACCTGCGTCTATCTAAAAAGCCGTAAGGATTTATTTTGTATTCATCGGTAATATTTTTCCCATATGAGGAAAATGTCTTATTTTAAGAGAAATAATTTTTTGGAGGATATAAATTATAATGGAAATGAGCAGAAAAGATATCGAAAGCATTATTCCCCATAGAGATCCCTTTCTTTTACTGGATAAGATCGTAAAAATCGATTACGGAAAAAGAATCAAGGCCGTAAAATACGTAAAGAAGGATGAGCCTTATTTTAAGGGGCATTTTCCCGGTAGTCCCATCATGCCGGGAGTTCTCATTGTTGAAACTATTGCCCAGGCAGGAGCGGTACTTATGCTGATGATGCCTGAAAATAAAGGTAAGCTGGTGTTATTTGCCGGTATAGATAGAGCCAGATTCAAAAGGATAGTAAAGCCCGGAGATGAACTTACGATAGAACTCGAACTCAAAAATTCCAGGAGAAATATTGGGCGTGCGATAGGCAAGGCATTGGTGGGAAATGATGTTGTCTGCATCGCGGAGATTTTGTTTGCCCTGTCATAGAAAGGTTTTTTGTTGAAGAGTAAAAAAGAAGATTCCGGAGTTTTAAAAAATATTGCTCTTATGTTTCCCGGTCAGGGATCACAATATACCGGTATGGGCAGTGAATTTTTGGGTACCGGTTACAACTGCAGGAGATATTTCGATATTTCGAGCGAAATTGCAGGGAAAGATCTATTAAAAATAATTCAGGGCAGAGACGAAGATAATTCACTTGATGATACACGGTTCAGTCAGATTTCTATATATAGCCTGAGCTGCGCTTTGAATGATTATATTTTAAATAATCTTTCCATAAAGAGAGAATATATACATACGGTTCTGGGTCACAGCCTGGGGGAATACAGTGCGCTTTACAGCAGCGGTGCCTATGATTTCAAACAGGGAGCGGCACTTGTGGGGTACCGTGGTATGATTATGAGTGAGGCTAACCGGGATGAAAAAGGAATGATGGCCGCTGTTCTTGGATCGGAGCCGAATGTGATCAAAGATGTTCTTAAAAATTTTGCTGGCAGGGTGTTTATCGCAAATTATAACGACTGCTCGCAGATAGTGATAAGCGGATATGAAGGTTCAGTGAAGAAAGCAATGGAGGAGCTGAAATCAAGAGGTGCCAAAAAAATAATACCCCTTAAAGTGGGTATTGCTTCGCACTCTCCTTTAATGAAACGGGTTTCCGATGAACTTGGCAGGTACATCGAACAAAATATCGATTTTATAGATATGAAATTTCCTTTCTTTTCCACAACCGAGATCACTTATCGTACCAGGGATGATATAGGAAGGACTCTAACGGGTCAGCTTGTCGGTCCGATAAGATGGATTGACAGTATCGAGTATCTGCTGGAAAATGGAACCGACATATTTATAGAAGTAGGGCCCGGATCAGTTTTATCCGGATTGGTAGGAAGGATCGCTAAGAGAAACGGCAGGACCGTTACTATACTTAAAACTGACCGGATGGAGGATATAGAAAATTTAAAAATTGTATTAGAAAAGGATGGAATTATAAATGAGGCTTGATGATAGAGTGGCCATCGTAACCGGAGGTGCCAGAGGTATTGGAAAGAAGATCTGTGAGACTTTTTTAAAAGAAGGCGCATCCGTATATATTTTCGATATCAATCCTGAGGAAGGAACGGGAGCGGTAAACGAGCTCAATTCTGCTTATAAAAACGGAAGAGTATTTTTTTTCGAGGTGGATATAACCAATGAGAAAAACGTCGAGCAGGCAATCAAAAAAGTTATAGAAGCTGAAAGCAAGATAGATATTCTGGTCAATAATGCCGGAATCACCAGGGACAATCTTATACTGAGGATGAGTCTTGAAGATTGGCAAAAAGTTATAGATATAAACCTTACCGGGGCTTTTATATGCTCCAGGCATACGGTTAGATTTATGATAAAGAACAGAAGCGGGAAAATAATAAATATTTCGTCGATAGTAGGAGTTCATGGTAATGCGGGTCAGAGTAATTACTCCTCATCAAAGGCAGGAATAATAGGCCTTACAAAGACCCTTGCCAGAGAACTTGCCAGTAGAAACATTCTGGTAAATGCCATTGCACCGGGTTATATTGAAACGGAGATGACAGAAAAACTCGGTGACAGTATAAAGCAAAAGCTAATAGAGCAGATTCCTACGGGGAGGCTGGGAAGTGTGGATGATGTTGCGAAGACAGCGCTGTTTCTGGCAGGCGATGATTCCAATTATATAACCGGCACCGTGATAAATCTGGACGGTGGGATGGGTATTTAACCGGTAGAAATTATTATTAAAATTTTAGACTGAGAAAAGGATTTATAAGTGATAAAAGAGACTAAGAATAAAAGGGTTGTAGTGACTGGATTGGGAGTAATGTCGGCACTGGGGCTGGAAATCGAAAAGTTCTGGAGTAATCTGATTTCAGGAAAATCGGGTGTCTCAAGGATTGACCGATTCGATGTCGAAAAGATTGCTTCTAAAATTGCCGCACAAATAAAGGATTTCGAGTCGGAAAACTATATGGATCTCAAGCTGGCAAAAAGGATGGATAGATTTGCACAGTTTGGGGTTGCTACGGCTCAGAATGCCTTAGTTGACAGCGGTCTTAAGATCGATTCTTCAAATGAAAATGAAATTGGAGTTTATATCGGAAGCGGAGTGGGCGGACTTGCAACTCTGGAGCAGCAGTATGAGAGATTGCTCCATAAGGGTGCCGATAAGGTAAGTCCTTTTATTATTCCCATGATGATTTCCAATATGGCAGCGGCTCAGGTATCCATTATGAGTGGAGCCAGAGGACCGGTGAGTACAACAACCACTGCATGTGCCGCAGGATCCAATTCAATCGGAGATGCATTCGAAATGATAAAAAGGGGAATTGCGGATGTCATGATTGCAGGGGGGGCCGAAGCAGCCATTACTCCTCTGGGGATGGCAGGATTTTCCAATATGCAGGCTCTTTCGAGAAGAAATGACGAACCGGAAAAGGCATCCAGGCCTTTTGACAGGGATAGGGATGGATTTGTAATGGGCGAAGGCAGTGGCATATTGATACTGGAAGAATTGAACCATGCTCTAAGAAGGGATGCAAGAATATACTGTGAGATTTTTGGCTACGGTCTTTCCGGAGAGGCTTATCATATAACTGCTCTTGAAGAGTCAGGCGTGAATGTGGCCAGGTGCATGAAAAACTGTCTGGACGAGGGTGGTATCGGACTTGAAGAAGTGGACCATATCAATGCCCATGGGACCTCGACCCTGCCAAATGATGTTATAGAAACCGCTGCCATCAAAAGGTGTTTTGGCGGGCATGCCTATAACATAAACATAAACTCGACTAAATCCATGGTCGGCCACTGCCTGGGAGCTTCAGGTGCCATTGAAGCAGTAGCCAGCGTGTTGGCCATAAGGGACAATATTATTCCTCCCACTATCAATCTCGATAACCCGGATGAAAAGTGCGATTTGAATTATACGGCAAAGGTCAGCCAGAGGAGAGAGGTCAATGTTGCCCTTTCCAATTCTATGGGTTTTGGCGGTCATAATGTAACCCTGGGTTTTAAAAGATATATGTAACAGGAAAAAATAAATGGAAAAGAATAAATGTAAGAATTGTAATAAAGAAATAGAAAATGAGATTTTCGTTTTAAATCTCTGGGTGTGCCCATATTGCAACTATCATCATACTATAGATGCAAGAGACAGGCTGCAGATCACAGCAGACAGTAATAGTTTTAACGAACTGGGTAAAAATATAAGTTCTGTTGATTTTTTGAACTTTTATGATATAAAGTCCTACGGTGAGAGGCTTAAAGAGACCAGACTAAAAGCCAGTCTGGATGATGCAATTATAGTAGGAGATGCGCAAATAGAAGGAAATGATGTGGCGCTGGGCATAATGGATTTCGGTTTTATGGGAGGAAGCATGGGGAGTGTGGTAGGAGAGAAGATAAAGATATTATCGAATTACAGTATCGGAAAAAACATCCCTCTCGTCATATTCTGTACATCGGGAGGAGCAAGGATGCAGGAAGGTACGATATCCCTGATGCAAATGGCAAAGACGGTATCCAGTATCGGCAGAGTAAAAGAAAACAGGATTCCTTATATAACGGTAATAACAAATCCTACTTCAGGAGGGGTCAGTGCAAGCTTTGCCACTATAGCTGACATTATTATAGCTGAACCGCATGCACTCTTTTGTTTTGCCGGACCCAGGGTCATAAAACAAACCATAAAAAAGAATCCGCCTCCGGATTTCGGAAGCGCGGAGAGAAATTTAAAAAACGGCCAGGTCGATATGATTGTAAACAGAGGTGACCTTAAGGACACGCTGGCCAATCTATTAAGGTTATTCAGAGGTTGATATGGATCTAAAAAAACTGGAAGAAATTCCAAAGAATTATCTTAAAGAGATTTTAGGGTCATTGTCCAAACTTGAAAAATTAAAAAAGATACCCTTCTTTACGGGTATCCATTTTAAAGATGCCGAAAGAGCTCTTGAACGGAAAATTGAAACTTATAAAAGTGTAGAAAGGGACGCCAGAAGAGTCTGGAAGATTGTAGAACTTTCAAGGAATGATAACAGACCCCAGTGCCGGGATTATATAAAAGGTATATTCGAAGATTTTGTGGACCTTTCAGGTGACAGGCTTACCGGTGAAGATAAATCCATTATTGCAGGTCTGGGCAAAATCAACGGGAGGACCGTTGCCGCTATCGGGCACAATAAAGGCAAGGATATAAAGGAGAGGATGATATATAACTTCGGTATGGGCATTCCTCAGGGATATAGGAAATCTCAGAGGATCATGGAACTTGCCGATAGATTCGGGTTCCCCATAGTGACGTTTATAGATACGCCCGGAGCATATCCTGCAATTGAAGCTGAAGATGACGGGCAGGCCGGTGCCATTGCGAAAAGTATTTCCGTGATGTTTAAAGTTAAGGTCCCCATAATAGTCGTCCTTGTAGGTGAGGGTGGAAGCGGCGGAGCACTTGCACTTGCTATTGGAAATGAAGTGGCAATGCTCGAAAATTCAACCTATTCGGTTATTTCACCCGAAGGGTGTGCCGCAATCCTCTGGAAGAATCCATCCGGTACCAAGCTGGCCGCAAGGGAATTAAGATTGACTTCCGGAGATTTGTTAAAATTAAAGATAATAGATAGAGTTATTCCCGAACCACTGGGCGGAGCTCAAAATGCGCCGGAAAGAATGGTAAAAATTGTAAAAAGATATGTCACCGGTGCACTTGAAAGATATGTCCGTATTTCAGGAGATGAGTTAAAGTCCGCAAAAGCCAGTAAATTCGAATCAATGGGATTTTTCAATAAAGAATGAAAAGCTTTTCACTGATGATTAATTTCCTATAAACAAAATAACACTGGAAACAGGAGAAATATAGCTTTCGGCTTCAGGATTCTGGCCCAGGACCATCCCAATCTGTATCGAATAATCTGTATTTATATAACTTATTTCATAATTGATATTAACAGAATCGAGTATACCGGCGGCCTGCTCGAGGCTGAAACGCATAAGATCGGGAACACGTACAAGATCTTCATTCGTAGAAATTACCAGTTCGACCATACTGTTTGACTGCACTTCAGATCCGGGGGATGGAATCACATTTATAATCTTGCCGGGTCCTTTTATAGTACTCGTTTCAGTTATAGGAGCTTTGCTGCTTTTTACTAAGAGACCAAGAGACTCAAGGTAATTCGAAGCTTCTATAAAATCACGGCCAATGATATTAGGTATAAGAATAATCTCTTCACCCCTGCTGACTATCAGATTCACGGATTCGCCTGACTCAATTTTTTCATTGAACTCCGGATCCTGGCTTATGATGAAATTTTCTTTAAAAAAATTTGAATATTCCCGGGAAATGTTACCCTGTGTGATTCCATAATCTTCCAGTACCTGCAGGGCTTCTTCCTGACTCAGACCGATCAGGTTAGGAACAAGAATATGAGTGACTTCAGGACCTTTGCTTACAGTTACCTCGATATCACTTCCAACGGGGATGCTTTTTCCTGATTCAGGAGTCTGCTCTATAATAAATCCTTCGGGAATTTCGGAATGATATATTTCATCTTTTATAACCATGTTCAGGTCAAAAAGTGAGAGTAAGATTTCCGCATTTTCTACCGGGATATTTTCTACAGCGGGGACCGGTGCCATGGAGCTGGAAGAAGTTTCCTCGTAGTATTTGGAACTATAGATTATAAAAAGAGTCATGAATGTCAAAATAAAAATCGACATTACGACAGGTATGATAATATTTACTTTATTTAGCCGTATCTTTTCCGCAAATGCACCGGCTTTGTTTTGTTTTCCTTTCTTGATGGCGAAACCCAGAGGCCTGTCGGTTCCGTATTTTTGCAAATCTCCTATAAGCTCTCTAATATTCGGATAACGGTTCGCAGGATCTTTCTCCAGACAATGCATTATGATTTTTTCCAGTTTTTCAGGAATGTTTTCGATTAACTCCGATGGTCTTAAAGGTTTCTCATATATGTGTTTGAGGCTGATGTCAATGGAGCTGCCGCCCCTGAAAGGAACATCTGCGGTCAGCATCTCGTATAGTACTATTCCCATTGAATAAATATCGGTGCGGTGGTCCAGAATTTCTCCTCTGGCCTGTTCGGGTGAAATATAGTGGGCCGTTCCCATTATATTCAATGTCTTGGTGATATCGGTAGAGAGAGATTTCGCAATACCGAAATCGGTTACTTTGACCTCGCCTTCCGTGGTTACCAGTATGTTCAGGGGTTTTATATCCCTGTGTATAAGATTACTTTTATGAGCCATCAGCAGTGCACCTGCAATTTGTATTGCGTAATCGACGACTGTTTCGGGAGGAAGCGGGCCTTTTTTCTCTATGATTTCTTTTAAATTTTCTCCTTCGATATATTCCATGCAGATAAAATAGGAACTGTCGAATTCTCCCCAGTCATAGATCTGGACAATATTCGGGTGATTGAGCTTTGCCAGGATCTGCGCCTCGCTCTTGAATCTTGCTACAAAGTTTTTATCTGCTGCATAATTTGCAGCCAGTATTTTTACGGCAACTCTCCTATTTAGCTTCAAATCATCTCCCAGGAAGACATCAGCCATTCCACCTGAGGCTATTTTTTTTATTATCCGGTATCTTTTTGAGATCAATTTATTTTTTTTAAAATCATTTTCAGGCATAATTATTTTTTAATGACTATTACCGTTATATTATCCTGGCCGCCCTTATTTATGGCGCCTTTTATGAGATTTTTTGTAATATCCCCGGCATTTTTATATTTATTGATGATGTTTGAGATCTCTATATCTTTCAACATAGAATTAAGGCCATCGGAACATATTAGTATAATGTCTTTCTTAAAGATTTTATGCGAGCTTAAGTCCGGATCAATATCTTCTGCAACGCCAAGGACCCTGGTGAGGTAATTTCTCTGAGGATGATCGAAAGTTTCGTCATAACTCATTTCGCCTCTTCTAAACAGTTCGCCCACTATGGTGTGATCGGAAGTCAGGAGGTTGATTTCATCTCCTCTTTTTATATACAATCTGCTGTCGCCAACATGGATTATATATGCTTTTTGCCCATGGATAAAACATCCTGTAAAGGTAGTTCCCATACCGTAATATTCGGATTTCGATACAGCAGTATCAAAGACTTCTTTATTCGCGGTCCTGATGCTTCTCAGGAGCAGTTCTTCTATCTTATGAGGAGTTAAACCATCATTTTTAGCAGAAGAGGCTTTTTCTATTTTATCTTTCAGGCTCCTATCGAAATTCTTTGTAAAAACTTCAACGGCAATTCTGCTTGCAACTTCTCCGGCGTTATGTCCTCCCATTCCGTCGGCAACGATAAACAGATTATCTCCGGCGTAAAAAAAATCCTCATTTTTTTTTCTGACTTTTCCAATATTCGTATCTGCAAAATATTCCATGTGTATTATTATATGTTATAATCTGCCATTAATAAAATTGTACATTTTGGAAAAATATATGGCACATAATCAATGATTTAAATTAGACTGTAAATAATAAATAAGGGCCGGACAGCGAAAAAAACTTGTATTATAAATATAAATAAATGTTAGAATAAAATTAATTAAATCCGACAAAGCAGGGTGGAAATCTGTTGAATATTTATGAAGAGTCGCTTGAAATGCATAAGAGAAGTGCAGGCAAGATCGATGTAATAAGCAAGGTCGGGACAGCGGATGAACATGATCTGGCTCTTGCTTATTCTCCCGGAGTTGCGGAACCAAGCCGGGTAATTGCCGCAAATCCCGGGGAGTTAAATACCTATACTGCCAGGGGCAATATGATTGCGGTGGTATCCGACGGTTCAGCGGTTCTGGGTCTCGGGAACATAGGAGCAAGAGCGGCGCTTCCGGTAATGGAAGGAAAATGTGTCCTGTTCAAACAATTCGGGGGAGTATCGGCATTTCCTCTATGTATAGACAGTCAGGATAACGAAGTAATAATAAACACCATAAAAATACTGGAGCCGTCTTTTTCCGGAATAAACCTGGAAGATATCGCGGCGCCCGGATGCTTTGAGATAGAGGGAAGGTTAAAAAAGGAAACCGGCATGCTTATCTTTCACGATGACCAGCACGGAACCGCCATTGTAACCACGGCCGGTCTTTTTAATGCCCTGAAGATTTATGGAAAAAATATAACCGGAATAAAAATAGTCATTAACGGAGCGGGTGCGGCCGGCACTTCAATTGTGAATTTATTAAAATACATTGGTGCGACCGATATGATCGTATGCGACAGAAGAGGCATAATAAGCAGGGAGAGGAAGGACTTAAATAAATTCAAACAAAAAATTGCAGAATCCACCAACCCGGATAATATAACGGGGGATCTGTCCGGTGCGCTTGAAGATGCCGACGTATTTATCGGAGTATCGGCAGCAAATGTCCTGACCGCGGAAATGATAAAAAAGATGAGAAAAGAACCTGTAATATTTGCGCTGGCAAACCCGGAACCTGAAATAAAACCCGAACTTGCCCGGGAATGCGGCGTTAAAATCATAGCAACCGGCAGGAGCGATTACCCAAATCAGGTAAATAACGTACTGGCGTTTCCCGGGATATTCCGGGGTTCTCTTGATGCAAAGGCGATAGAGATAAATATGGAAATGAAGCTTGCGGCAGCGAAAGCAATTTCCGGAATTGTAAAAAATGACCTCAGGGAAGACTATATAATTCCCAAACCTTTTGATAAAAGGATCCTTCCTGCTGTCGCAGTAAGCGTGGCAAAAGCTGCCTTTGAGACAGATAATACCCATGGCAGTATAGACCTGGAATTCATAGAAAGAAAGTCCAGGTATATTGCAGAGAAAATGCTTTAGGAAAACGGGTGTATAACGAATATATATCACATATATTTGAAGGAGGCATTTTAGTATGAAAGCAGCAGTTATTGAAAAACCCGGGAAGATCTCTATTAAAGAAATACCATATCCAAAACCGGGAAGTGATGAGGTTGTTATCCAGGTAAAGAATTGCGGTATTTGCGGTACGGATTTTCATATCTATAATGGTGATTATTTAGGTTCTTATCCAATTGTCCCCGGGCACGAAATTTCCGGTATAGTTGTCGAGGTGGGTCCGGATGTTCCCGGATTAAAAATAGGAAACAGGGTTACAGCTGATCCGAATATCTATTGTGGTGCATGCTATTTTTGCAGGACCAATCGCCCCAATCACTGTCAAAACTGGCAGGCACTGGGTGTTACCAGAAATGGCGGTTTTGCCGAATATATTGCCGTGACTTATAAGAATGTTTATAAGATTCCGGATAATATGTCTTTTCTGGATGCTGCTTTCATAGAACCGGTATCCTGCATAGTTTATGGCTTGAGAAGATTAAAAATAATTAGTGGTGACAACGTGTTGATATTTGGAGCCGGTCCCATCGGAATGCAAATGGCGCAGTTGGTCCAACACGGCAATGCAGCATCTGTCACTATAACGGATTTAAATCAGGCTCGTTTGAAATTAGCAAAAAAATTAGGTATAAGCAAAACGGTACTGTCGGATGATAAGCTGTCTCAAACTCTGAAACGTATTGCACCGCTTGGATTCGATGTGGTAATAGATGCGACAGGTGTGGCTAAGGTGGCCGAGATGGCTGTTAACTTCGTTAAAAACACCGGAAAAATTATGTTTTTCGGTGTTTGCCCGCCGGAAGATAAGGTTATGATCAGCCCGTTTGAAATCTACAAGCGTGATCTTGAAATCTATGGTTCTTATGCATTATGCTATACATTTTATCCTGCACTTGATCTTATTAATAACGGGGCATTGGATGTGAAATCAATTGTTTCCAATCGTGTTAGCCTTAAGGATTTGCCAATGGTATTTAAATCAAAGAAATTTAAAAATGATAGCATGAAGATAATGTTGGAGATTCGGATTTATTAAATGAAAGGAAAAAAATAAAAGCTTATAACGGAAAAAATTGATATGACATACTGCTTATATATTATAATTTTGTAAAATAAAACAGAAAGGAAATAATGCGATGATTACGAATATGCAAGGCATAGGTGCCAGGTTTGATATCGGAAAAGTAGGCAGCGGATACGATACTACGGATTCACTTGCTGGAAGATTTTCTGGCAGGCAATTAATCCGGAAGAGATTGGTATTGCGTTCCTATATGAAGGAGACACTGCTGCTACTTTAAACGGTCGAGAGAATGTCTTCTGCATTGCTGTCCAAAGTCCGGACAGTGGCGTAATCGCAAAGATAAAGGAAGCATTAACTCGAAGTGAGGCGTTTAAACAAGTCTGTGCGGCTCCTATGTTTTTTGGAGGCTCATCCTGTACGGTAGAACCACTGCTTGATGCCGGTGAAATTGATACTGCGGGAAACCTTGTTGGTGATGCTGGTGCGTCTCGTTCTGCTCCTGGTGCAGTAAAGAAAGAGCATACGGCAGAGATGGATAAAGCAGGGGATACTAAGATCCCTGGAAGGAACAAGCCAGCTTCAAAACATTACTGATACTATATAGAAGAAAATTTTTGATGTATTTAAATTTGACTATGGTCCTAAGAAGATAACTTAGAAGAAATATATTTCATTTGACTTTTTATTTCTGTAAAATTTTATTTATAAATCTTTATTAAATGTTTTTCTTATCATGAAATCTGGATATTTTAAAAGAGCGCAAAGCATGATTTTTTGTTATAACTAAGAAACTTATTTAAACGAAAGGAAAATAAATATTATCTAAATATATCTTATCAGCAATGAAAAAAGCAAGATATGAAATACTTAAAGATGATAATACCTTTTATGGAGAGATTCCTGGATTTGAAGGTATACTGTTTTTTACCCTATTTGATATATGAAATATTTTAATAATATCAATATTTTCTTTAATATCCTTAAGGATTTCTTCCTGTTCCTTATGGATATGGGAAACAAGAATAATCCTTCTTTTTATTACTCCATACTTACCAATACCCGGGTTAATGACTATAAGATTACAATATAGCGATTTCGCAATCCTTATAGTCTTATCAAAAATCCTGGAAAATAAATCAAGGTTGGAAAGGCTAAATTGTGAAAAGTGTATTGATGAAGCTTTAATATTGGTTTTCTTGAAAGGTTCAAGTATATCTTTTATATCAATTTTTAAGAATAATTCAGGATTACGAAAGGCAACTTCCACAAAGCCTAAATCTTTATAAACTCCAATAGCTTCAAACCAATTATATTTTCCAGTTTCAGGATAAGAAACTCGGACTGAGAATTTCATGGTCTCCTTAAAATTCTGAAATCTTAATATATTAAAATTATTTTACTATCCTGTATATCCGCATACTCTTGAACCAGAATAAAAGTTTGAAAGTTCCAACTGTATGTGATGTTTGCAATCGAATGGAGCAAATTTGGGCGAGGGCATCAGCCCGCATTATCTACCAATGGTCTCACCATATTTTACCGTTATTTTCAGCGCAAGCCTTATCATTTCACTTTCACCATATTTTCTGTGGTTATCTTTTTCCGATTCCTTCAAAAGGATATGACTTCCTTTCCCGGGGTTATCAGATGCAAATAAAATAGATGCTCTTTTCATCCGAAAATGTCTTGCGACTGCAAATGTAGAAGCTGTTTCCATATCAACTGCTACGTATCCTTTATTGTACCAATTTTCAAGTTCCTTCTTTCCCTCTGCAAAAAGTGCAGAAGTAGTAAAAATCGGTCCATGTGTGCTACCAGTGAAGTTCACAAAACACCAAAAACATGGGTTATTTCGGAGGCTATTGGAGAACCATATACTGATGCGTATCCAATTGGGATGCCTTCAATATCTCTTATAAAGACATCTTCTGGCGCGCCGTTCGGTGATCCCACTTCAAAAATATTTGAAAAGAAACTTTTATGCTTTGCATATTGTATCTTCAAATTTCTCGTTCCGCGAAGGAGCAAAACTTTTAGTATAAGCTTTTCTGAGATTCCTAACATTGAAAGCCAATCGGATTTGCTTAATTCCTTTAACATCTTTATCTCTCTCATTTCTCTAAATAAATAACAGATAATGTTTTAGAAGCGTAAAACTCCAATGACAAAATAAATATCCAAAATAAATATCCATATTGACAATCATAAAAAAAAGTTGTATTTTATTATTGTCAAATAGCATTTAGCATTATCAAACTTTTTTATATTATCTAAATGTATAAATTATTGAGTTATTATGTAAAGACAAATAACCCTAAATATCCCGGTCACCCGGGTAATGAGTTTGAAAGTGTATTGAAAATAGAAAAAGGGAATATTTGTAATTCAACAAGAATAAAACTATTTACTCATAACGATACGCATATTGATTCGCCATATCATTACAATACAAATGGCATAAAAGTCCATGAAATTAGCCCCGATAATTTTTTCTATAACAAAGTAGCAGTTGCAAACCTGGAAGGTAAAATTGGTAAAGAAATTACTATTTCTGATGTGGGAAAAATATCAGATGATGCTGATATGCTAATGATCCATACAGGCATTTCCAGATATTGGATTAATTCTCCCGAGGAATATGTTGCAAAAGAAAATCAACCCTGGATATCAAGGGAACTTACAGATTATTTGATAAGGGAGAGCAATATAAAGGGCATAAGTGTCGATTTTATGAGCGTCGATAATATAGATGATATCGAAAATAAAGATCCTTTCGTACATCGGGTTTTTTTAGGTATGAATGATTTATCGAAAATCATTTTTATTTATGAAAATGTCAATATTAAAACAATATTGAATGAGAGTGTAAAAAAGATATATGCGTTCCCGCTGTTACTTTATGGATTAGATGGTGCGCCTGTTACTATGGTAGCTGAAATTTAATGTGTTACTAATTAAAAACGATTATTTTATTTAAAGAATGAAAAGTATTAAATTACCGCAAGGCGGAATATTCGATAAAAAAGACATAAAGCTTGATTTCCCAAAAAACTGGGATGTGGAGGTTTGCGATTCTCCTGCAAATAAAATGAAGGCCATTACTTCAAAAAAAATGTCTGATTTAATTAATAGTCCGGTTGGGTCCAGGACTATCAGAGAAGCTGCCCGTGATAAAAGTAAAGTGGTACTAATTATCGAAGATATCAGCCGTGGTACCAGGATAGATAAAGTTATCAAATTTATTCTTAAAGAGTTGATTTCAACAGGCATAAGAGAAGATGAAATTGAAATAATTTGTGCCGTCGGGGCCCATGGTGCGCATGATCGTATAGATTTCGTTAAAAAGTTAGGTAAGGAAGTAGTAGAAAAATTTCCTGTTTATAATCACAATCCTTTTTTTAATTGTAAATATATAGGAAAAACAAGTAGAGGAACAAGAGTTCTGATAAATCCCGAGGTTCTGGAATGTGATTTAAAAATATCTGTCGGTACCATTGTTCCGCACCCTTTATTCGGATTTAGCGGAGGAGGAAAAATAATCCTTCCGGGCATATCGTCCATAGAAACCATATACAGCAATCATATATTAGAATCAGATTCCTTAAAAGGGATAAAGGGAAATTTTGTTGATGGATTGGGAAGAATTGAAAATAATGTAATGCAGAGAGAAATGGAAGAAGTATGTGAAATGGTCGGGATTGATTTTCTGGTCAACGCACTCGTGGATTATAATGGTGAAATCGTTGATCTGGTAGCCGGTCATCCTATTTATGCACATAAGGAAGGAGTTAAAAAAGCGAAGGAGATTTATGGCACAAGTTATAAATCAAAAGCAGATTTAGTTATAGCTAATGCTAATTTTAAAATCAATGAAGCGAATATAGCTCTGGCATTTGGAAAAAAGAGTCTGAAGAATAACGGAGATATTGTAATAATAAACCATTCAAGAATAGGCCAGGTTACACATTATTTGTGTAGTGGGTTTGGATATAATTATGGAGGTAAATTCTGGAGTAAAGATAAAGGTAATACCACCAAAAATATAAATAAAGTAATTTTATTCAATCCTTATATTAATAAAATAGATGAGGATTGGTTCGGAGGATTTGGAAAAGTCAAGTGGGCATCCGAATGGCAGGAAGTTATAAATTTATTGGATTATGATTCTGATAATAACGTTTCGGTTAATTTATTTACAGATGCAACAATTCAATATTTCTTGAATTAAAAATTTAACCAATGTAGTTTTTAAAAACTATTTAATTATAAAATATTATAGGAGAGTTTATTTTGGAATTTGATGAGAAAGTAATAGCCATAACAGGAGGAGGAACAGGAATAGGCAGAGCCATTGCCACCGGCTTTGCTAAAGAGGGTGCAAAAGTTATTATTTCCGGGAGACGGGAAAAACCTTTAAAGGAAATAAAATCCTTGATTGAAAAAATCAATAAAAATATTGAATATATGCAGGCTGACGTTAGTGATTCAGCTATGGTCGATAATTTTATTAATAAAGCAATTAAGCTTTATGGAAGTCTGGATGTCTTTATAAACAATGCAGCTGTAAGTATAGGTAAAAGCATAGTGGACACTACCGATGAAGATCTGGATTATGTGCTTTCGGTAAATTTGAAGGGTTATTTTTACGGAATGAGATCTGCTATAAAAAAGTTTATAGAACTTAATAAAAAAGGCGTGATTATAAATATATCGTCGATTCTTGGACTGAAGGGTCATTTATACAGAGGTGCTTACTGTGCATCAAAAGCGGCAATAAATAATCTAACCAGATGTGCCGCCATGGAATATGCCGATAAGAATATAAGAATAAATGCAATATGCCCAGGAGTAATTGAAACAGATATGGTCAAAACGCAGTGGGATTCACCGCCGGATCCTGTTAAAGAAATGTTAAAAGGCATACCAATGAATAGGATGGGAAGTTGTGATGAAGTCGCAAAATTGGTTTTGTTTCTTTCTTCAGAATCTTCTTCCTATATAACGGGTTCTGTTATCACGGTTGACGGAGGTTGGTCTGCAGGAAAATAATACTATTGGAAGATGAATATTTAAAAATTTAGAAATGATTATCAAACAAATTTATTATATGGTCCGATGAAAGTTTTAAGTAAATGTTTCGGCATAATTGATTTAATAAAAAGCAAAGACATGAATTTGACTGAAATATCAAAAGAATTAAATATTAATAAAAGCACCGCTTATTCAATATTAAAAGATTTACAAAAATTTGGTTATGTATATAAGCTCAACACTAATAAGAAATACAGGCTTGGCTATAAGTTTTTTGAGATTTACAACTATTTAATAACTAAGATAGATTTAATGAAGGAAGCAGAGAAAATAGCCGATGAGTTAAATATATTGACAAATGAGACGATACACGTTGGAACCTTTATCAGCTCTAAAGTATATAATATTTATAAAAAAGAGAGCGATAAGCCGATAAGAGTATATATCGAAGGATTCAAAGAAGTACCAATATATTGTACAGGTATCGGTAAAGCTATATTAGCAAATCAAAAAAAAGAAAAGATAGATGAAATATTAAATAAACTGGAATTTAAAAAATATACTAAAAATACAATTACTGATATGGATGATTTGAGAAGAGAATTAGAAAAAATAAAAAATTCCGGATATGCAATTGACAACGAAGAGCATCAGGAAAATGTATGTTGTATTGCAACTCCTGTTAGAAATTATACAAATGAAGTAGTGGCTTCGATAAGTATCACATCGATTAAATATAAAACAGATGTTGATTATTTAGTGGATAAATACAAAAGTTTAATAATGCAAAAGGGTTTCGAGCTGTCTTTAAGGTTAGGTTACAATAATGATTAAATTGAGTAAGGATAAAAAATAATATGAAAGTAAAAGAAAATAACTCTCTGGAACTGAAAAATATCAGTAAGCTTTACCCGGGAACGATAGCTTTAAGAAATATTAACTTATCGATAAGCGGGGGATATATCCATGGCATAATTGGGAAAAATGGAGCCGGAAAATCAACATTAATAAACATTATTTCCGGCCTGACTTATCCTTCCGAAGGCCTCATTTCTATAAATGGAAAAGAATATCCAAGACTTAGTAGGATTCTGTCTAAAAAGGAAAATATTGCTGTAATTACTCAAGAACCGCAATTAGTTCCCGAACATACAATTGTTGAGGCTTTATTCAGCCCTAATTATATCCAGAAAAACGGTATTATAAACTGGAAAAAGATGAAAGAGAAATCTGTTTCAATGCTCAATTCACCATTATTAAAAAAAATAAAAGGTAAAAGGGCTATTAGAGATTTAACAATAAGTGAGCAGCAATTGCTATTGGTTTTTAAAGCCATTAACCTGGAAGGTGCCAATATAATAATTTTAGATGAAACGACTGCTTCGTTGACGCAGGACGATCAGAATCTTCTATATGAATTCATAATAAATCAGAAAAATATGGGCAAATCAATAATTTTTATTACCCATAGGATGCAGGAGATTTTGGATATATGCGATAAAGTTTCTGTATTGCGTGATGGTGAGCTCATTAATACCATTTCAACCAAAAATCTTAATATGGGAGAATTGTCCTCTTATATTATTGGGGATAGCAAGTTGGCAGAGATCGATAGTACAGATAGGAAAAAAACAAAAAAGAAGATTTCCGATGAAACTGTATTACAGCTGAAAGATTTAAGCAAAATGGGCGATTTTATGAATATCAATTTGGAAATTAAAAGAGGAGAGATTGTTGGTCTTGCCGGTTTGAGAGGTAGCGGAAGGACGGAGTTATTTAATTCAATTATTGGTATAAATAATTTTGATACGGGTGTCTTAAAAGTAAAGAATGTGGAGAAAAAATTTAAAAGTCCTTCCGAGGCATTGGCCGGTGGGATAGCATATCTACCGGAAGAGAGAGATAGGGAGGGTATAGTAAATGAATTGGGAGTAATGGATAACCTGGTTTTAAGCTGTTTAAAAAAACTATGCGTTTTTAAAAATGTGGGAATTATCAAAGATAGCAAAAAGCGAGATCTGGCAAAAAATTTAATAAAAAAACTATCCATAAAAACTATCTCACTTGATCAAAAAGTAAAGGATTTAAGCGGCGGCAATAAACAAAAAGTTGTTGTGGGAAAAATACTTTCCGTTATGCCGGATATATTTATATTGGACGAGCCAACCAAAGGAATAGATATAGAAGCAAAAAATAGCATATTAAATATAATTGAAAAAGACTTAAGCAGGGAAGCCGGTATTTTAATTACCTCACCGGGACTTGGAGATCTTATAAAAATTTGCGATAGGATAATAGTTCTTTTAAATGGGGAAATAGTTGAGGAAGTTGAGAGTAATAAATTTAATGAAAATAAAATTTATTTAGCGATGCAGGGTAAAATAAATTCATGACCATATTTCAATAAATATAAATAAGAAAGTATTCAGGAGGATTACTATGTCAAAGTTTTCAAAAATTTCATTGTGGTTAATTGAAAATATGATTTGGGTCATACTGTTAGTGTATGTTGTGATAAATATTTTTGTTACACCAAAATTTGTGACTTATGGAAACATCACTAACATATTCTACCATTCTTCCGTATTAAGCATGTTGGTTTTAGCACAGGGGCTGGTTCTTTTATTGGGCTATATGGATCTTTCAATAGAATCTACATTGGCTTTCGCACCGGTGATATCAGTACTATTGCTGGTTAAGTATATTCCGTGGATTACACCTGTTGGGGCAATCGTCTTGACTTTGCTTCTGGGATGTTTGGTTGGTGCATTTAACGGAACAATGATTACAAGATTTGGTATAAACCCTTTTTTACAGACATTATCACTTTTGATAATACTCAGGGGCATTGTAATCTTCCTTTTACCGGTGTCGATATTTGAATTTAGTGATGTTTATAGTGCACCTGGAGCTTTGAGAACAATATTTAATATTCCGGTGGCTGTTTTCATCATGATATTCGTATTCATAATTTTTCATTTTGTTCTAAATAAAACAATATTTGGCAGGCACCTTATTGCCACAGGCGGAAATAATCTATCAGCATATATTTCCGGTGTAAATACAAAAAGAGTAGTATTTATAACATTTGTTATTAGTGGATTGCTGGCCGCATTAGCAGGTCTTATAATGGCAGGCAGGCAACAGGCTGTGACAAATGCGATGGGTGATGGAATGGTTTTTGAATCTTTTGCCGGGGCTATTTTAGGTGGAGTTAGTTTAAAAGGAGGCGTAGGTAAAGTTTCCGGAATGCTGGGAGGAGTCTTGCTGTTGGGTGCGATAGATAACTCATTAAATCTACTGGGCATTAACGTATTTTTAATCTATGCATCCAAAGGATTATTAATATTTGTTGCAATTGTATTGGATCAGGCAAAAGTTAAGCTGAAAAATTATATTTATTACCGTGAAGATATGAGAAGGTTTAAAGAAACTAAGGAAATAGCAGGTGTTTAAAAGCTTTATAAAAGTATATTTATATATTTAAGATTTTTATGAAATTTATTTACAAATCATTATATGTGAATGGCGAAAGTAAAAGAAGAAAGTTATGGATTCCGGTTCTAAAAGCCATAAAACTTCTTACTCCCTGCAATCATGTTATCGGGAGTAAGATTTGAAATAAAACAATTATTTTAATAGTCTAATACATAGTATAGGGGGAGGTGGTAAAATTTTAATTAAAAATAATATTATTAAAAATAAGAGTGTATTAAAAGGAGATGATAGTAAGAATAAAAAAATGAGATTTGCTTTAAATTTGTGTAGCGCATGCTCCATTTAAAAACAAATCTCGAGGATATTATAATAATGGGTCACAATTAAATCAAGGAGTATCAAAATGAAAAAGTTATTAATTACATTAGTTATAGTGTGCTTGGTTTCTTCCATAATATTTATAGGTTCAGGGTGTAAGGCAGAGGAAACTCAGGCAGAAGAAGTTGGAGAGGAAACTCAAGCAGAAGAAACTCCGGCAGAAGAAGTCACTGAGGCAGATATTGGTGATGAAGATATAGTGATCGGAGCCAGTTTCCGTGTATTGACCACAGAGTTCCATAATGCTATTAACGTTGCTGCAGAGAAAAAAGCTGAAGAGCTGGGAATAGGATATTTGAGTGTAACAAGCGGGAATTCTCCGGAGAAACAAATTTCACAAATGGAGAACTATATTTCTCTTGGAGTTGACGGATTTCTTCAGGGCGGAACTATTGATAATAGAGCCATTGTCCCGGGTATCGAGGCATTGAATGCAGCAAATATTCCAGTAGTTGGTGTTGATTCAAAGCCAGCTGGTGGAAAAATGGAATTGTTTATCAGTTTTGATAATGTAAGAGCTGCTGAACAGGCTGGTGAAGCGATGATCAAAGTATTAAAAGAGGAAAATGGCGGTGTGTTGCCTGAAAAAGGTGTGATAGTAGAAATTACCGGAGATTTGAGGGATACTGCGCAAGCTTTGAGGCATGAAGGTTTTGATAATGTCGTTAACGAAGATTTATATCCACAGTTTACAATTGTTCAGGGTGAAGGTAAATGGAATCCAGATGAGGCATTTCAAGTTACTTCTGATATATTCACAAAATATGGCGACGATATAATAGCCTTATATGCACATACAGACCAAATGTTTTCGGGTATATTTTCAGCAATCGAACAGGCAGGTTATGATCCTGCAGATTTAGTGGTAACCAGTATGGATGCTAATTCAGCTGGTCTGACTTATATGGAAGAAGGTTTAATTGATGCATTACCTATTCAGGATGCTGCATCTTATGGCGCTCTGGCAGTAGAATATCTGTATAAGAAAATAATGGGAGAGGAGATGCCGGAAGTCGGTGATACAGTTACAGTAGAAGGCGAATTGTGGTCACCTGCCATGATAGTAGAAGATGAAGAAGGTGTATGCCCAATAATGCTTCTGAACAGTCCTATCGTTCCCTGGGATGTGCCTACAACTGATCCCAGAATATGGGGTAATATAGCAAGAGGAATAACCGAATAACATTCATTAGCTATATATTAGATACTTACTCCCCATCAGTATAAACTGATGGGGAGTAAGGGGATAAGTAATTTTAAATTTTCAGCTTTAGATATTTAAAAAATGAAAAAAAGGATTTAAGTTTTATTATGAAAGCTGTATTTTTGGAAGAACCAAAAAAAATATCAATACGGGAAATACCTGAGCCAACTTGTTCTGATGATAAGGTGATCATCAGAATAAAGAGGGTCGGGATATGTGGAAGTGATGTACATTTTTTTAATGATGGCAGAGTAGGCGATTTCGTTATGAAAGAGCCTTACATATTGGGCCACGAGAGTTCAGGAGTAATAGAAGAAGTTGGAAAAAACGTTAAAAATTTTAAAGTTGGTGATCGTGTAAGCATAGAGCCGGGTGTTCCTTGTTATAAATGTAATTTCTGCCTGGAAGGCAGATATAATTTGTGTAAAAAAGTCGTATTTATGGATGTTCCTGGATGTGACGGAGCTTTAAGAGAATTGATAGAATATGATCCTAATTTTATTTATAAAGTATCAGATAATGTAAGCCTTACGCAGGCAGCTCTGGTTGAGCCCCTTGCAGTTGGATATTTTGCTATATCAAAAGCAAAAATATTACCGGGGGACAAAATTTTTATATTGGGGTCCGGACCAATTGGTATAGCTATTTTAGAGATGGCAAGGATTGCCGGTGCTTCTGAAATATTTATTTCAGATATAAATGAATATAGATTGAAAGTTGCGAAGGAGCATGGTGCAAAATATACATTAAATCCCGGTAAGATAGATATAGAAAAATTTGTTTCGGACAAAACAGAAGGCCTCGGGGCAGATGTTGCAATCGAAGCTGCGGGTTCAGAAGAAACTATCAGGCAATCTTTAAGAGTTGTAAAAAGTGGCGGTAAAGTAGTATGGGTAAGTGTAGGAAAAGAGGAAATAACTATTCCTTTTCAAAAGATTATTTTTAATGAGCTAAGAGTGGAAGGAATAAATAGATATGCTAATTCATATAAAAGAGTTATTGAATTATTGGAAAATGGATTAGTTAATTTCGAATCATATGTATCAAAAAGAATTAAATTAGAAAACGTAGAGGAAGCTTTTAAGATTGCAAATGATCCTGAAGCTGAAGTTATGAAAATAGTTATAGAAATAGATTAGGGGAGTATTAGCTTAAAGTTGTTAATGCATCGAATAGTTCTTACTGAAAGGAGGAAATTTTGAAAGAATTTTTTGACATTAAAGATTATTGCGTAATTATTACGGGTGCAAATAGGGGCCTGGGGAAAGAAATGGCATTAGCATTTGCGGATTGCGGAGCAAATGTAGTAATAACTTGCAGAGACCTGAACTCAGTTGCAGAGTTAGTTAAGGTTATTGAAAAGAAAAATGTGCAAGTATTACCAATAAAAATGGATGTGAGAAATGAGGATGAAATCAATCAGATGGTTGAGGATGTCATGGAAAAATTTGGAAAAATTGATGTTCTGGTTAATAATGCTGCTATTTGTCAGACCGTAGAAGTGGAAAATATGAAGACAAGTGATTGGAATGAGACAATAGATGTTAATTTAACCGGTGTTTTCCAGGTTTCAAAAGCTGTCGGGAGGAAAATGATTCTACGAAAAAAAGGATCAATTATAAATATATCATCAATTTCTGGATTTATTATGAATCATCCTCAGAAGCATACTGCATATTGTGTATCCAAAGCCGGCGTTATTATGCTTACGAAAGGTATGGCTGCCGAATGGGCCGAATATAATATAAGAGTCAATAGTGTCGCACCGGGTTACACAACCGGAGGGATGGCTAAGCCATCAGTAGAAGAGGGTGGAGAAATGGCTGAAAGATGGCGGTCATTAATACCTATGCATAGATTTGGAAAACCTGGTGAACTAAGCGGTATTTTAATTTATCTTGCTTCGGAAGCTTCGACGTATACCACAGGAGCTACTTTTTTGATAGATGGTGGTTTTACTGTTTGGTAAAAAATATAATTTCAATGGTCATAGAGCATCTGGGAGTGTAAAAAATGAAATTTGGTGATGATAACAGGCGTATACTTGAAGGAGATGAAGGAGCCCAATTAAGGTCTTTGTATAAAAGCATGGGTTATACCAATGACGATTTAAGAAGGCCAATGATTGGAGTAGTCAATTCGTGGAATACAGCATGTTCCGGTCAATTTAATCTGCGCGCAGTTGCAGAATCTGTAAAAAATGGGATTTATAGAGCTGGAGGTACGCCAGTCGAGTTCGGTACCATAGGGCCATGTGATGGTATTGGAATAGGTAACAATGGAATGAAATATATTTTACCGTCCAGGGACCTGATCGCACAGAGTGTAGAAGTTATGGCATCAGCACATTCATTGGATGCTGTAGTTTTATTGGGAAGCTGCGATAAGATAGTGCCCGGATTATTAATGGCAGCCGCAAGGTTAAATATACCCGCGATTTTAGTGCCCGGTGGTCCAATGCTGCCCGGTAAATTTGAAAATAAATTTATTGATGTAAATCAGGTAATGATTAATTTAGGTGCACTTTATTCAGGAAAATTGACAAAAGAAAAATTTAAAGAATTAGAGAGGGTTGCATGCCCTACTTCAGGTTCCTGCCAGATGATGGGTACAGCAAATACTTTTTGTAGTTTTTCAGAAGCTATTGGTATGAGTTTACCATCGAGCGCAGCTATACCTGCTGTTTATTCTGAAAGATTACATTCGGCGCAAGACGCTGGGAAAAAAATACTGGAATTATTCCAAAAGAATATTAGACCAAGAGACATAATGACCAAAGAAGCAATAATCAATGGCATAAGAGTTGCGATGGCAGTAGGGGGTTCCACTAATTTAATATTGCATACAATGGCTCTGGTAAATTCTCTGGATATAGATTTTAAAATTGATGAATTTAATGATATCAGTGACAGTACGCCTTATTTATGTTCTCTGGCACCTGCCGATAATTCAAAAACCATGATTGATTATTATTTTGCAGGAGGTGCCGCTGTTGTTATGAAGGAATTGGAGAGTTTACTTGATTTAAATTGTATTACAGTAAGCGGTAATACACTGAAGGAAAACTTGAAGGTTATTATAAATAAGGACAATGAAATGATAAGACCGATCAGCCGGTCTTTTAGAAATACAGGTGGTCTGGCGATTTTGAGAGGTAACCTTGCTCCGGATAGTGCGGTTACGAGACCCGCCGTGATTGCAAAAGAATGCAGACAAATGTGCGGTCCGGCAAAAGTATTTAATTCGGAAAATGAGTTTTTTAAAGCAATTAATAAAAGTGCCATTAAAGAGGGCGATGTCATAGTTGTGAGATATGAGGGTCCCAGAGGTGGTCCGGGAATGAGAGAGATGTTCATACCTCTGGAAATTATAAAGGGTATGGGTCTTGAGGGAAAAGTAGCCATTATTACTGATGGCCGTTTTTCCGGTTCTAATTCTGGCAGCTTTGTCGGACATATTTGTCCTGAAGCTGCCGATGGTGGCCCGATAGCTTCCGTGAAAGATGGCGATATTATCGACATTGATATAGATAAAAAAACAATAAATATGAGAGTCTCTGATGATGAGATAAAAAATAGACTTAAAAATATTTCCGAAGTAAAAAGGGATATAGGCAACGGCTACTTATCATTTTATGTAAAACATGTGAGTCCATCCTCAAAAGGTGCGGTTTTAATATAGTTCTTTGTCAATTTATAGTCATATAAATGTATTTATTGAAATTTATTTTATGTTTTTATGAAATTATTATTATAGCTAATTAATTTAATGAATAAGTCCTGATCCTGGAGGTATATTAATGAAGAAAATAAAAGGTGTAGTACCCCCGATGATTACACCGTTTAAAAAAAATGGGGATTTAGATGTTGAGAACTTGAAAAAACTCATCAGGTTTTTAAAAAATGAAGTTGATGGATTGTTTATAACCGGTTCTTATGGCTCGGGAGCCCTGATGAATTTAGAAGAGAGAATGAAAGTAGCTGAAATAACATCAGAAATATTGGAAGGTAAGATACCATTTATCACTATGGTCGGGACTACGAATAATAGAGACTCGGTTGAGCTGGCAAAACATTCAGAGAGGTCCGGTGCGACCGCAGTAGCAGCTACCGGTCCTTATTATTATAAGCACAACAAAGAAGATTTAATGAGATTTTATACAGATTTAATAGAATCTGTTAGTATTCCGGTTTATTTATATAATAATCCAAAGTTTCAGGGTTATGAAATTAGCTTATCAACTATAAAAGAATTAAAGAAAATAGGTTTAAGAGGTATAAAAGACGCAACTTTTGATATCCTGGTTCATGCCAACTACCACAGGGTTTTAAAGGACAATGAATTTGATATTGTTTTAGGAACGGAAGCAATGTGGCTGGCCGCAAGAACCCTGGGTTGCGAAGCTTTTATACCGGGACTCGCAAATGTGTTTCCTGAAATAAATAGAAAAATGTATAAAGAGGGTATGTGTAACAATATTGAAGCATGCAGGGAAACTCAATTTATGGTAAATAGAATCCGCGAGATAATGTACCTGGCAAGATCCACACAATTAGCGGTATATGCCATGTTAGACATAAGAGGTATTGTTAAATGCTATCCCAGAGCGCCGTTCGTGGAGGCGACAGGAGAAGAAAAAAAGAAAATAAAGGTTGAATTAAAGAAAATAAAAATGATTTAAATTTTAATTAAATTAGTGACTTTACTTATTTATATTCAAAAAAGATATGTATGCAGCTATAGACACAGGTACTACAAATACAAGGATTTATATTATTGATGATAATTATAGGGTAGTAAATAAGGCTGAAAAAAAAATTGGCGTTAGAGAAACTGCCATTACAGGTTCAAAAAAGAAACTCAAAGAAGGACTGTTATCATGTTTTGAAGATGCAGTAAGAAATTCCGGAGTTGGTACCAGTGATATAAAATTTATTTTAATCTCCGGTATGTTAACTTCAGAAATTGGCTTATTGGATATTCCTCATTTAAAAGCGCCTGTTGGGATCCAGGAGCTGGTTAGTAATGTTAAAATCATAAAGGATACAGAAATTTTTCCGGTTAGCATACCATTAATATTTATTCCCGGTATAAAAAATAATATAAAAGATATGAATATTACAAATATTCGAAAAATAGATTTTATGAAAGGCGAAGAGACACAGGTATTTGGGATTCTTCAAAAGCTGAAACCTGAGTTACCATGTAACGTAATATTTTTCAGCTCACACACAAAACTAATTCATATAAGTATAGGAGAAAAGATTGCAGGTAGTATCACTACACTCAGCGGGCAGATTTACGAAGCGATAAAAAAGCAAACGTTTATAGGGAAAAGTATTACTCATAACGATTATGGCGTGGTTGATGATTTCTTTTCTGCAAAACTTCTAAAAATTGCGCTGGAAAGTGTCGAAAATGCTGGATTTTTACGTTCATTGATGATGCCGCGTTTCATGGAAGTATTAATGGATACCACGAGTTACGAAAGGGAATTTTTCGTAAATGCAGTGATCTCATCGGAAGACATAAAAATTTTGCATGAAGCAAAAAAATTAATGGGTTTTGATATTAATAATGCCCCGGTTATTCTTATCGGAAACAAAACAAGATGCAGAATTTTTAAAGAGTTACTTAAGATTAATAAATTAAATCTTTCAGTTCGAAGTATTTGTGATAATGATTCAATAGATGAGTTCGTCGTTGAAGGTGGGAAAATGGTCGTTAAGCAAATGATCGATAGACCATGATTTTATGAATTTTTAAATGATTTAATTCTATTATCTTTTATCATTTAAGAAAACATTTTTTAATCACTTTAAAAAATATCCTGTAACTTATATTGATAAAGGTAGTGCGATTAATAAATATGATATGAGTGAGAAAAAATAATGCTAAATTGTGATGTTTTAATAGTGGGCAGTGGTGTCGTAGGTTCCAGCGTTGCAAGAGAACTTTCTAAATATGAAATAGAAATAATATCAGTCGAGAAAAATTCTGATGTCGGATTCAGCAATACAAGCAGAGGAAGTGCCGGTTGGATTCATTCAGGTATTGGTTCCGGAGTCGGATTTTTTGGTGACCTTGCCAACAAATTGATAGTGCCTGGAAATAGGATGATGGATCGGTTATGTAAAGAATTAGAGGTACCTTTTGCGCGAAAGGCCGAGATCTTCGTAGCAAGAAGCGAAGAAGCAGAAAAAGTTTTTAAAGATTTCGAATCACAGGGTTTGAAAAACGGAGTAAAGGGCATAAAGATATTAAAGAAAGACGAACTTGTAGAAATAGAACCATATATAACGGAAAAAGCCAGATCAGGTTTTTTCTCCCCGTCATCAGGAGTGGTCTCGCCCTGGGAACTAATATATGCTCAAGTCGAGAATTCTAAGGAAAATGGAGCCGAAGTTCTTTCAGGCACCGAAGTAAGAAATATTACCAGAGATAACAATGGAAAGTTAATCGTAGAAACGACTGATGGCGAAATAAGCACAAAATATGTAATAAATTCAGCAGGTCTGTGGGCAGATACTGTTGCCAGCATGGTCGGCGATAACACTTTCGAAATAATTCCAAGAAAAAGCCAGGCACTGATCACCGATAAGATATCAGGGAAATTAGTGAAGAATATATTTTTTGATGCCAGCCAGTGGATAAAACCATATACAGGAACTTGTATCGGACCCTCAACAGAAGGCAATATTTTCATTACCGGAAATGATGCGGAGGCAAATTCAAAAACCGATATTGCTGACAGCGCCGGTGCCATAAAGAATATGATAAAATACGCGAGAGACCTGTTTCCTTCAATAACATCTAAAGATATCATTAGATATTATACAGGTATTCGTGCCTTAAATACCCTGAAAAATGATTTTATCATTGAGCCATCAAAAGTATTGCCCCAGCTAATAAATGTCCAGGCCGGGAGCGGGGGCATGACCTGTTGCATAGCTATAGCAAAATATGTGGCAGAGATATTAAAAAAAGAAGGCTTGAACCTGGTCAATAAATCCGATTTCAATCCAAATAGAAAAGCCATACCCAGACCAGTAGAGTCATCAGAAGAGGAAATTACGGAACTTATAAAGAAAGACCCAAGATATGGGCATATCGTTTGTCGCTGTGAGCATGTTAGCGAAGGAGAAATTGTAGAGGCTATAAAAAGGGGAGCCAGGACTGTGGACGGTATAAAATTCAGGACAAGAGCCGGGATGGGTCGCTGTCAGGGTGGCTTCTGCTCTTCCCGTATTCTTAAAATCATTTCGCGTGAATTAAATGTTCCGGTGACCAGCATCAATCAAAAAGAAAAGGATAGTGAACTTGTCTTATTTAAGACTAAAGATTTACTGACAATCGGAAAGAAAGATGGTCATGAATAGTAAAAAATTAGATATGTTAATCATAGGCGGAGGTCCGGCCGGATTAGCTGCAGCTATTAAAGCTAAAGAAAGCGGGATTGATAATTTAATGGTAATAGAGAGATCCGAGGAATTAGGAGGTCTGTTACATCAATGCATACACAACGGATTCGGATTGCACTATTTCAAAGAAGATCTAACAGGTCCTGAATATGCTTTAAAGTTTATAAACAAAGTAGATAAACTTGGTATCAATTATCTTTTAAAGACAATGGTATTGGATATTACACCTGATAAAAATGTGTTTGCCATTAATTCTGAAAATGGATTAATAAAATTTTCACCTAAGACTATTGTACTGGCTATGGGTTGCAGAGAAAGAACGAGATACAACATATTAATACCCGGTACAAGACCGGCGGGTATTTTTACGGCCGGTAATGCCCAGAGACTGATTAATGTCGAAGGTTATATACCTGGCGATCAAGTTGTAATCTTAGGATCCGGTGATATCGGTATGATAATGGCACGCCGATTGACACTTGAGGGGGCCGAAGTTAAAGCTGTTGTAGAAATTTTACCATACATAGGCGGTCTTATTAGAAATGAAGTTCAGTGTTTGAATGATTTTAATATCCCTACTTTTTTGGAACATACGGTCACTGAGGTTTATGGATCAGACAGGATAGAAGGTGTAGAAATAAATCGTATCGATAAAAATGGGAAAAAAACACTCAGTACGGGTAGATACATAAAATGCAATACTCTTCTTCTGTCTGTCGGTTTGATACCGGAAAACGAGCTTTCGATTAAGGCAGGGGTAGAAATCGACCAGGTAACAGGCGGGCCTATTATAGATGAAAATATGCAGACAAATGTTCCAGGAATATTTGCCGGTGGTAATGTTGTTCACGTTCTTGATTTAGCAGACAATGTAAGCCTGGAATCAGAAATTGCCGGATTAAGTGCTTCAAAGTATTTATCGGGCGAACTTCACCGTTCACATAAAAAAATAAAAGTAAGTGCCGGCAAAGGTATAAGATATGTTGTCCCTCATTACATAAGCGGCAAAGAGGGGATCAATCTGTATATGAGAGTCTCAAATCCGGAAGAAAATGCAACTCTTAAAATTACGGATAAATTTAATAATAAAATTATTTATGAGAAAAAATTTCAAGCTTTAAAGCCCAGCGAAATGGTATGTACCATGATTACTGAAGATAATATTAATCTTATAAATAATGAATCCGGTGAAATTATCATATCCTGTAATAAGAAAGAATAAAAATGAATATAAAAAAAATCATATGTCTGGGGTGTCCCCTTGCTTGTAATATTAACGTAGAAATTAATAAAGATGAGATAATGAGAGTCAGGGGAGCTAAATGTAAAGTTGGGAAAAAGTATGCAATTCAGGAGTGTAAAGAACCAAGGCGCGTACTCACAACTACCATAAGGACTACAGAAGCAGACAGACCTCTTTTACCGGTAAGGACCGGAGATTCCATACCGAAAGAATCGATCGCTGAATGCATGAAAATTATGTCAAAGAAGATAATAAGTCCGACTATAAAAGCCGGTGATATTGTAATAGAAAATATATCAGGTACCGGCGTGAATGTAATAGCGACCGGAAATCTTTTTGGTTCAGAAAAGTAAGAATATTTTAAAAATAAAAAAAGTAGGAGGTAATCATGTTTGCATTAATTTCTTACCCGATCGGGGAAAAAGAGACCGTTCCATATAAAATAGAGCCCAAACCAAAATTAATCCCTAAAGCACGAATTTCAAAAGGTGATATAAATAATACAAGTATGCTGGAAATGAGTGTTCATGGGGGTACTCATATTGACGTTCCTTTTCATACAGACCCAAACGGATTGACGATAGATAAAATGGATATCCAGGATTTTATATTTGAAAGTCCTCTGCTGATAGAATGCCGGAAAAGTGATTTTGAAACAATAACCAGGGAAGATTTGATCCCATTTTGCAAAGATTTAGAAAAAGCCGATTTTTTAATGATATATTCAGGTTTTAGTGAGTACAGATTTACTGATTCAGATAGGTTTATCAATAACTCATGCGGTATTTCAAAAGATGGAGCTGAATATCTCGTAAATAATTTTAATTTAAGAGGCGTGATGGTTGATTTTCTTGGAGTCGAGAATATAAATGAAGGTCTTGAAAAAGGTTTCAAGGCTCATGAGGTATTCTTAGCAAGGGGAAAGAAATTTATTGTTGTAGAAGATGGAAATTTTAAGCATATTTTAAATAAAGAAATAAAAAGAGTATTTATCATACCTTTGATGCTGGTAGGTGCAGAAGCGTCTCCGGTTACTGCATTTGTTGAAATATAAAAAACAGTGTGAATGTTTGTAGTAAGATTTTTATACTCCGGATATCCGGAGTAGATACTTAAAGCAATGAATAAAATTAGAACGAGTTAAAATGCTAAATTGTGATGTTTTAATAGTGGGCAGTGGTGTCGTAGGTTCCAGCGTTGCAAGAGAACTTTCTAAATATGAAATAGAAATAATATCAGTCGAGAAAAATTCTGATGTCGGATTCAGCAATACAAGCAGAGGAAGTGCCGGTTGGATTCATTCAGGTATTGGTTCCGGAGTCGGATTTTTTGGTGACCTTGCCAACAAATTGATAGTGCCTGGAAATAGGATGATGGATCGGTTATGTAAAGAATTAGAGGTACCTTTTGCGCGAAAGGCCGAGATCTTCGTAGCAAGAAGCGAAGAAGCAGAAAAAGTTTTTAAAGATTTCGAATCACAGGGTTTGAAAAACGGAGTAAAGGGCATAAAGATATTAAAGAAAGACGAACTTGTAGAAATAGAACCATATATAACGGAAAAAGCCAGATCAGGTTTTTTCTCCCCGTCATCAGGAGTGGTCTCGCCCTGGGAACTAATATATGCTCAAGTCGAGAATTCTAAGGAAAATGGAGCCGAAGTTCTTTCAGGCACCGAAGTAAGAAATATTACCAGAGATAACAATGGAAAGTTAATCGTAGAAACGACTGATGGCGAAATAAGCACAAAATATGTAATAAATTCAGCAGGTCTGTGGGCAGATACTGTTGCCAGCATGGTCGGCGATAACACTTTCGAAATAATTCCAAGAAAAAGCCAGGCACTGATCACCGATAAGATATCAGGGAAATTAGTGAAGAATATATTTTTTGATGCCAGCCAGTGGATAAAACCATATACAGGAACTTGTATCGGACCCTCAACAGAAGGCAATATTTTCATTACCGGAAATGATGCGGAGGCAAATTCAAAAACCGATATTGCTGACAGCGCCGGTGCCATAAAGAATATGATAAAATACGCGAGAGACCTGTTTCCTTCAATAACATCTAAAGATATCATTAGATATTATACAGGTATTCGTGCCTTAAATACCCTGAAAAATGATTTTATCATTGAGCCATCAAAAGTATTGCCCCAGCTAATAAATGTCCAGGCCGGGAGCGGGGGCATGACCTGTTGCATAGCTATAGCAAAATATGTGGCAGAGATATTAAAAAAAGAAGGCTTGAACCTGGTCAATAAATCCGATTTCAATCCAAATAGAAAAGCCATACCCAGACCAGTAGAGTCATCAGAAGAGGAAATTACGGAACTTATAAAGAAAGACCCAAGATATGGGCATATCGTTTGTCGCTGTGAGCATGTTAGCGAAGGAGAAATTGTAGAGGCTATAAAAAGGGGAGCCAGGACTGTGGACGGTATAAAATTCAGGACAAGAGCCGGGATGGGTCGCTGTCAGGGTGGCTTCTGCTCTTCCCGTATTCTTAAAATCATTTCGCGTGAATTAAATGTTCCGGTGACCAGCATCAATCAAAAAGAAAAGGATAGTGAACTTGTCTTATTTAAGACTAAAGATTTACTGACAATCGGAAAGAAAGATGGTCATGAATAGTAAAAGGCGGAAATTTTTGTATTTTATTGTATAAGCGAGAAAGGACAAAAATTTTATTTCCAGACATATTTAAAACTAATTTGAAAAATAAATCATAGGGAAATATATTGAGATGGTATTGATATCAGCTTTTCCAAAATGTTGGTTAGAAGACATTTCAGAAGGAAGGATGGATTTATTTGAGTGGATAGAAATCTCAAAAAATCTTGATTGCGATGGTTTAGAAATTTATTATCGTTTTTTGAAATGTTTGAAATCGGATTATTTAAAAAGAGTCAGGAGGAAAGTCGAAGAACTCAATATGACTATCCCTATGATATGTTATTCTTCTGATTTTACAAATCCGGAAAGAGGTATCAGAAAAAAAGAAATAAAAAAGCAGATAGATTTTATCAAGATTACCTCCGAACTTGGCGGCAGTTATTGCCGTATTCTTTCGGGTCAGGGGCGCCCGGGAGTGTCAGATGAACTGGCCACAAAATGGGTGATTGATTGCATTGAGTCATGTTTGGGAGCTGCCGAGGATAATGATATTTGCCTGGTTTTAGAAAATCACTATAAAGACAGTTATTGGAAGTTTAAGGAATTTGCCCAAAAAAAAGATATTTTCTTAGGAATAGTCAATAGAATCGATTCACAATATTTTGGAGTTCAATATGATCCCTCTAATGCAATTGTAGCCGGTGAGGACCCGATAGATCTTTTGGATGAAGTATTGGATAGAGTTAAAACAATGCACGCCAGTGATAGATATCTGAGACCAGGTTTTTCTTTGGATGACATTATTAAGGCAGATGGGGATCCCGGTTACTCCAAAGGTCTCGTGCATGGTGTTGTTGGTGAAGGACTGAATGATTATGACGCCATATTTAGCAGATTATCCGGTGTAAAATTTAACGGCTGGATTTCAATAGAAGATGGCATGAATGGTTTTCACGAAATGGAAAAATCAGTTAAGTTCTTAAAAAAAATGAGAGATAAATATTTTGCCGGTAATGTCTGATAATCTATGGCCATTATAACTGTTCCTGATTTCAGTTTATCCCGATACTTTCATTCATCACCAGCTTTGAACCATTTTTCCGGCATCTTTGAGCCAGTTATTTGCTCTATATTAAGAATTAATAAGTTCGTAACTGTGGCTATATATTTCAAATACTATTCCAAAAGGGTCTTCCACAAAACACATTCTATAAGAATTTTTACCTTTATTAAAATATCTTACAGGCATCCTTTGCTTACCACCGGATTCCACAATCTTCTTTATAAGTTCTTCAAGGTCAGGATCTTTTATGCAGAAGTGAAACAGGCCTGTTTTTGAGTAGCTAAAACTGTCGGTTGTCGGTTTATTATCGGAAAATTCGAATATCTCTATACCTATGCCATCACCGGTTGACATATGGGCAACTTTAAATTTGGACCATTTTTCCCCGAATACGTCTCTTGCCATTAAACAATCCTCTGAATCGGTATTTTCAATTGTTTCCGGCTCCTTTATGATGTACCAGCCCATAACTTCATTATAAAATTTTAAAGCCTTGTCTAAATTCGGTACGGAAAGACCAATATGGGCGAGTGTTCTGGGATAAGTCATATTGCAGCTCCTTTTCTTATAGAGGTTAATAATATATACGAACTTTTTACTTAAAGCTAATTAATAAGAATCAATTCTGATTAAAAAACTTTTTGTGCTTCTTTTTTATAATAGTATTGAATTTTGTATAAACTTATATTACTTCAACCCCAAGATCTGTTATTTTTTTATATAAATTCTCGGGAAGGTTTGAGTCAACGATTACCTTATCGAAAATAGAAATACTGCCAATGCTGCTTATATTTATTTTACTGAATTTTGTACTATCTGCTATTAATACTTTATATTCTGCTTTCATAAGCAGCTTCATTTTTAAATTGGCTAATTCAAAACTTGTAATCATAACATTCATTTCTGAAGATATTGAATCGCATGCCATAAAGGCTATATTAGCATGTATTTCTTCAATAGTTTTTTCAGCTAACGGACCTATAAGACTATTTGTATCTAAATGCAATTTACCTCCCGTAAGTATTACAACCACGTTTTTTACATTAGATAATTGTCTTGCAATATAAATAGAAGGAGTTATTACTGTTAATTTTTTAACTTCTCTTATATTTCTGGCCAGCATAGATGATGTTGAGCCTGAATCAATTATTATAATTTGGTTGTCTTTTATTAATTCGGCTGCTTTTCTGGCTATTTCCTCCTTTTTCTCCCTGTTAATATTCAATCTGCTTTCAAAGGAAGGTCTGGCATAGTCGAGTGATGTTGCACCACCGTGCCATCTTTCAATCAGGCCTATCTTTTCCAAGTCCAATAGATCACGCCTGAGGGTAGAAGTGGGTATGTCTGTTTCTTTTTTCAAATTTTGGATTGTTATGAAACCTTTTTCAATTATAGTTGTTTTTAATTTGTCCAGCCTGTCTTTTTTCTTCAATTTTCAATAAATTTTGTAAAAATGATAAATTTTAAATAATAAAATATTATACATGTGTTATTAATATTGACAAGTATTTTGACAATTATTATTATTTATGATATATATTATAACTAATTAGTTCATAAATGTGAATAAATTAGTTAATAATTCTTGATTATCTGATTTTGTTTTTAAATAGGAGCTTCATGTCTGATTTAACATATGGTTTAAAATAATATTCCTTTATTATCTAAAGAAGATTAATAACATATTTAAAATAAAGAGGCAGAAAATGAGTAAAGAAATTAAAGGGATTATCCCGCCATTATTAACCAGTTTTGATAAGAATGGCAATATATATAAAAAGGGACAGAGAGAAATAATAGAATTCATATTGCCATACATCGATGGCGTGTATCCGTGTGGAACATATGGCTCTGGCCCTCTCATGAGTTCTGATGAGCGCAAGACAGTTGCAGAGATAATTATTGAACAAATAAACGGAAGAGTTCCCGTCATTATACATGTTGGAGCTGCAAGCACGAGAGAAACGGTTGAACTGGCAAAACATGCCGCAAAAGCTGGCGCAGATGCAGTGGGTGCTATTGCCCCTTACTATTACAGTTATAATGAAAAGGAATTATTAAATCATTATAAAATATTAATCGACTCGGTGAATATACCTGTATTTTTGTATAATAATCCACATACTTCAGGTAATAGTATTTCTCCCGGGGTATTGAACGAGCTGGCAAAATATAATCTTGCGGGGATAAAAGATAGTGCTTTTGACCTGGTTAATTTTTATTTATACCAGATTGAAGTAGATAATCCGAATTTCAAATTTATTATTGGAACTGAAGCTATAGCAATGGCTTCTTTCATGTCCGGCGCAAAAGCAGCAATTTGTGGCGTTGCCAATGTGATACCGGAACCGCTTCATAAATTTTGGGAATTAGTTCAGAGAAAGGAATGGGAAGAAGCACAAAAATTTCAGATGGAAATACTTAAAATAAGAAAAGTTATGAAAATGGGATCAACACTCACAAATTGTTATGCTATTTTAAAAATCAGGGGCATAGATAGCGGTTGGCCGCGGATGCCATATCTTCCGGTAGATGATATGCTGCAGAATAAAATAAAAGCTGAATTGTTAAAGCTTAATGTTATTTAAGCCGGATAAATGAAAAAATATTAAAAGTATGGATTTTCTTATGGATAAAGTTTTAATTTGTTCGAGTTCTTTCGGAAAATTTACGGATATAGGTTTAGGTTTATTGAAGAAAAATAATTATAAAATTATAATCAATGAGCTCGGAAGAGGTTTCAAAGAAGATGATTTTTTCCCTTATATCAAAGACATTGAAGGCATGATTGTGGGGAGTATGGATGAAGTCACTAAAAAGGTGATCGAGGCAGGTAAAAGATTAAAGGTTATATCTGTTCATGGCAAGGGAACTGATAATATTGACATCGAATGTGCGACTGATCATGGTGTTTATGTTGCTAATGCAGGTAAATCAGAGAATAATAAAATAGCAGTTGCAGACTTAACATTTGGTTTGATTTTATCGATTGCTCGAAATATTCCTACTGCCAATGAAATGGTAAAAAACTGTGTTTGGCAAAGAATAGTCGGGAAAAATGTGGGCAAAAAAGTTATTGGAATAATTGGTGCCGGTGAAATTGGGAAAGAAGTAATAAAGAGAGCAAAAGGATTTGAAATGGAGGTACTGGTAAATGATTTATTCGAGGACCAATATCTGCTGAAGAACTATAAAGTAAAATACACGACTTTGGATTATTTATTAAAAAATTCAGATTTCATATCAATAAACGTAACACTGACAAGTGATACTGAAAAATTAATTAGTGATAGAGAATTTAACTTAATGAAGCCCGGTGCTTTCCTGGTTAATACATCCAGGGGTAAAGTAATCGATGAGAAAGCTTTGTACAATGCTTTAAAGGAGAATAAAATAGCAGGTGCGGCTATAGATGTTTATAACGCCGAGCCTATAAAAGCGACGGATCCTTTACTTAAACTTGATAATATAATCACCACTCCGCACTATGGATTACACACTATTGAATCTCTTGAAGAAGTTGATTATATTTCAGCGAAAAATGTAGTTGATGCATTAAGAGGTGAAAAACTGATAAATGCGCTAAATGATCCGATTAGTATTGATTAACATGGCAAACGATGAGTTTTTTCAAGGAGGAAAAAATGATAGTCGAATTATCGTATTTAATTGGCGATTTGAATCCGGTTGAAATGTTAGGATTGTTAAAACCCGATATTAAATGGAGAGCAAGGTTTGGAGATGGTCAGGGCAAAAGCAATCAAACAAGTAATATAGAAATGTCCAGTCATAATGGTACACACATAGATGCTCCATTTCATGTTTTAGAGAATGGAAAAAAAATAACGGATTTCGATATTTCCAATTTTTATTTCGAAAAGGTTTTAGTTATTGATTGCGAAAAGAAAGACCTTGAAAAAATAGAGATAAATGACCTGAAACCTTATGAGAAGAATTTAAAAAATATTCAATTATTGTTGATTTATACTGGTTTTAGCAAGTACAGATTTACGGAGACGGAAAGATATATAAAAAAATCACCGGGCTTTTCAATTGAAAGTGCTAAATTTATTAAAAACAATTTTCCGAATATTAGATGTATCGGCGTTGATCTTATGGGTATTGAGAATATTATTGAAGGTAGGGAATCAGAATGGGTAATTCATAAAATATTATTTGAGGGTAATTCTAATTATTTTCATATTGAAGATATGAATGTTAAACCTGTTGCAGATAAAGAAGTTAAGAGAGTATTCATAGGACCAATCAGGTTTATTGGGTTGGAAGCTTCTCCCGTTACGATTATGGCAGAAATCTAGACTGATAAATATTATTTGAGAAAGAATAGGATAAATAAGGCATGAAGAAACTTTTTAAGACTGTTGAGCATATAGGGATTTATTCTTCTGATACAACCAGATTAGCAAATTGGTACATTGAGCTATTCGGATTAGAATTATTATTAAAGATCGAAAAAAGACCTGAGAGTAAATCAGTATATTTTTTAAAATCTAATGGAACGGTCATTGAAGTCTTGCCCGCAAAAAGTGATGCCGGCATGGAGAGGGAAATCGGTGATACGGGCATAAACCATATCGGAGTCATAGTAGAAAATTTCGATGAGGCTGAAAAATATTTTGAAAAAAGAGGAGTCGTGTTAAGCGATATAAGAGAAACCAGCCTGGGCTGGAAGATCGGATACCTGAGAGACCTGGAAGATAATATAATTGAGGTTATCCATAAACCGGAAAATCATTTTTAATAAAATACGAATGTAGAATTAGGAAAAAGATATCCGGAAAGAAATCTATACAAATTTTATTGAATTGAATAAGAATTATAATAAGGAAAATTTATAGATGGATTTTAAAAGGATTATGCATGTAGGAATAATGGCCAAGAATACCGGTTCTTTATGTAATTGGTATATAAAGAAATTGGGCTTTAAAAAAGTATATCAGTTGCCGGCTACCATGGAAAGATCTGAAGTGTATTGGTTGAAATTTGAAAACAACATGATTGAGATAGTACCCGCAAATAATAATATGAGACGCAATCGTTCAATAAAAGATCCGGGTATCAGCCATTTCTCGATAACTGTCGAATGTTTTGACGAATATCTGGAAAAAATAATTAAAAAGGGAATAAAAGTAGAGGATATACATGAATTTAAAGAGTTCAAATGTGGTTTTTTTAATGATGGGGAAGGAAATCTTGTAGAAATTTTGTCCTTCACGAAATTATGAGGATTGTTAGGAGGTATATATTGGATAAAATTGAATTGGCTATAGGAGTTCCTGATGTTTGTAAGAAAATTACAATTTTTACGAAAACAGGAGAATTAATAAGTAAAGTTGATAAAAAGAAAATCGATCAACTTGGGAAAAAAGCCAGAGAAATGGCAGCCTCGTATTCTGCACCAGGTTGTGCTACCGATGCTTTTCTGGGTATTACGGAAGCCCTGGAAATAAAAGGCCGGGAAGAAGTATTTAAAGCTACCTTAGGATTGTCCGGCGGATGCGGTCAAATGGTAAGGGGAACATGTGGTGCCATATTGGGTATGGCAATGGCAATATCTTTAAGTTTTGGTATCGATAAAAAAATAAACGATGAAATAAGAAAAGACAGTGAAACGATGGTCCCTTTTTATAAGAGAAGGATGCCAAAGTGGAGATATATAATGTTCAATAAAATTTTGTATGTGATTGACAGAGTTAAAGATAAATATGGCGGAACCACCTGTGCCGATATACAATTCGAACGACACGGCCAAACCTTTGATTCCAGAGATCCCAGAATAAGAGAGTTATGGCATGCTGATATCCAGAAATGCAGAGAAGTTGAAGGAGATATTGCGGAGTGGGGAGTTTTTTCACTGCTGCAGTCAACAAAATGGGATGAGGGTCTGAAGGAATGGGATCTGCCAAAAGAGATCCTTAAAAGGGGAGATCAATATTTTAAAGAAGAGGAAGGATTTGATTTACCGCCAAGATGGGAGGATAACTGGGATAGACATAAATATTGACGGCTTATTTTAAGAGTTACTATGTAAAAAATTTATTTACCGATTCTATAGTTAATATCTTTGTAATAACCTTAATTTGCATTGTTAAATGTTGCCAGTATGATTTGTTCAATAAAAAATAATATTCTATTCAGTATTGAAATTTTTAAATTATTAGATAGTTATTGTCTATAAACAATATCAGGGAGGAATGTAAATGGAAAAAGAAATATGGCTGCAACACGTTGGTATAGGAGCAAAGGATGCGAATAAACTTGTTGATTGGTACTGTGATGTTTTAGGGCTTGAAAAGGTCTATGAAATTCCTGCTACAGAATATAGATCCGGCATGCCCTGCATAGGTATAGGGAAAAAAGATAAAATAGTAATTGAAATTTTCCAGAATGGAGAATTTAATCCATTGACGGGAAAACCATTAACCGAAGATGAAAAATCAAGAGTTTTTGATAAAAATGGAGAAATTAAGGATATAAAACGTGATTTAATTGATCAGGGCATAAATCATATAGGTTTTAGAGTGGATGACTTTAAAAAATTCTCAAAGAATTTGGAAAAAAAAGGAGTAAATTTTATAAAAGAAAGAAAAACATCCAAGGGCTGGACAATGGGTATGTTATCAGATCCGGAAGGTAATCTGATTGAAATATTTTGGGCCGATGAGCTGCTTCCATATGAAAAATAATTTTTTAATTCGGCATTGTTTATTATATGTAAAAAATTCTATATAAAAAGGAACATTGAGAATGAATGAAGAATTTTCCAATAAAGTATGTATTGTAACCGGGGGAGCAACAAATATCGGGAAAGTTACAGCTCTGTCGTTTGCCAGAGGAGGCGCTAAAGTAGCAATTATCGATATCAAAGAGAAGGAAGGTAAAGAGACCTTAAAGGAAATCGAGCAGTATTCGGAAGGTTTATTCATTAAAACCGATATAGCTCTGTGCGATAATGTAAAGAAATCGGTGAAAGAAGTATATGATAAATTCGGACATATTGATATCCTGGTCAATAACGCTGTTATTTGTTTGCATTGTTACGGCAAGGATGTTTCAGAGGAAGTATGGAATAAAATGACGGATGTCAATCTTAAGGCCTTATTCTTTTTTTCACAGGAAGTATCGAAAATAATGAAAATCCAGAAGAGCGGAAGAATTATTAATACGGCATCTTCAACCGGGGTAGCTGCGAGAAAAGATTATTTAGTATATACCGGTCAGAAAGCAGGAGTGATCGGTCTTACTAAAGCACTGGCATTAGAATTAGCAGAATATAATATTCTGGTCAATTCAGTTTCACCTGGTTATGTTTTAACAAAGGCAAAAGAGAAATTGGTTAAAGATAGGAAATTTATGAATTGGCTAAAAACAAGAATACCAATTGGAAGATTTATATCTATGCAGGAAATTGCTAATGTGTATTTATTTTTAGCATCCGATAGATCTTCCGCCATAACTGGCCAGAATATTATTGTTGATGGAGGCTGGCTTATTAATCAAGGATAAATGATAGTTTAATTTAATTATAAGGATGAAGAAATATGGATCAAAAAGAATTTTCCAATAAAGTATGTATTGTAACCGGGGGAGCAACAAATATCGGGAAAGTTACAGCTCTGTCGTTTGCCAGAGGAGGCGCTAAAGTAGCAATTATCGATATCAAAGAGAAGGAAGGTAAAGAGACCTTAAAGGAAATCGAGCAGTATTCGGAAGGTTTATTCATTAAAACCGATATAGCTCTGTGCGATAATGTAAAGAAATCGGTGAAAGAAGTATATGATAAATTCGGACATATTGATATCCTGGTCAATAACGCTGTATTAATAATTCCCAAATCCGTTCTGGATATTTCGGAAGAAGAATTTGATAGAATGCATAATATAATTTGCAAAGCATCATTCTTTTTTTCACAGGAAGTATCGAAAATAATGAAAATCCAGAAGAGTGGGAAAATCGTTAATATAGCAACCAGTCCTGGAGAAAACAAAAAGCATACCTACCATATTCCAAAAGCCGGGGTTATAAGAATGACCCAGGCATTTGCAGTTAAACTTGCAGAATTTAACATAAATGTTAATTCGGTTTCACCAAATTTCACTCTCACTGACAGGCATATACCGGGGGTTTGTCCTGAAAAAACTTTGGAATTTTATAAAGAAAGAGCACCCATGGGCAGATTTGTTACAATGGAAGATGTTGCAAATGCAGTTTTATTTTTTGCATCAGAAAAGTCTTCAATCATAAATGGGCAGGATCTGGTTTTAGATGGTGGCTGGTCCATACACGCTTAAATTACAAAGTAATTATTGTTTTACAATATGAGTAAAAAATATATTATCACTTATGATATAGGTACTACAGGTGCTAAGGCATGTTTATTCGATCAAAACTTAAATGTTATCGCATCTGATTTCGTTTCTTATAGAACTTATTATCCTAAAGAAAATTTATCGAATCAAAAACCAACTGAATGGTGGAATGCTGTTTGTAAAAGTACAAAGAGATTAATTGATGTTTCTAAAATAGATAACAAAGAAATAGTTGTTATCGGAGTTGCCGGGCAGTACCCTGTTATAGTACCAATCGATAGAAACAATGAATTGCTAACTGACGATGTCCCCGTATTTTCCGATATAAGGGCTATCAAGCAGGCTGAAAGATTAGTCAACGGAATTGGAAGTTCTGATGGTTTATATAAAATAATTGGAAGTGGCAGACAGGCTATGTTAAGTGTATGTAAGGCTATGTGGATTAAAGATAATTATCCTGGTACATTTAAAAAAGTACATAAATTCGTAGCGACGAAAGATTATATAAATATGAAATTAACCGATGTTCTTAGTACCGATTATAGCGATTTTTGTGCCAGTGGTTTTATGGATATAAGTAAAAGGCAATTTTCAGATGAAATTTTAGATGTATCAGGTATCAAAATTGATAAAATTCCGGAAATACGTAAGTCACATCATATTATTGGGGGTGTTAGCAAAAAAGCTGCAGGAAGCACCGGTCTGAAAGAGGGCACCCCGGTTATAGCGGGAGCTGCAGATGCGCTGTGCGCCTGTATAGGTTCAGGAGTAATTGAAAAAGGGGAAGCATGCATGAGCATTGGCTCTGTAAACTGGACCAGTATAGTAGCGGGTGAGCCTTTTTTAAATACAAATTATAAGGTTTCCAGTCAATTACCTTTTCCATGGGAAAATGCTTATAATCCCTTGATTGATACTTATGCAGGTGGTTTAAGTCAGGAATGGTTTAAAAACAAAATTTATAAGACTGAAGAATTGATATTTAAAGAATTGAATTTGAATATTTATGATTTCATGAATAAAAAAGTCGAGGAAATTAATCCCGGATCGGATGGATTATTATTTTTGCCTTATTTAAAAGCTGAAGGTCCGCCTTATTATAATCCGAATATGAGAGCATCTTTTATAGGATTAAGTATGTATCATAATAGGGAACATATGCTCAGATCAGTATTTGAAGGAACTTGTTTAAACATGAAACTTCTTTTAGAGATATTTAATAAAAATGGTGTAACAGTAAATGACTTTAAAGAAATCAAGGTTGTAAGTGGTGGGGTAACTTCCAGAAATTGGATGCAGTGTTACTCGGATATTCTAAATATGCAATTAGCAGTAGTCAAGGATCCCAGGCAGGCAACGACAAAAGGTATAGCGATTGTAGCAGGTGTAGGGGCTGGAATTTGGAAAAGCTTTAAAGATGCCACTGCCCTGACTGGAATTAGTGAAATTTATGAACCTCAAATAAAATTTCAGGAAAAATATAGAAAATTATTTGAAGTTTATAAAAAATGTAGTTTAAAAATGGTAGAGATTTGCAATGATCTGGCAGATTTTAGGGAAGATAAAAAATAAGCATAAAATTTCTTAAAATCCGAATATTTTTATAAAGATAATTTTACCCTGAATACGGAGTTGATTTATTGGATCTAATTTGTTATTCATGTTTGTTAAGACAGTTAATAGATTTATTATCATGTGCAAAAGTAAGTTCTGAAAAAAGTCACGAAGTCTTTTTTAAAGTATATGATTACATAAAAAACAGGCCGTTAGATGAATTATGTCTACAGATTGGGAATGAGATATATTTAATTCTAAAAGAAGAAACGGGAATCGGGGACCCATGCAGGGAAATTAAAGATATTAGCAATAAGTTATCATTAGAGATTTATCCCTGGTTAAAAAAAATTGTACAAAATTCGAAGAATAAGCTCGAAACGGCATTAAAAATTGCGATAGCAGGTAATGTCATAGATGTTGGGGCGGGCATAGATCTGGACTTAAGGAAAGCAGTTGAACAAACCATAATCCAGGATATAGATGAAAGATATTATCGCGATTTTGTTAGCCTTATTTCGAATGCAAATAATATAATATTTCTGGCAGATAATGTAGGAGAGGTTGTTTTTGATAGAGTTTTTTTAGAAGAAATAAAAAAAGTTAATAAAAATAAAATTTATTATGTAGTAAAAGATAAACCATATCTTAATGATGCTCTCAGAAATGATGCAATCTGTGCCAGAATAGATAAGATCGCAGAAGTCATTTCAAATAGCTCCGACTATGCAGGGACACAATTAGATAAATGTCATAGCAGTTTCTTGAAAGAATTCAATAAAGCCGATTTGATTATTTCTAAGGGTTATGCGAATTATATGAGCTTAAAGAATATTGAAAAGCCTATTTTTTTTCTTTTTAAAATAAAGTGTCCGTTAATGCAGGATGAATTTAATGTAAAAAAAGGCTCTATAATATTTAAAAATAATCTGTAAGTAACTCTGGTAACGATACTTCTTATAGAATAACTTTTTGATAAACTCTATTAAACCGGTCAGTATAAAAAAGGAATCCATAGTCTCTGAAAGCTTATTTTTAAAAGCAAAGAAAAGTCTGCTGCCAATAGATGTGACCACAACAGAAGAGAAAAAAATAATGTATATTTTATTTGGAAAACTCTTTTGCCATAGAGTGGAAAAGGTCTAAACAATGACTTTTAAATTATTGAAATTGAAAATAAAAAAGAGAAAATTAATAAAGAAATTGATATACTGGCGAAAATGTAGATAAAATTGCCACCGATGGGCTAATGGCAGAGGCAGTTCACCCGGCTTCTACCTTAAAAACCCCAGGGATTTAGTACAGGATTTAATCAATGCTGAGGATAATCTAGCTAGTTCAGGTGTTACATTCAGGAAGAAAATTAAAGTTATTTAAGTATAAAAGCTCGGTATAATTTAAACCACTGGCTAATAATTATAACAAGTTAAAATCTTATTAGTTCTAATTATAATTTATATAGGCATAGCAATATTACTAAAATCCTTCAATTTTTTAATAGCCAATATTATTGCTCCTTCTACCGGGCTTCTCACAAGTGGTTTAAAATTAATATGTGGAAACTTTTCCTTTAATTTATTTACTACGATATTTTTAAAATACCTTTTACAATTGAATAAGCCACCAACAAAAACAAGATCAAACTCCTTATTTTTAAAGCCAAGCTTATTAGCAACAGCAGTAACAGAAATTACGGCTTCCTCCGCTTCACCGGTTAATATATCAATACTTATCCTGTCTTTTATTTGTGCAGTCGTACATACTATTTTAGCCAGTGAGCTAATTCTTTGTTTTGAAAATGTTTCTTTATATACCCAATTGGGTATATCCAATACTTCTTTTAAGTTCAAATTTTCCAATATTATTTTAGACAGCAAAGTTTCTTCACCGCGCCCGTCATAGGCTCTCATAACTGCTCTTAAAGCTTTAAGACCTACATTGTAGCCGCTGCCTTCATCTGCAAGAATATAATCCCAGCCAGTCGATACTACATTTTCCCCTTCTTCATTAATTCCAAAACAGTTGGAACCAGCCCCAGCAATAATTATTATCTTATTTTTACTTTCACTTCCTGCCTCAAGACCAATTCTTGTATCATTACAGATAATAGTTCTTTTTGGATAAAGAAAACTTCTTAATCTGCTGTTAAATGCAATTTTCTTATAAATTTTAGAGTCCTTTTCTGTGTTGTTACCTGCAAAACCGAAACAAGAACTTATAAAATGAACTTTTCCATATACTTCTAAATTTTTAACGGCATCAAAAATAGCTGTATTAAGATTTTTTATCGCATTATTTATTCCAACACTTTTACAATTACTTGAACTTGAAATGGCTTCGCTAACGACTTTTCCATTAGTTTCTGCAATTTGTACAGTGGTTTTTGAGCCACCTCCATCAACTGCTAAGATATACTTCATTTTTACCCTGATACCTGATTTATTAAGAACAACTAAAGCTTTTTTATAAAATATTTATATGAAATTCAGTAATTATATTGACACACGCATGTAGTAGTATGCGCTTAGTCCTGTATGAAAAGAAATGTCAAGTATAATACCCGCATTCTTAAACAAGACGGTCTAAGATTAGTGAAGGGAGGCTAATCCTAACCATTTGACCACTACATACGTGTGTCTATGGCATAATTACTTAAAATTTTTCAGTAATTATGCCCTGTGAAACATTTTATTTAACTTCTTTCCACTTTTCTTTTAGCGCACTGTCAAATATAACATCGCAAAGAATCAATTCTCTGTACCCATCTTCGAAAGTTGGAAAATCAAACCCGGGTTCTTTTCCTGCTGAGATTTGTTTATATACGTTATTGAATAGTTGTTTTGACGTATCCGGAAATCCTTCAGCATGACCGCCAGGATAACTTGAATATTGTCTTACTGAACTATTCATTATGGAAGGATCTTTTATTAACAGCTCATTTTTAGAATCTCTTTTCCCGATCCACATTTCATTGGGATTTTCACTATTCCACGCTATTGACATCTTCGTCCCATATAATTCAAAGGCTAATCTATTCTTTCTACCTGCCGCAGCCTGATTAACTGTCATCGAACCATGTGCCCCGTTATTAAATCTTAAAAGAACTGTTGCGTAATCTTCTGTATTTATCTTTATATCTTTGTAGTCCGAAGACTTAAGAATTTTCCCGGTATAAGTCTCAATAGACTTTACAGGTTTTTTTCTTGTTTTGAAAAACGTGCAAAAATCTGCGTATACCTTTTCTATTTTTATTCCACTAATATACTCGACCATATCCAGCCAATGAGAGCCTATATCTACCACTGCTCTGGATTTGCCACTAAATTCCGATTCCAATCTCCAGTTATAATCTGTCCGATAAAGTAGCCAGTCCTGCTGATAAGAACCATTTATTGCCAATATATCTCCTATTTCTCCGGCTTCTATCATTGCTTTTGCTTGCTGCACTAAAGGATAGAACCTCAGGTTAAAATGCACTGCTGCCACAAGTCCTGTTTTTTTTACCAGCTTCAACAAATCTCTACCTTGCTCAGGATTGATGGCTAATGGTTTTTCACATACAACATGCTTTCCAGCCAGTAATACTTCTTTTACAATAGGGTAGTGCAGATGGTTTGGTGTACATACATGAACAACTTCTATAGATTTCTCCGCAAGTAACTCTTTATAGTCTCCATAAAATTTATCCACATTTAACTGTTCTGCTTTTTCTTTTGCCACTTTTTTATTTATGTCAGCCGTAGCAATTATATTTACATATCCCAGGCGTCTTAAAGCTTCAATATGAGATGGTCCGATAAACCCGGTTCCTATTACTCCTGTATTAATTTTTTTCATATTAATTCCAACTTTTAGTATTAATCTTGATCTATTTTTCTATGCCCAGTATATTTCAGCAGGTTTTTCCTTTATCACCACTTCCTTTAAGAATTCAATAGTCTTTCTCATTCCTTCTTCACCGGACATAAGGGCATCTTCATGTTCAATGCTTAAAACATAATCATAATTTTCCTTGGACAGCTGTGATACAAAATTTTTCCACCAATCATATCCATTGCCGTAACCAACGACTCTAAACAACCATGATCTATTCTTTACATTTACAAATGATTTAGTGTCCAGAACTCCATTTAGCGCAGTATTGTAATTATCAATTTTTGTATCTTTGGCATGTACATGAAACAGTGCTCCTGCCTCAGATATTTTTTTCATTGAAACAATAGGGTCAATTCCCTGCCAGAATAAGTGGCTTGGATCAAAGTTTGCTCCAATTACATCTCCCACATTTTCTCTCAGCTTAAGAAGAGTCTCAGTATTATAGACAACAAATCCTGGATGCATTTCAAAGGCCAGTCGGACTCCGTGATCTTTTGCAAATTTACCAATTTTTTTCCAATAGGGGATTACTTTCTTCTCCCACTGCCAATTTAAAATTTTAGGATAATCATTTGGCCAGGAGCAAGTTACCCAGTTAGGATATTTATCATTTTCGGAACTACCGGGACACCCGGAAAGTAAGGTAATTGTTGATACACCAAGCTTTTCCGCTAAAAGAATTGCGTTGTTTGTCTTCTCATTATGTTCTCTGGCTATGGATTCATCAGGGTGAAGAGGATTCCCATGTACGGCTAATGCACTTATTAGAAGATCTCTTTTTTCTACTTCCTCTTTATATAATTTTAATTTTTCATTACTTTTTAAAAGTTCTCGAGAGTTACAATAAATACTACCCGGGTAATTTCCCGCACCCAGCTCCACTGCTTCCAATCCTAAATTTTTAACTTTATCTAACATATCCTCTAATCTGGGATATGAATTATAAAAAACAGCTGTTATTACTCCTACTTTCATTTTAACTCTTCCTTTTTTAATGTTTTTTATTTATTATGGCGTTTTTATTGCTAGTAGTGTAAAACTGGTTCATACTGTCAAATGAGTCTATTTTTTCTCCTGGTTTTTTATACTCTCAATAAACTTTTTAATATCAAATAAAAAAATGCCGTTTTCACAGAATTGTTTTTTAATATATTAAATTACTTCCCAATAATATAAATTTAAAATATAACAACTTAAAGAAAGGTTATATTAATTAATCTTTTTATAATTAAGATATTATTTACAAATAATAGCAAAATGTTTTTCACAAGTAAATATAAAATGTCAAAATAATATGTAAATGGTTATATAATTTTCTGTAAATTTATTAATTTATAAGTAGGGAAACACTTAAGTTTTAATGAAAATAATAAAAAGGAAATAAAGGAAAGAGTAGATGATAAGATAAAAAAGAATACGTCACCTTGGTCAACAGTTATATTTATTCGATTAATGATGTAATCACAGAGGACTCTCGAATTATAAACTCTACATCAAGTAATATTTTACGTAAAGCTACATTTGGGTCAGAAATTTTTTCGATCAGCAATTCGCAAGCTCTAAAACCTAGCTGGAATTTAGGCTGTTTTACGGTTGTAATAGTCGGATTAGTCATTATTGCAATGTCGACGTCATCGAAACCAACAACAAGCAAATCCTGGGGGATTCTGAGTCCCACATTTGAGGAGGCTTTAATCGTTGCTGCTGCAAAAACGTCTGAAATAGCAAAAATTGCATTTGGTCGATTAGACAAATTAAGTAGGTGAGAGCAGGCGGAAACAGCCATGCTGTAATCAATTTCCGGTAAGTTTACAATCCAGTTATTTTCAATTGGTATATTTGCGTTTTTGAGTGCATTCAGATACCCGCTAAGCCGATGCTGCGCATATTTATAATGCATCGGGCCGTTAATTAGTGCAATTTTTCTCCTATTGTTAGATAAAATATACTCCATAACCCTTTTGCTGGCCAGAGTATCATCAATGCTGACATATGAAATATCTGAATCTTCATTATATTCACAACACTGAACCAGAGGAACAGTTGAGTTCAATTTATCAAGTAATTCTGAAGATAAGTAGTTTGAGATTATTAATCCTGCTACATTAAATTTTTTTAAAACATCTAATAAATGATTGAAATTCCACAGGTTAATATCGCTCTCGTTAATAAGGATATGATACCCGTGACGGGTGGCTGCAGCTTCTGCACCATTTACAATTTGACTGTAAAAAGGATTATTTAAAGAAGGTATATTGAATATTATCAAGCTACTATTTTTAGGTTTAGGCTTAATAACAATTTCATTTGTATCAAACCCCAGCATATTCATGGAATCTATAACTTTTTTTACTGTTTCATGTTTTACATGAGGATAATTATTCAGTATTCTTGAAACTGTTGCAATGGATACTCCTGCTTCTTGAGCTATTCTGACATAATTTGCTTTCTTTTTATTTCCCTTATTCTTTTTGATTCTATACATATCTGCATTATATCATATTATTTTTGATTTTTTCATAATATTATAATTTTTTGAATAGAAATACATAAATATAATTGGGATTAGTATATATATTTACAATATTAATATGAAAAAACTTGACAAATTTTATGTAAATGTTTTAAAATTTAAAAACATTATCTAAGGTTAATGATATATTTTTAGGGGCAAGGCAGTATAGTTCATATCACTTAGTTTTGCAGTACGTTTCTGATTGTAAATATTAAATTATCTTAAGGTGATAATAATAAAAAGGAACTAAATTTATAAAAAAGATCGCAGGGTTAATAATTCTTAAATAGGACAAATGGAAAAAAAGATATTTTAAAATCAATAAAAAAGAAAAACTAAAAGAAGGAGAGAAGTTTTACACTGAAAAATAATTATCTGAAAAATTTAATATTAACCGTAACACAACAAAGTAAGCGATAAAGAGACTAATACAAAAAGAATCTTTAGTAAAAGGAGAATGTAACTATTTTATAATATCTAGACCGACCGCAAAAGGTTTAATGGTTTCTTTAATGAGTATAATTAACTTCAAAGAAAAAGATAATAAAAATTTAATTGAGGTAAGAAAACTTTTAGAAGCATATGTTACAACCACGGCTATTGGTCGAGCATTAAAGGATAATATTAAGGAGCTATCCGAGATAATTAATAGGATGGAAGAAAATATTAATAATTATGATATTTTCTCTGACTATGATTATCATTTTCACATTAGGCTAGCAAAAGCATCAAATAATCCTATCTTTTATGAACTGATAAAAGGTATAAGTGAATTATTGAAAAAAGAGATAAAAGAATTTTCCATATTTAAAAGGGATAGAAAGAAAGCGCAAAGACTTCATAAAGCTCCGTTAGAAGTGTTAGTGGTAAAAGATAAGGGTCAATGATTAAAAATATGAACCTACACTTTGATAATATTGAAGCATGTTTCCAAATATTAAATCTTTAAGCAAAAAGGATGAATAATTCTAACATGTCTTAGTAAGATTATAGAATTAGGTTTAGACAGTATTATATGAAAGGAGGAGTGTTAAGAAATTTAGAAGTAATATTCTTTAATAAAGGAGGTGGTGTGTATTTGCTTAGAAAAAAACAAGGTTTGTTTGTAAATATAGAATACTTAGTTTTATTAGGGAGGTTTGAAATTGAAAACATTTAAGATGCTAGCTTTATTTGTAATCGTAGTGTTAATGATGATTATGGGGGTTTCAGGTTGTAAAGATACAGAAACTTCAACAAGTACTGCAGTAGAAGAAACTGCAGAATCAGAGGAATCAACAACAGAAACTGCAGAACCAGAAGAACAACAAATTGTTCTGAAAATATGGGATATGTACACAGATGTAGGCCATGGTTCTGGTGGGGAAGCGATGGAAACACTTATTGACATGTATAAAAAAGCTAATCCTAATGTAGAAATTGAAAGAACTGTTATCGGTAGTGAGAATATGCAAGACCAAGTAAGTTTATCAATGGCTGGGGGAACAATGGCAGATTTAGTTGAAACTTGGCCGGCATGCGGTGTTTTATCTGGTTATGCACAGGATGGAGAAGTTTATGATATGACTGATAAAGCAGAAGAATTTGGATGGTTTGAGCTTATGAATAGTTATTTAATGCTCGAGTGCTCAACTAAAGGAAGGCTTTATGGTTTACCATGGGAATTTGATCGTCCTGTTATATATTACAATAAGACCATCTTTGAAGAATTAGGATTGAGCGAACCAAATAATTATGATGATTTCATTACTATTCTAGATACAATAAAAGCTGATGGTAAATATGATCCAATAACAATAGGAAATGGAAATAGATGGCCGATTTGTAATTTATATGATGAAATACGTGCAGTCACAGTCGGTAAAGAAAAAGTATCAGATCTTTTCTTTGGAGATGCTGATTGGGATGATCCGGAATTCGTTGAAGCATGGACAATCCTGCTGGATTGGATAGAAAAAGGGTATTTTATTGATGGCTTTAATGGAGTAAAATATGGAGATTCAAACAGTAATTTTATAATGAAAAATGCTGCTATTAGCATAGATGGTAGTTGGATTTTAAGTAATTTAGTTGAAGCAGAGGTTGAAGGCGAATTTGAGGTAGGAGTATTTCCTTTTCCGATGATTAATGAAGATTTACCTCCAACGAGTCTAGCGGGTAGTGGGGCAAATTGGATTATTTCATCAAAATCTGCGCCTGAGGTTCAGGAAGAAGCTATGAATTTCCTTAATTTTATATTATCGGATGAAGCAGCTCAAATATGGATTGATGGTGCTTCCGTAATACCCGGTTACAGTGACATTGATTGGGATAGATTCACTGTAGATCCCTTAATGGCCGAGGTCTATGAGATAAATGAAGGTAAGGAAGATACAACATGGTCGCATGTGACAGTTCCAGAAAGTGTAGCGGAGACTCTTTATTCAACTTTTCAGAGTGTAGCAGGGCTGACTATGACTCCTGAAGAAGCTTTAAATCAGATTGAAGAGGATTGGGAAGAAGCGAAAGCTGAAGGCAGAGTCTGGAATCCGCTTCAGTAGTAAAATATAGGAAAATGGTTGAATAATATAATTTTAACAATATCTTATAAGGATGTATCTCTCTGTAGCATTTAGCTATGGAGAGATACATAAAAAAAATGAAAAACTTAAGAAACAATTTACTTGGCTATACATTAGTTCTACCTGCTTTTTTAATTTATGGTCTTATTGTTCTTCTTGCAGTTTTTCAGAACTTTTATTACAGTTTTTTCAAGTTTACCAATATAACTTCTTACGAGTTTGCAGGTCTGGATAATTATATCAATATGTTCAAAGATAAAGTATTTTATACTGCCATTGGGCATAATCTTTTATGGGCTTTTATGATTATAATTCTGCTGTTTTTATTTTTAACCATAGCAGTTTTCTTATCAAAAATTAAGTCTCGCACCATTCTTGGTGCCATATACTTTTTACCAGCTACTATACCTTTTGTAGTAAGTGCAATAATGTGGGGCTGGATATATAATCCTAATTTTGGAATACTGCAAAGTATTGCAGATTTACTTAAATTAAATTTTTTAAGACAGCAATGGCTAGGAGATCCTAAACTAGCTTTTTATTCATTATTTTTAATTGGAGTATGGACCTATTTTGGTTTTACGGTTATTATTTTTTTAAGTGCTCTTCAGAATATTGATAGAAGTATCTACGATGCAGCGAGAATTGACGGAGCGACAGAAACAAAAATCTTTTTTCATATAACGTTGCCTGCTATTAGAAATACATTGTCTTTCTTGATAGTGTTCTCAATCATCATGTCAATGAAAGTTTTCGATATAATTTATGTTATGACACAAGGTGGACCTGGTTATTCTACAGAAGTAATGTCCACTTATATATTCAAATTAGCTTTTAGAGGACAGAATATTGGTTATTCTTCCGCTATATCTATAATTTTAATTATATTGGTATTAAGCTTGGCGGTTACTGTCTTAAGGAGAAATCAAAAGGAATAAAAAAGATGAAAAAGACTTTTATATGGTTGTTTCTATTTGCATTTATTTTATTTTCAATATTACCATTTATAATTGTTATTTTTACTAGCCTTAAAACTAATCAAGAAATGTACGCTAATGTACTTGCACCACCATCTTCGTTTTATTTGGATAATTATTTATTTGTATTGTCTGAGGCTAAATTTTATTTAAATTTTTTAAATAGTTTGTATATTTCTATTCCAGTTGTAATATCTATATCAGTTCTTTCTACTTTAGCTGGTTATGCGTTTTCGAAGATTAATTTTTGGAAAAAAAATATTCTTTTTTTCATAATTTTAATAGGATTAATGCTGCCATTGCCCTCAATTATTATTCCCATATATTTAAATTTAGCTAAATTAGGTTTTTTAAATACTCGTATTGGAGTAATTTTAACGCAAATTGGAATCGATCTTCCGTTTGCTATTTTTTTTATGAGGTCATTCTTTAATGATGTCCCTAATGAAATTATAGAATCAGCTCGGATTGATGGTGCAAATGATTTGCAAATAATAATGAAGGTGATGGTTCCATTATCTAAATCTTCATTGGGAGCTTTAAGCTTAATACTATTTATGTGGTCTTGGCAGAGCTATATAGTTCCTTTAGTGATTATTACTGATAATAACCTGAGACCTTTAACGGTAGCATTAACTGATTTTGTAGGTAGGTATATTACAGCTTATACGTATATTGCTGCTGCTTCAGTTCTCATTTTCTTACCAATAACAATTTTATTTATAATTACTCAAAGAAGGTTTATTGAAGGCATCACTGCCGGATATGGCAAATAATAAAAGTTTAAAAATGTATCTAAAGATTTTAGTGAAACTGGAAGAGGGGAGCATAATAAATGTTAGGTGTTAAATTCTTAGGAAAGGAAAAGGTTGATGTAATTGAATACCCAGATCCTGAGCCAGGATTCAGGGAGGTTGTGGTAAGAATAAAGGCTTCTGCACTATGCCGAAGTGATTTAAATATCTATCATGATGTGAATCTAGATAGGAAAAGAAAAATGAATGTGATCCCCGGGCACGAAGCTTGTGGGGTAGTCGATATTTTAGGCGATGGTATTTCTGAGAATGAAATTAAAGTAGGTGATAGAGTAGCGATTTATCTTGGCGTTGGTTGCGGATATTGTGAATACTGTCGAAAGGGTTGGTATATTTTTTGTTCACAGAGGAAGATTCTGGGCTTTGATATTAATGGAGGACATGCAGAGTTTATTAAAATTCCTGCAGAAAATTGCTTAAAAATCCCAGAAAAAATAAGTTTCATTGAAGGAGCATTGTCTACCGATAAATTCGGTGGGTTGTATCATGCCCAAAAAACCCTAGAAGTTTCAGGGAAAGATACGGTAGCGATATTTGGCATAGGACCAATGGGCCAGATGGCTGTTCTAATGGCCAAAGCTTTAGGGGCAAAAGTAATTGCAGTGGATGTTGTGGGGAGCAGGCTGGAATTCGCAGAAAAAGAGGGAGCAGATTATATAGTTAATGGTAAAAAAAAGGATGTTATATATGAAATAAATAAATTGACCAACAAAGTTGGGGCGGATATAGCTATTGATTGTTCCGGAAATCCTATTGCCCAAAGCAATGCAATTGATTGTATAAAAAAAGAAGGTAGTGTTGCTTTTATAGGTGAGTCGAAAGTTTTACAAATTAATCCAAGTAAGCAGTTCATAAGAAAGCAGATAAAAGTTATAGGATCATGGTACTTTCCTGTTTGGGAATATAGTGAAATCGTGAATTTAATTATATCTAAAAATTTAAATTTGGAAAAATGGGTTACAAATAAATTTAAAATTGAAGAAGCAAAAAAAGCTTATACACTTTTTGATAAATATCAAGCTGGGATAACAGTATTTACTATGTGAAAGTTCTTTGATTTTTATCAGGAAGGTGTAACCGATTATTATATTTTTGTAGTGAAAGGTAAATTATGAAATTAGGAATGATGGCAAATTGTTTTTCAGATAAAACATTGGAAGAAGTTTGCATAATCGCAAGGGAAGAAGGCCTACAGGCAATTGAACTTGCTGCTGGTTGCTATGTTGGTAAAGCGCATTGTAATCCAGAGATACTTTTGGGGGATAAAGGTGCGCTTGAAAAATTTAATAAAACAATTTCATCATATAAGTTGGAATTGAGCTCACTATCATGTCATGGAAATCCAGTTCACCCAGACAAAAGAATAGCAGATAAGCATACTGCTGACCTTAAAGCAGCTTTAGAACTGGCTGGCAAGTTGGGAGTGAAGGTAGTGACTACATTGGCAGGCTGTCCAGGGGCTGCTGATGATGAAAAATATCCTAATTGGATAACATGTCCAACCCATTTTGAGGAGCTAGTAAAATGGCAATGGGAGGAAAAAATATTACCATTTTGGAATGAAATGATTAAAGTGGCTAAAAAATTTAATGTACGTTTTGGTTTTGAAATGGCCCCCGGAGATGTAGTATATAATCCTGAGTTATTACTTAAGCTACGTGAGAAAGTTGGTGCTGAGGAAATTTCCTGCAACTTTGATCCAAGCCACTTATTTTGGCAGGGTATTGATCCGTTAAAGGTCATCAGGCGTCTTGGAAATGCAATTGTTCATGTTCATGCAAAAGACTGTAGGATAGATTCCGCTGTGGCTGAATGGAGAGGTGTATTGGATTGGAAAAATTTCGATGATGTGTCAAACAGAGCCTGGTATTTTTCTACATGTGGATATGGTCATGATGTTTTGTTCTGGAAGGATTTTATGAGTAATCTAAGGTTGATTGGTTATGACGGAGTTATTAGTGTAGAACAAGAAGATCCCACCATGTCGATAAATGAAGGCTTAAAAAAGTCTATTAGCTTTCTAAAGAATATTTTATTTTATGAAGAGAGCTAAAGTCTTAATAAATGGTAATAATTAATATTGATAAACATATTTAGTGATGCGTTGGACTTAATAATAAACTTTTAATTGGAATTTATTAAAAAGATATTAATTATAGAGAATGATTTTATGATTTTTCAAGAGGATTTAAAAAAGGGACTGAATGATTGCGAGATAGATAATCTTGTAAAAAAATCATTAGCGAAATTTAACAAATTAAATAAAATACTTATTATACATCCGGATTCCACAAGAAATGATTTTACGGATAAAATTGTTAAAGCCATATTAAATAGTATTGAAGAAAGAGAATATGAACACATTCACTTTTTAAACGCCTGTGGGACTCATGGGATTATGACAAAAAAAGAATTTTTGAACAAATTAGGTTTGGAAACAATTGGAAAAAACATGTTTTTTTTTAATCATATATTTAATGACAAAAGTAATCTCCGAGTTGTTGGTGAAGTTCCTTCTTCTTTTATTTCGAAAATAACTAATGGAAATTTAAAGCAGGAGATACCAGTTACTATAAATAAAATGATTCTTGAAAACTATGATGTCATCCTGACAATTGGGGGGACAGTACCTCATGAGGCAGCAGGTTTTTCCGGAGGACTGAAAATTTTTTTTCCGGGCGTTTCCGGTTCAGAAGTGATAGATCTCTTTCACTGGGTCGGCGCATTGATTGGGATTCCAAATATTATAGGGACAATTAATAATTATGTGAGAGAAGTGATTAACGTAGCTTCCAAATTCATATTCAAGGTGCTAAAAAAACCGGTACTATGTTTTAATATGATTTATGATGGAACAGGCGATAAAGTAAGACCTTTAGGACTATATATAGATTATGGTTTTAAGGGTTTTATAAATGCTTATAAAAAAGCGGCTTCTGCCAGTTTCAAGATTCATATCAAATATTTGGATAAACCCATAGATATTGCTGTGCAAGAAATTCCGAAATATTATAGTTCCGTTTGGACAGCTGCAGGAAAAAGTTCTTCAAAGTTGCAAAGAAAAGGGGTCATAAAAGGGGGGGGAGCAATAATTATTTATGGTCCTCATATAAAATGTTTTCATTCCAATAAATACATGGACGAAATGATAAAACTTATCGGATATCATTGCAAAGATTTCGTATTAGATTTTCTAAAAAAAAATCCGGAGTTTTCAAGGAATATAGCTTCTCATGTAATTAATGTAAACGGACCCGGATATTTTGATCGTTTATCTAAAAAGGAAATATCTGATTTGAAGATTATCTTAGCTACCTCGATATCGAAAGATGTTTGTGAGTCAGTTAATCTTGGTTATATTGACCATGAAACTCTAAGAAGAGAAGACTTTCAGACATCTGAAAAATTATGGATAAAAGAAGGGGGAAGGTATCTTTATAACTTAAAAGGCAGATAGAATAATCAGTAGCATTGTTTTTTAAATTTGAAATACTAAAAAAGTGTAATCTAAAAGGATGGTTAGGTCTATAAGGTGATTTTATTATGAATAATAAGCCTAAGTTTTTATTGAATATGCATAGAGATATGTTTGATTATTGTTTTAGTTCCGAGGATAGAAAGAAATTATCGCTGTTAGTGGAATTAATAGGAGGAATTCCATCTAAGAGTATGTATACAAAAGAATGGATTCGAGCAAACATTAAAGAAGCTGAGGGATGTATAACCGGCTGGGAATCAATACCTATAGATGAGCATATAATTAATTGTTCGAAATCTTTAAAGATAATTTTTCATACCGCAGGGACTGTCAGGGGAATTTTTAATAATATGAATATAAAAAATTATAATTTAAGGATTGTGTCAAACGCAGGAGTTATAGCGATATATGTTGCAAGATTTACTCTAGGACTTATATTAAGCGGTCTAAAGGGAGTTTATTATTATAATAATAAATTACATAAATTTGGAAAGGGGGGTTGGGATATAAAAAAGAATTTATCTCACGGATACTATAAGAAGAAAATAGGAATAATCAGTCTGGGACATATAGGGTATAGACTAATAGGTCTACTAAAAAACTTTGATTTTGAAGTCTTGGTTTATTCTAATCACCTCACTGATAAAAAGGCAAATGAGCTTGAAGTATATAAAACAGAATTAGATGAATTAATGGCACATGCAGATGTTGTGGTATTACTAGCCCCAGATCTACCTAACTATCATCATATGATAAATGGGAAAAATATACAACTATTGAAAAACAATGCTATTTTCATAAATGTAGCAAGAGGTGGACTTGTTGAGGAAAAAGCTTTAATAAAAGAATTAAGAAAGGGTTTTATTACCGCTTTTTTAGATGTTACTGATCCGGAGCCCCCGGAAGATCATAGCCCCTTTTATGATATCCCAAATTGCATTCTTACTCCACATATTGCTGGTTGCATCGGGAATGAATGTTATAAACTTGGAGAGAATACTCTGGAAGAAATAAAGCTATATATGAAGAATGAACCTTTAAAATATGAGATGTCAAATGAAGAGCTGAATTATAGAGCATAATTAATATTTTAGATATGTATCATAAATAGTAATAGATTTGGAAGTTATTATAAAGTTATAAAGGATAGGAAATTAAGATGGTAAATTTATCTGCTTTCCCAAAATGTTGGATAGAAGATATCACTAAAGGGAAAATGACTCTTTATAAGTGGATGGAAATTTCTACAGAACTAAAATGTGATGGTCTGGAAATGTATTTTAGATTTTTAAAATCACATGAGATCGAATACCTGAAAGATTTAAGAAATAAGGCTGAATCCTTGGGTATGGAAATACCGATGATGTGCTATTCTCCTGATTTTACTTTCCCTGACAAAGACTTAAGAAAAAAAGAGGTTAAGAAACAAATCGAGATGATAAAGGTGATAGCGGAGCTTGGAGGAAAATATTGCAGAACTCTTTCCGGGCAGTTTAGACCTGAAATAACCATTACCGAAGGTATCAAATGGGTAGTTGAATGTATCGAATCCTGTCTTCCTACTGCTGAAAAATATGGAGTAAATCTAGTGATAGAAAATCATTATAAAGATGATTTTTGGAAAAACAAAGAATTTGCCCAGAATAAAGAGATATTTTTAAGTATAATAAATCGAATAGAATCCCCATATTTTGGAGTTCAGTATGATCCTTCTAATGCAATTGTTGCTGGAGATGACCCAATCGATTTGCTTAAGATACTAATTAATAGAGTAAAGACCATGCATGCAAGTGACCGAAGTATATCAGATGGTAATTCCATTGAGCATATTCAACAATACAATGGAAAAATAGGATACCCTGATGAACTTATCCATGGTGTCATAGGAGAGGGTGTAATTGATTATGATTCTATTTTTTCAATTCTTTCAAACTCAAAATTTAATGGATGGATATCAATTGAAGATGGAATGAATGGTTTTGAAGAAATGAAGAAATCAGTTATTTTCCTAAAAAAAATGATAAAGAAATATTTTAAAAGTGACAAATAAATTATAGATAATCAGTGCAGCAAAGAGATATCGGAGAAATCTTTTATATAGAAGTTCTATGGATTTCTATTCATGTCATGTTTTTATTGTGGATAAGGTTTTAATTAAAGCAAGATAGATTATTGTTTTATTTACATTTCATTATACTGTTTTTAATAATGTAATACTAAAAAAATCATGGAGTTGCATAATGAAAAAGATAACTACAGGTGTCGCAGGTACTGGTTTTATAGAACCAGTTCATGTTGCAAATTCAAGGAGGATCCCTAGCGTAGACGTTAAAGCTATTGTGAGTCATAGCATAGATTGGGCAGCTGCATTGGCTGAAAATCTATGTATAATGAAATTTTATGGTAATTGGGAAGAAACGATTAAAGACAATACCATGGAAGTAGTGTATATTGCTACATTAAATGATTTGCATTACCCTATCGCGAGAATGTGTTTAGAGTTTGGAAAACATGTAATTTGTGAAAAACCATTTGAGGATCCACCGAAAACTAGTCTACCCATAATGTTAAGATTTGGGGCTATTGAGGGGCCCTGTCAAGTAAAAATATTAAAGAGCGTAAATAAAAATAAGTCTATTTGAATTTGATAGCATGAAAATCCAGGGATGTTAACATATTAAAAAACAAAGTACTCCTCCTTTAAAAGGCCTATGATAAACTTAATTTATCAATAACCTGAGTTTATGCCAAAGGCGGTACACGGTGAAATACATAGGATTAGATTTGTACAAAAAAAGTATTTTTGCAACAGTTTTAGGAGGAGACGGTAAAATTTTATCAAGACCAAAATAGAGCCAACCACCAGAGATATCTGCTACTACCTTAAAAACGAGGGCAGAAGAGATGAACTCTCTATGGCTATGGAAGCATCATATAATTGGCCCTACTACTACCGCGCAGTTGAAGATGCGGCAGAAAATATTATACTGGCCCATCCATTAAGGACAAGGATTATTGGGGAAGCCAAAATAAAAACAGATAAGATTGATTTAAAAGTACTGGCTTATATGCTGAGAGCTGATATGAAGTGAACCCCTATATTTGAACAGATTATTAAGGCAGGTTAAAATAAACAGATAAGTATAAAGGGGGAAGATATGAGTAAACAAAGGAGAAAATATACCAGGGATTTCAAGATAGAGGTGGTAGA
>JAQUOE010000006.1:0-50316 GCA_028717265.1 Actinomycetota bacterium
TTTCATTGCCTTTCCGGTTATTTCTATAAGGAATGAACTCAGCATATCTCCGGATTGGTTCCAGGAAAACATAATATCTGAGATTTCTTCCGCATTTAAACCCAGTGCATTCTTCAGTGTCCAGACGCATTCCCCGATAAGCTGCATGTCCCCGTATTCAATACCATTGTGCACCATTTTTACAAAGTGTCCTGCACCATTAGGCCCAATATAGCTAACACAGGGAATTCCATCTTCAGCTTTAGCTGCTATATTATTAAGTTGGTCCTTTACTAAATTATAAGCTTCAATTTGACCACCGGGCATAATTGCCGGCCCTTTAAGCGCACCTTCCTCTCCGCCGGAAATTCCGGCACCAATATATAAGATGCCTTTTTGGGATAGTTTTTCATTTCTTATAATAGTATCTTTAAAGTAAGAATTGCCTCCATCGATAATTAAATCTCCTTTACTAAGAAGAGGAGTAAGCTTTTCTATGTATTCATCAACCGGACTGCCTGCTTTGACCATGAGCATTATAATTCTTGGGCTTTCAAGATTTGAAACAAATTCTTTCAGGCTATAAGCTGCAATTATATTTTTTCCTCTGGCTGCAGAATTTATAAAATCCCGGGTTTTAGAGGAGGTTCTGTTAAATACTGTCAATGTATAACCTTTGCTTTCAATATTTAAAGCAAGATTCTCACCCATAACGGCCAGTCCGATTAAACCAATATTTTGTTTTACCATATTAATTCCCTTTATAAAAAGTTAATAGCATGTCCCCAGATATTTTTTTAACGCCGCACGCACTGCGCCTTTGCCCGTAAGTTGTGCGACAAACATCTCTTCGATCTTATTTCCCAGTCCTGCCTGAAATAAATCCACGGCGAAAAGCACTGAGTTTTTTAAAATGGATTTTAACTCTCCATGATAGGTTTCCGGCTTGCCTGCAACAATGCCGTGCAGTGAAGCCGTAAGCTCACCCAGCACGGGATCGCTGCTTAGTGGCATCGGTTCAAGCAAATCGTTGGTACCCAGTAAATATCGCAGCCAGCCCGCTATGGCAAGTGGTATAGCAGTAAGGCTGTTTGCGCCCTGTTTTTCATCCGCCAGATAAGCCTTTATGGTTTCGCCAAAGCGTATCGGTATCTTCTGGCTGGTATCCGTCGCGATACGCTGTGGTGTATCCGGTATATACGGATTTGGCAGCCGTTTTTCAAGCACCTCCTGCAAGTAAATCTTCGGCTCGAGTATACCCGGATGATTCACTACAGGCAGGCTTTCGCTGTATCCGATGGTTTCGGCCAACCTGACGAGATCCGGATCCCGCATTTGTGCCGCTATGCTTGAATACCCGAGAAGACATCCATATACGGCCAGCGCCGTGTGCAGCGGATTCAGACAGGCTGTCACCTTCATCTTCTCGGTTTTGTTAACAGTATCCCTGTCAGTAAAATAAACACCTGTGCGTTCCAGTGCCGGACGGCCATTGGGAAAGCGGTCCTCAATCACCAGATATTCCGGCACCTCGGCATTCACGAAGGGGGCGATAAACGTATTTTTTTCTGTTACCACAGGTGCTGCTTTTTCCAATCCAAGCTCAATAAGCTGCGCCGCAATGATATCGGACGGGCGCGGAGTAATCTTGTCTATCATGCTGAAGGGAAACGACACCCTGTCCTCATCCTGAAGATATGCAACAAATCCCGCATCCACAAAACCTTTCTCATGCCACGCATTGGCCATTTTCAGCATTGCGGTACGAAGCCTCTCTCCGTTGTGGCTGCAGTTATCAAGACTCAGCAGTGCAAACGGATATGCATCCGCCAGATATCGCCGCAATGTCAGTGCCGTCACACAGCCTGTTATGTGGCGCGCTTGCTCCGGTCCGTTTTGCATATCCGCAGCAGCAGTAGGGAGCAGTTCACCCTGTATGTCTATAAATGAGTATCCCTTTTCAGTGATCGTAAAGCTGACCAGCTGCAGTGCCGGATTTTCAAATACATCATTAAGAAACGCCATCTGTGCCGGTTCTTCCGGCCTGATACACACAGCTTTAGCGATGCTTGCAATAACCGTTTTCTCTGTATTGCCATCGGGATCGAGACTGACAAGCAGTGCAAGGTTATCGTGTGGTACATAGATTCTATCGATAATCTCATAATCATATGTTTCCGCAACGATGATACCGCTTTGCGCCGCATCTTCATTTAAAAGTTCCTGCTGCAGCCGGGCAATATAGCCTCTGAATATATTTCCCGCACCAAAATGTACCCATACAGGATGTGCTTGCGTATGTTTCCGCATGTTTTGTATATCGAAGTGCGGCAATAACGCTCCTATTTCTTCCCACGTGCTCCTGTCGTGCAGGCCGTCAAGTGTTAATCTGAGCATATTTTTATCTCCTTACAATTCACTTAAGCCAAAATACCGAACGGCATTGTTGTAGCATATATCCTTTATCATGTTACCCATTGCAGGTACATCACAAGCGTATTCACCGTTTTCTATAATAGTCCCCAGTTTATTGCACAGTATGCGCCTAAAATACTCATGCCGCGAAAAACTGGTAAAGCTGCGGCTGTCTGTCAGCATGCCGATGAACGTGGATATCAATCCGGTTTCCAGCAGCTCATCTATCTGATTTTGTATGCCGCGTACATTGTCAAGGAACCACCAGGCGCTGCCCAATTGCACCTTGCCGGGTATTTTGCCACATGCAAAATTGACCGCCATGGTGGACAGCACCGCGTTGTCGCCTGGGTTGAGACTATACAGTACCGTTCGCGGCAGGCATCCGGCTTTAGAAATGTCATCAAGCAGTGCACCAATCAGCGCAGGATTCTTCAGGCTCCCCACCGAATCAAAACCCGTATTAGGGCCAAGTTTCTGTATCATTGATGTATTGTTGCTCCGCAGCGCACCCAGATGCAGCTGCATTGCCATGTTATTTTTACAGTATTCACCCGCAAGAAATCGCAACAGCGCACCCTTATATTGCGCGATCTCATGCTCTGTCAGTGTCTCACCTGCGAGGGCTCTGGCAAACACAGCCTCCGGGTTGCCGTCCGACGCATACACAAAATCGATAAAGCCATGATCGGAAACCACACAGCCGGCGCTCTTGAAGTACGCGATTAAAAGTATCAGCGTATTTTTTAGCGCTTCAAAGCTATTGATTTTTATGCCATAGTGCGCCTGCATTTTAGAAATGTACTCCTTCCAGTCCTGTGCCTCGATATGCAGTACTCTGTCCGGCCGGAAGGAAGGCAATACCTTTATCTTGATTGTATCATCCTGCGCTATTTTCAAGTGCCATTCGAGAGTATCGGCGGGCTCATCAGTCGTACATAAAAATTTAACCTTCGCACGCTCCATCATGCCGACAGCGTCGAAACCGGGCTGCCCCAGCTGCATGTTGCATGTGTCCCATATACTCTTCGCCGTAGCTGAACACAATGGCTCGTCGATATCAAAATACCTTTGCAGCTCCAGATGAACCCAGTGGTAGAGCGGGTTGCCTGGTATCTTCTCCACAGTCTGTGCCCATTTGATAAACTTGTCATAATCGTCTGCATTACCGGTGATATATGCTTCGTCTATGCCGCACACACGCATGACACGCCACTTGTAGTGATCATTTTCCAGCCACACCTGTGTAATATTGTCAAAACATCTTTTTTGGCAGATCTCCTGCGCGGAAAGATGATTATGATAATCAAAAATCGGCATGTCCTTTGCATAATTCTCAAAAAGTTCCAATGCTGTTTGATTGGTCAAAAGAAAATTTTTTCCGATGAACTCTTTCATAGACACCATACCTCACATTCTTTATATCATAAGAATCAGTTCGTACTAATATACTAGTATAGTATCTTTAAATGCTTGATTCGTCAACACGCAAATGAGATAAACATTCGTAGTTTATCGAATTTTTTTGCTTTATCTTAAAGAAGCGGAAGGTCACATATTTTATTATACTTAATTCTTCTAAATTTATACTGCAAAAGCTGTTTGGCCAGATCTGCTGCACCTGAAGCATCCATAGCATAACCATCCGCTCTGATAGAATCTGCATACTCTTGAGTCAGAGGTGCACCACCAACCATTATCCTGGTATCTTTAACCTCCTCGTCAGCTTTAACAGCTTCTATTACATCTTTCATGGCCGGCATAGTAGTGGTAAGTAGTGCTGAAAGTGCCAGAAGCCTGGCATTGTTTTTCTTTATCTCTTCAACAAATTTTTCCGGAGGAATATCAACACCCAGATCAATTACTGTAAAACCGGAACCCTCAAGCATCATCCTAACCAGATTTTTTCCAATGTCATGGAGATCTCCCCGGACCGTACCTAAAATTACAGTTCCTTTAGTAGGTGCTCCTGTTTCCGTAAGCAGGGGCTTTAAAACATCCATTGCTGCATGCATTGCCCGGGCTGCAATTAGAACTTCCGGTATGTACATCTCGTTAGCCTTGAATTTTCTACCAACTACACCCATACCGGGTATCAGTCCCTCATTTAGAATTTCCACGGGACCTGTACCCTGATCCAGTAGTGTCTGAGTAATTTCTTTGCTCTTTGCATTGTCGCCTCTGATAATTGCATCTGCAAGATCTTGATACTTTGTCATATCTTCTTCCTTCTTTAGTTCTTTTTAGTTCAATTATAATATTTGCTATTTGAGCTTTATGTTGTGCGATGTTTGATGGCTGTGAACTCTTCCATAGCTATTACACCTCACATTCTTTATATCATAAGAATCAGTTCATACTAATATACTAGTATAGTATCTTTAAATGCCCGATTCGTCAACACGCAAATGAGATAAACATTCGTAGTTTATCGAATTTTTTTACTTTATCTTGAAGAAGCAAAAGGGAGCCTGATATATCCAGAAGGCGGCCTATTAGATATCGATATACAAATATACAGGATAATAGTATAATCGAAAAATTAAATTTATGGGGCAAGAAGTTCCCGAACCTAACAAGTTTAAACTAGCATTTTAACATACTAGTTGTTGCGTGTTGTGTTATTAAACCGTATAATAGATATTGTTAAAGGAGAGGATAAAAGTTATGGAACTGCTCGAACGTATAACCAGAGAACCAGCGCGAGATTATGCTTTACGTGTACTAAAGCATAACATCGTTATTCTGGAACTGAAGCCCGGGAGCATTGTCAGTGAAAATGAGCTTGCTGCAGAAATGGGACTTTCACGTACACCTGTACGCGAAGCACTGCAGGAACTCAGCAAAGTACAGATTGTTGAAATATTTCCGCAAAAGGGCAGCTCAATTACAAAGATCGATTACAATCTTGTAGAAGAAGCCAGATTTATGCGTATGGTGTTCGAGACTGCTATTGTGGAACAGGCATGTGATTTATCAACAGATGCGGACATTGAGAAACTTGAATATAATATTAAGCAGCAGCGTTTTTATCTGCATAATCCTGAAAAGCTGATGGATCTAGATGATGACTTTCATAAACAATTATTTCATATCTGCAACAAACAGCGCATATATAACCTGATAGAAAACATGATGATACATTTTGATAGGGTGCGGAGCATGACCCTTACTGTTATAAAAGACATTAAAATAGTAGAGGACCACAATGCAATTCTGAAAGCAATTAAGGCACGAAATAAAACAAAGGCAAAGGAAGTCTTAAAAACGCATCTTACAAGATACAAGATAGACAAGGAACTTATAATAAAATCATATCCTGAATACTTTAAATAGACCGGAACAAAAAATTTCTAAAAACCATTGACCAACTAGTATGCAAGTGTTATAGTATGCATATTAACACCCCGAGATAATTATATGGAGGTATTAAAAATGAAGAAATTTTTTGTAATTCTGATTACCTTGATGATGGTGGTAGTGCTGGTCTCGGCCTGCAAAACTGATGAACAGGCTGAGTCTGAAGAGCCCCCTGCTGAGGAGGAAACCGACGAAGAGGTAGAAGCCGAAGAGGGAACCGTCGTTGAAGAGGAGGAACCCGCCGAACCAACAGAAATCTTTACTCTTAAAATCGGCAATGTTTTGGCCGATGATGACCCGATTACTATAGGCCTTAGAAAGATGGCTGAAAATGTAGCCGCTCGTACTAACGGTGGCATAGTGATCGATGTATACCCGTCGAGTCAACTTGGTGACACTCCAGACATTCTGGAAATGGCTAAGACCGGTTCCAATGTCGGTGTCATAATTGATACCGGTTTGCTTGCCGACTATGTACCGGATATAGCTATCTACTCAGCACCTTACGTGTTTGACAACGTTGAGGAGGCACGTGCTTTTATTGAAACAGATATCTTCGAAGGCTGGGTAGAGGAACTGGCAACTTTCGGTATGCGTAATTTGAGCCATAACTGGTATCAGGGTGCGCGTCATTTCCTGACCAATAAACTTGTAGAGACACCTGCCGATCTTGTAAACCTGCGTGTTCGAACAATGGGTAGCGCCGTGGCCCAGGAAACTATGACATCATTAGGTGCTATTCCCACCTCAGTTGCGTGGGGTGAGGTATACAGCGCAATACAGTCCAAAGTCATCGACGCCTGCGAGGCACAGCTCCCTGCAGTTTATGGCCAATCCTTATATGAGGTTATCAGCAACATTGCGGAAACCGGTCACTTCCTGCTTTACACCGGCCTGGTTATCAGCGAGGAGTGGTTCCAGCAGCTGCCGGATGAGTACAGGCAGATACTGACCGAAGAATCCATCGCTAACGGCGATTATGCTACGGAACTCACAATTGGGAAAGAAGTAGAGTATAAAGCTGAAATGGAGGATAAGGGCGTTCTGTTTACCGCAGTGGATATTACACCGTTCAAAGAAGCTACTGCTGCTGTTTACGAGATTATGGAGTGGGCAGATCTTAAGGCTCAGATTGATACAGCTCTCGGAAAATAAATAACTCAGTAATACTGGGGCAGCGAATGCTGCCCCAGTATTACATTTTTTAACACAGAAGCAGTGTATTTTATTCGACGGTAAAGGTGAGGGTAGATTTGAAAAAAATCAATAGAATGATCGCAAAAGTTGAAATTGCTGTGGGCGTTACAATAACGACGAGTATTGTTCTGCTGGTATTTTTAGCGGCGCTCACAAGAACAATCAGACATCCCATCATATGGAGCGTGGATTTTGCGCAACTTCTGTTCGTTTGGATGAGTATGATAGGAGCTGATGTTGCATTAAAATACAAGGCGCATATAGGTGTGGATCTACTTGTCAAAAGACTTCCGGCTAAGGTGCAAAAAATCATTGAGATGTTAACCTATATTCTGGCATCGGTTTTTATTGGTTTCGTTATATATTGGGGTGCGACACTTTGTATAAACAACGTGCTGCGTCAATACCAGACACTGCATATCAGCTATTCGTACAGCACAGCTGCTGTGCCCGTTATCGGCATTCTTATGCTATTCACTATGGCCGAGCAAATAGTAGAGCTGATTAAAAACTGGAATTCGCCGATTACTGACGACTCACTAAAGGAATGCGGCGGAATACAATCAGAGGAGTAAAAATATGCAACTCGTAATGATCGTATTTGTTGTTTTATTGATTTTGAAGGTTCCTTTGGCTTTCACCATTGGCATTTCCAGCCTGTCGTTCTTTTTCATGACACCGGATGTATCCTGGATCACACCGGTTCAGAGAATGGTCAGCACCACGCAGAGTTTTCCTTTGCTTGCGGTACCATTCTTTGTACTGGCTGGCAATTTAATGAACGCTACCGGTATCACAAGGCGGTTGATTGATTTCAGCACAATACTCACAGGCCACATGCGCGGAGGACTGGCACACGTTTCCTGCGTGCTAAGCACACTGATGGGTGGTATCTCGGGCTCCGCCTGTGCAGATGCTGCCATGGAAGCGCGTATACTTGGTCCTGATATGGTAAAGCGCGGTTATAGCAAAGGTTTTTCTGCAGCTGTTATCGGTCTGACAAGCCTGATAACCGCAACAATTCCACCTGGAATCGGATTGATACTATATGGTGTGACAGGCAGTGTTTCCATAGGAAAGCTGTTTGTAGCGGGTATCATACCTGGAATAATCATGATGTTCTTTCTTATGTTTGTATCTTCACGAATAGCAAAAAAGAGGCAATACCCGGTAGAAAACGATCGCCCGCCGACGGGAAAAGAGGTTTGGAAAGGCTTAAAGGCAAGCATATGGGCGCTTATATTCCCCCTCATCCTCATCGTAGGTATAAGATTTGGTATATTTACCGCTACAGAAGCGGGAGCATTTGCGGTCGTTTATGCATTTATAATAGGAAAATTCGTTTACAAAGAACTCACATGGAAGGGCTTTTTCCATGTTGTACGTACCACGCTCTCGGACAACGGCGTTATCATGTTCATCATTATGTGCTCAGGAATATTCGGTTTTGCTATCACATATGATAAGGTGCCGCAGACCATGGCAACCTTCATAGGCGGTATAAGCCAGAATTCTTATATGATTATCTTCATTGTACTGTTGTTTATATTGATTGCCGGTATGTTCATGGAAGCAACCGTCAATACATTGCTGCTTACGCCCATATTCCTGCCGATTGTCAGGGAACTTGGCGTAGATCCGGTGCATTTTGGCATACTGTTCATGACTCTTATCACGATGGGCGGCATGACTCCGCCGGTGGGCGTGACCATGTACGCTACATGTTCCATTATGAAGTGTCCGGTTGAGGATTATGTGAAGGAAAGTTTGCCATTTATTGCTGTAATATTGGTGGAGATCATCATACTGGTATTCTTCCCCCAGATATTCATGTGGCTGCCCAATCTGGTTTTTGGTAAATAAGGTAACACTGTATAAAAATGACTATAAAACTATAAAGTCTTTGGTGCTTTTAAAATACTATTACTTTTAGTAAATCAAGAACTAAATAATAAGACCTCAATTGAATGAGGTCTTATTTAAACTCAATTAAGAAAAATTTTTTTTAATTCTTTATTAACTGGCCTACTGGCCAGTTAAACACTATACTTTCAATATCAATAAACCAGACTTTCTATCGTTATAAAGTCATATATTTGAAAATATAATATTATGTATATTAAGATTTAATATTTTACAAAGAGAATTCTTTCCTATGGTACCGTAGATATCCTGGTGAATAACGCTGGTATTATGGATAATTTTGAGCCGGCTGCTCTGATATAACCGATACGATGTGGAATAAAATATTTTCAATTAATACCACCTCAGTTATGAGGTCCACAAGGAAAGTATTTCCTGTATTTTTAGCTAAAGGTTCCGGAGTCATTATTAATATTGCATCAGTTAGAGGCTCGCATGGCAGCACAACCGGAGTTGCCTATACGGCTTCTAAATTTGCTGTTGTTGGTTTTACAAAAAATGTTGGCTTCTAATATGCCATGAAGGGCATACGCTGTAATGCAATAAACCCGGAGCAGCATTATTCCTGGCTTCAGATGAATCCAATTTTGTTAACGGTGCGGTTCTAATTATTGACGGAGACCGGACAGCATATTAAAAATGATTATCTAATCATTTAATACAGAGATACCTGTATTTCCGTCGTGAAGCAAATAAAACTTCTTATATCAGGTGCTATTATAATTTGAAAAATCTACATTATATACTTCAACAACTCGTAAATCAGAAATGCAGGCCATACAAGAGCTTTTAAGAAACCGATAAATCCGGCTCCAAAAGTAGCCGCCTGCTGAATGTAATAGACTGCTGCACCAATAAAAGCCATAAAATAAGCTGCACCTGCGATCCCTGAGCCACTGTTATTTTTCATTTTTTTACTCTCCTTGATAGGTTGATTGCATAAATTATCATTGTCAGGCATTTTACTTTCCTCCCTTCAGTTTTTAAGTGAGAACCAATTCTTTTTCTCAGATTTTTTAATCTCTTTTAATTTTAATATTATATCGTTTAATTTATTATAAAAGAATAAATAATAATATTTATTACAAAGAGCTTGATTTTTGATAAAATGATAAAGTTTTTTTGTGAATTTATTTTTTTAATAAAATAACTTATTATAAAATGTATTATCTGGATCTTATAGGGACATTTGCATTTGCCATAACAGGTGCTTTAAAAGCAAAAGGCCGGGATCTGCATCTTTTCGGAGCTCTCTTTTTAGGAATAATCACTTCTATCGGCGGTGGAACGGTAAGGGATTTGATAATTGACAGGACTCCGTTATTTTATCTTAAGGACCCAAATTATTTGATCATGGGAATTATTGCAAGCACTATTACATATTTTGCTCCGACTTTTTTTAAGAAATGGTATTCTTTCTTCAGGTTTATTGATTCAATCGGATTGTCGGTATTTACAATAATCGGAGTTTCAGTTACGTATTCCCATCTCTTTAAAGATGAAGGTTTCACTACGATTTCATTTCTCGCTTCAATTCTTCTTGGAATGATTACAGGTTTTGGCGGGGGCATAGTCAGAGATGCAGTTACGGGTGATATGCCGCTTTCTCTTAAAAAAGGTTCCAATTATGTATTATCAGCTTTTTCAGGTTCGGTTTCGTTTTATTTATTGATGTTCATAAATACTACTTTAGCAATAATTGTTTCCATATTGATCACTCTTTTTCTGCGTGAAATAATTTCTTCTTTTGGTTTATATAAAAAAATCTTTAAAAAAACACGGGGCGGACAGAGATAATTCCGATATTTTCTATCGGGTTCCATTATGAAGTTATTACTTGCCATACTGGACCTTTTAATCCTTCATAAAAGAATAAATAATAAGATTTATTACAAAGGTTCGGATTTTTGATAAAATTGCAAAGATAGCTATCAAAAATCAAACAGCTCGATTTTAAATATTACATAACTGGCATATGAAACAGGAAGAAAGAAAAAAAAATACAATAAGTAGTATTTTAAAAGCAGCAAAGGAATGTTTCGAAAAAAAGGGATATGAGAATACTCTTGTGACTGATATCTGCCGGAGGGCCGGAATAACCAAAGGCGGTTTCTATCATCACTTTAAAAGCAAACAGGATTTGTTTTTAGAACTTCTTGATGATTGGATAAAAAAGGTATCTGAACGGATAAACATTTCGGAGCTTGAATCCGATGACCTGTACCAGGTACTTATAGATATTCCTAAAAAGCTTCAACCGGTTTTCGAAGAGAATAAAAGTCAGCTTCCGCTTTTTTTGGAAATTTATCTTAAAGCTATTAAAGATTACAGGCTTAAAAAAGTTCTCCTGAAATCAATGAATATGTACATGGCCTTTTTTGGGTATATTATAGACGAATGTATGGAAAAAGGTTTGATAAAAAAAGTCAAAACTGAAGATGTGTCTAAAATACTTTTTGCGTTGACCACAGGACTATTAATGCAGGGTTTGATGGATCCGGAAGGTACCGATTGGGGGGAGCTGGCAACCAAAAGTTTGATCATGCTTCTCGAATGATAAATATTGCTGCTATCAATTTTAGATAATTTTTTATAAGTATTGATTTTTCTCTTGTAAAATTTTAATACATACCTTAAGATTGTATTTATTATTATTTTATGCACAGGAGGTATGATGAGTAAGATTGTACTGATAATTTTAGGAGTCCTTTTGGCTGTCTGGGGAATACTCGCCCTGTTCCTGTCAATGTTCCTTCCGGTGTGGCTGGCTATCATCATGATAGTAGTGGGAATAATATGCGTTGTCGTGGGACTAATGGATAAAAGGAAGGCTGCATAATTTAAAGCTGAATAATCTATATAAAAACAGCCGCTATTAGATTATAGCGGCTGTTTTTATCGATCATTTTATTTGATATCTTTTTCAATTAATCTTGAAATAATCGAAGTAGGGCTTTCGGCTGCATCCACACCCCAGTTTTTATTGAATAACCACTCATTTTTGGGATGATTTATGATAGATACGACCCTTGGCATATTGGACTGAAGCTTTGAAAGCTGAGCTACGACAAGGTTGTCCTCATCGTCTCCCGTGACTGCTACTACGACATCTGTTATTTTTATGCCGGCTTTTTCAAGAATAACCGGATCACATCCGTCACCACAGTATAATGTGACATTTTTTATTTTTTCAAATCCCTCACAAACGGTCTCGTCTTTTTCTATGACCGAAACCTTATGTCCCTTCTCGGCCATGTATTTTGCTATGCTTGTACCAACTTTACCTGCACCTATAATTAAAACATTCATAATTCCTCCTATATTCCAAGAATTCGTTTAAGCTGGGGTATAGATGACGAAGCTACTGCAATATGAAGCAAATCACCCTGATCCATAATTGTTCCTACTACCGGAATAAAGGCTCTGCCCAGTTTTGTTATAGATACTACCATAATTTCCCCCGGAACATTGATTTTATCGCATGTAAAACCGGCTAAATTAGAGCTGACTTCTGCCTCCAGTATTTCTACCTCACCATTCCCAAAGCTTGCCTGTGATAAAACATCGGAGTGGCAGATCAGTTCCTTTATTTTATTTGCACCCCAGGTTGTTGGTGAAATCGTGGTTATTCCCAGTTTATTGTATACATGAGCTCTCAGGGGGTCGTAGATCCTGGCAATCACAATAGGTACGCCGTATTCTCTTTTCGCTATTAAGGCACCTACGATATTTCTGTTATCGCCCTGCGTAACGGAAGTAAAGGCGTCTGCATGCTCTATACCTGCTTTTTCCAGTACTTCTTTATCGAATCCAGAACCGGTGACAGAAGTTCCTTTAAAACTCTTACCTAACCGGATGAAAGCCTTTGGATTAATATCGATTATACTGACTTTATGTCCTTCCATAGATAAAAGGTTTGCCAGCTCTGACCCGACTCTGCCGCAGCCCATTATTATAATTTGCATTTAATCACCTTATTTTTTTTAAATAATATTAATTTTTTTAGTCGATCCGACTTTATTTTACTATTTTCTATAACTTTTGTGTCTTTTTTAAAAAAATCCTGTTTATAAATTTTTATCAGGCATAAGAAGTTTTTCTGAAATGCCTTATTATCAGCTTTCTTATTTCTTCGATTATCAAGACGGATGGAATAAATAAAATCGGAATTATCCATGAACTCCATCCGATTGGATAATGATCGAAAACACCATTGAGTCCTGGAATATAAATCAGCATACTTAATATGGCTATCTCTCCCAGTATGGCCCATAAAAGCAATTTGTTTCTAAAGAATCCTGCTTTAAACACAGAATCATATGTTGTCCGGTTCGCAAATGCGTTCCCAATTTGTGACAGAACTATTGCGGCAAAAGATGCTGTTATCGCAGATTGATATATTGTACTTGAAACATAATTATTGGGATCCACTCCGATTTCCTGAATTTTAGAAAGAGTAAAACCATTGTTGTAATAAACCATAAAAAACGCCAGCATTGCAGCGGCTGCCTCGATGGGTCCCAGCAGTAGATAAGCTCTGGCCATACCTCTGACGGTCAATAATCTCTCATTCCGCGGCCTGGGAGGTCTTTTCATTATTCCCGGTTCCGGAGGTTCAGAAGCAAGAGCAAGGGAAGGCAGAATATCTGTTCCCAGGTCGATTGCGAGTATCTGCATTACCGTAAGCGGCAAGGGGATTTTAAATAGGACCATTGAGATGAAAGGAATTGCTTCCGGGATGTTGCTGGCCAGGATGTAATAGATAAATTTTCTCAGGTTTTCAAAAACCGTACGGCCCTCTTCGATGGCATTGACGATGCTGGCGAAGTTATCATCAGTAAGTATCATATCCGAGGCTTCTCTTGCCACATCGGTACCTGAAATGCCCATTGCAATTCCTATATCTGCAGCCTTGAGAGCCGGAGCGTCATTGACCCCATCACCGGTCATAGCCACGATTTCACCATTTTTCTTTAAAGCAACGGCAATACGCATCTTATGTTCCGGCGAGACTCTTGCAAATATTATATTGTCCTGTTTTAGAACCTCCTTTAACTCTTTATCGGACATCTCTTCTATATCTGTTCCGAGATAAATTTTAGATTCGCCCCTGATGATGCCAATCTTCCTGGCAATTGTATTAGCCGTAAGGCCATAATCACCGGTAATCATTATTATCTTTATTCCGGCCTGGTAGCATTTTTTTATTGCTTCTTCGACCTCGGGTCTGGGGGGATCGATCATTGCCGTGAGTCCAAGAAATACCAGATCTTTTTCAACATTATCTATAGCGTATTCATTTCGAGAAATTGTCAAATCTTTGTAAGCTACTGCGAGAACCCTCAGGGCTCTTCCCGCATAATCATCATTGTACTTTAATATGCTGTCTCTAATCTTATCGGTAAGTTCTTTTATCTGACCGTTTATCTCTATTTTTTTACAGATCGAAAGCATCTCCCTGGGAGCACCCTTTACAAAAGCCCTGACGCCATCGGATGTTTTGTGAATAGAACTCATTTTTTTACGGTTGGAATCAAAAGGAAGGAGAAATATCCGGGGTTCGCTTTTAAGTTCATTTTCGTAATCAAAGCCGGTTTTTTTTGCTATAACAAGAAGGGCGCCCTCGGTTGGATCTCCTTTTATTATCCAGGCGTTATTACTGCTGTCGAAATAAAGCCTTGAATTATTACAATAAGATATTGCCCTTGAGAAGTTTTTGAATGTATTCAGGACCTCTTTATTTTCAAGCTTTTTATCGTTTAATAGAAAGTCGCCTTCAGGATTATAACCATGACCGGTGACACTATAACTCCCTCCATTCAACCATATTTCTCTTACCGTCATTTCATTCTGGGTCAGGGTCCCGGTTTTATCGGTACATATTACCGTAGTACTGCCGAGCGTTTCGACAGAAGATAATTTTTTTATTACTGCGTTCCTTTTTGCCATTTTCTGGACACCGAGTGCCAGTGAAAGGGTGACAGTAGGGAGCAACCCTTCAGGAATAAATGCGACCAGAATACCTATGGCAAATATGAAGGAACCTATGAAACCAAGTCTGGCTACAGTCAGAGATAAAATGAAAAATAGAAATCCTATTCCTAATGCGATATATACCAGTGTCTGGCTTGCCTTATTTATCTCTTTCTGAAGTGGGCTCAACTCTTCTTTTATTCCCTGGGTCAGGTTAGCTATTTTACCGAATTCGGTTTCCATTCCGGTGGCATAAACGATTGCCTTGCCGCTTCCGGAACTCACACTGGTACCGGCATAAGCCACATTCGTAAGCCTTAAAGGATCGATTCTCCTTCCTATTATGGGTACGGTACTTTTGCGCTGCGGGTCGGATTCGCCGGTGAGTACGGAGTTATTGGTTCTTATATTGAATGATTCGATGAGTCTTGAATCTGCAGAAATATTATCTCCTTCGTTCAGAATAAGAATATCTCCGGGTACAAGCTCCATTGATTGTATTTCGATAACTTCTCCGCCTCTCAGTACTGTAGATTTTGAAGGGAGAAATTTTTTTAGGGACTCCAGAGCTTTTTCTGCTTTATATTCCTGCATAAAACTAAAAATTGCATTTATTATAATGACAAGAATAATTGCATATCCAAGCTGAGGCATATCAACTCCCGGAATAAAGCAGAGCCCCGCAGCAATCCAGAGAATTATTGCAAATAGGTGGATAAAATTATCGATGAATCTTAAAACAAGGGACCTTTTTTTCTTTTCCCTGATTACATTTGGCCCATAGATCTTGAGTCTTTTTTTTGCTTCCTCAACTGTCAGGCCATTTGCATCCACTTCGAGAGTTTTGAATAACTTTTTTTCGTCAAGTTTATAATATTCTATTTTCATATAAGTTATCTAAAAAACTTTAATATATAGAAGAAGCCCGGTAATCAAAGTAATATTATAGTATTTTCTATATAATTAGCTATTGATAATTTAAATACTTGCTGATTCTTGCGTAGAGGAACATAAACAGGATCATTACATGGATATTAGTATCAATTATTTGATAAAGGCTGAATATCTCCGGATAAAAATATAGATTCCGGGGTCGATCTATTTCAGGGTAAAAATCACTGTGACCGGTATCATAACTTCTTTTTCTATCGTTGAGGTATCATAGGTTCCCCAGTCCGAGACTTCGGTGGATCCAACTGGCAGAACCTGTACCACACCAAGGATCGCCGATTTTATGACCCCTATTTCCTTACCGCTTCCTTCGGCGATTTTCTGAGCCCTTAATTTGGCGTCATTTATTGCATCCGGAATAAGACTTATTCGCAGTTCCGGAAGTTTAGAGTAAGTATATTCAAGGGACTGAGTTGAAAATATGACACCCTGATCTATCAGTTGCTGTGTATTTTTCGCCATACTTGTGATCTTTTCAACATCGGTCGATTGAATTTCTACGGTCTGTCTCAAAGCGTTTTCCTTGGGAGCATTAGGATCATATAAATACAACTGCTCCATAAATACCGGTGATATTATAAGGTCTTCTTCGGTAAATCCATTTTTATCAAAAAAATTAAGTACCTTTGCCTGGTCAGTTTGCATCATCTGGTAACCGGACTTTAGTTCCTCAGCCGGAACGGTCCTGGAGAAATTAGAGGTCCATTTGACAACATCCGAAGTAACCCTTTCCCTGACCGAGCCGGTTACAGAGAGAGTATCCTCCGGTGACCTTACTATATAAAAAGTGAAAGCGCCTATTGTGGCGCTTATTATCAGGCATATGCCCAGGATAATAGCAAAATAGATAATCTTGTTTGAATTCTCTTTCATTATGTATTACCTCGTGATTCCATATTTCAAACTTTTGTGTATATGATAATTTGTATATCTTTAATAATGATATCAGTTTGAAGTGCATTGTCAATATTCAGGAGGGGAGATTTCGATAGAGAGTAGAAGTATATGTAAGCCTAATGCTTTATTCTGGTAATCTATTTTATAAAAACAATTGACAAATAAGATTTATTCTTATATAGTTATAAATATAAATTAGAAAACCGAAAAAAATCTAATCATATTCTAATACTATCAAATAATAGAAAGGGGCATTAAATGGCTAAGGTAACAAGAGAGATGGTAGAAAAAGCGGGATTGAACGTAGATGAGATAATAGAGCTTTTAGTAAAGAACGCAGGAGCTGAGCTAACTACTTATTACTACTACACTATACTGAGAGCAAACCTGATAGGTCTGCAGGGAGAAGGAATAAAAGAGATAGCGGAGACTGCGAGGATTGAGGATAGGAATCACTTTGAGGCAATCGTTCCCAGAATTTATGAACTTGGAGGAAAGCTGCCAGAGGATATGAAGGACTTTCATGATGTATCAGCCTGTCCGCCTGCTGCTTTGCCCGAAGATCCCACGGATGTAATGGCAATTCTTAAGGTACTGGTTGAGGCCGAGAGGTGTGCAGTAAGGGGTTACACGCATCTCTGTAATATTACAGCAGGAAAAGATCACAGGACATATGACCTGGCTCTATCTATACTTAATGAAGAAATAGAGCATGAAAGCTGGTTTTCAGAATTTCTGGGTGAGGGACCATCCGGTCATTTCTTAAGAAGGGGAGAAACTTCTCCGTTTGTAAGTAAATTTCTGAAATAATCATAGATATGTTTGATTATTATAGGATTAGAAGGCTTTGCATCACAGGCAGGGCCTTCTAATTATAGGAGGAAACTTATATGAAAAAAGTAAAGTGGCAGTTGATTTTAGGAGTAATTCTAATATCCTTATCTGTGTTGCTTTATATTTTCCATTATATTATTTTTAAAGACATACATCATATTTTCATATATCTGATGGGGGATATTGCATTTTTACCCATAGAGGTTTTTCTGGTAACAGTAGTTATTCATAGACTCATGAGTGACAGGGAAAAGAAAGCTTTGCTTACCAAACTAAATATGGTAATAGGAGCTTTCTTTAGTGAAGTCGGAACAAAACTCTTAATTTTCCTTTCAGACTATGATAAGAACAGCAATGCCCTGATAGATCATCTGTCTGGAGTAAAAACATGGACAGCCAGGGACTTCAAAGAAATATATAAAAAATTAAAAAGTTATCAGTCGGATATTAAAATAAATCCAGAAAATTTAGAGGACTTAAAAAAATTTTTAATTAAAAAGCGGGAGTTTTTGCTAAGGTTATTAGAGAATCCTAACCTGCTGGAGCATGAATCATTTACGGATCTTTTATGGGCCGTATTTCATTTAACCGAAGAACTTGAGAAGAGAGAAGACTGCAAGAAGTTACCTGATGCAGATTACGATCATCTTATTGGCGATACTAAAAGAGCCTACGGCATAATGATTCTTGAGTGGATTGCATATATGAGCCACTTAAAAAATAACTATCCGTATTTATTCTCGCTGGCAATCAGAACCAATCCTTTTGACCTCAAGGCTTCGCCAGTAATAATGACAGATTAAAATAAACAAAATGGAAGAGCTTACAAAAGAAGAATTGCAAAAATATGACGGCAAAGAGGGAAGAAAAGCTTATGTTGCCTGTAATGGGAATATTTATGATGTTACGGATAGTTTTTTATGGAAAAATGGGAAACATCAGGTGATACATCATGCCGGAGAAGATTTGACCGGAGAACTAAGGGAAGCTCCGCATGATATAGATTTTCTAAAAAAGTTTCCCGTAATGGGTAGATTGAAGAAATAATTATTTTATTAAAATTAAACTTAATATCATAACTATCATTCCGGCTATAAAACTTACTATGGGAAGATGAAGATATCCATAAGATTTGGAAACCGGTAAAAGTTCATCGATGGCTATAAAAACCATTAGTCCCGCTATGCCTGAGAGCAAATATCCCAATAACTGTGGATTCAAAAAAGGAAGGAGAACAAGGGCTGTAAGCAGTGCCCCTATTGGTTCCACAACTCCGGATAAAAATGACCACAGAAAAGCCTTTTTCCTGCTTCCGGTTGCTTTATATATAGGAGCGGATACTGCAACTCCTTCGGGGATATTATGTATGGCAATAGCAGCGGCTACAGCCATTCCTAATTTAACATCCACCATTGAACTATAAAAACTCGCCATTCCCTCGGGAAAGTTATGAATGGCTATTCCGAGCGCTACGAAAAGACCGGTTCTTAAGAGTTTTTTATCGGTACTGTCAGCTAATTTCTCCTTTTGTCCGATATATTCATGGGGTATAAGAGTATCTATTAAAAATATAAAGATGAATCCTGCAATGAAAGTAATACTGGCTCTGGTAAATCCTAATTCCTTAAAACCCGAAGGAAGAAGCTCAAAAAAAGAGATTCCTATCATGACTCCTGCTGTAAAGCCCAGAACGGCACTCATAAATTTTGAGTTTTCTCTTTTAAACATGAGACCAATCAAACTTCCGATGGTGGTAGAGAGGCCGGCAATAGAAGTTATAATCAACGGTGTTATTATTTGTGAGTTCATTTCTGCAAAAATTTCATATAAGGTTTAATTTCACTGATTGTTTTTTTAATCAAATATCCGTTTTATTATATTGATTTATACCGGGTTTGTCTATTAACCACAGTTGTTTTTTCTTTGATTTAGCATAAAAATAAGTTTTTACAACTATAAATATCTTTTAAGAAATTATAATACGAGATATAATCTAATCATTATATAGATTTAAATATCAGATAAAAAAAACGATTTTTTTAAAAAATTAATATGCTATAATTGTTTGAAATATTATAGATTTATAATAATTATTCAGTAAGGTGATATGGAAAAAGGCAATAGGTTTTATACAATAAAAGAAGCTACAGACATTCTGGGGATCAGTGAACAGGAAGTAATGAATATGATTACACAAAAAAAACTTCCTGCTGTAAAAATGGAGAAATCCATAAAGATAAGAGAAGAGGATCTGGAAAATATACTGAATAGTTTCGGAATAAAAAAGGTGGAAGATAAAACCGAAGCAGAGAATGACATGGCGATACAGTTAGAAGGAATAGAAGATAGAGTTGGAACCGGAGGGGAATCCGAAGAGGAGAAAATGGAATCGGAGAAGTTATACGGAGACCTTCTTAAGAAAAAACAGGAATTGGAAGAAGATATAAATTATCTGCAGTATCAATATGATGAATTTAAAAACAAAATCAAAAATTTAGTTTCTGATGAGTTTAAAATGTTTTTAAAAAAGATAGATGGAGTAAATCCGGCAGAAGGTGATAAAGCCCTCCAGAATAATTTTGAAGATAATTTGGATATAGATGAAGAAGACGAAGAAATAGATAAAACAGCAGGAAAACAAAAAGGTGGTTACGAAGAAGAAGCGCTACTGCTGGAAGATGATGAATAAATAGAAAAGATTGCTGTAAGTATTGGTTAAATGAGGTTTTATTATTTTTTTGTAACAATAGAATACAGGTATAAACTGACACAAAATAATTTAAGGACTCCAAAAAAGTCAGAGGTAAAATTTCACTTCTGACTTTTTGTTTTGGAATTATATTTATGAGCCGTACGGTGTAATATAAAAAAATGGATATCGAAAAGATTACAAAAGAACAACTGATAGATAAACTGGTGGAATTGAACAGGAAGGTTCTCGATCTGGAAAAATATGAAGCGCAATCCACACAGTTAAAAGAATCACTGGCAGAAAGTGAAGGCAAATACAGCAGCCTGATCGAAACGGAGTCCGTGGGGATCCTGACAATAGACAGCAGCGGCATAATAACCTCATGCAACGATGCCGTGCTTGATTTTTCAGGTTATTCACGCGAAGAATTAATCGGCAAATACTTCACGAAGCGGGTCAATCTCAGTACGAAAGATATTCAGAAGTATCTCGAGATATTCAAATCTATCCTGAATGGAAAAGAGGTAAATTCATTTGAAATTACACAGCATCGAAAAAATGGAGATATTCTTTTTGGAGAAGTCTATTTTGGACCTTTGAAAAATAAAGACAATAAAATTACGGGTTTCAGGATGATTATCAAGGATATTACTGAAAAGAAAAAACTGGAAAACAAGGTCCGGGAGAACAGAGAAAAATTCGATATGCTTTTCAGATCTTCGATGGAAGGGATCGTTATTCATGATAACGGGAAAATTTTAGAGGTTAATGATGCTTTTACGTCTATGTTCGAATGCAGTGCTTCCTATGCTGTTGGCAGGTATTTGCTGGATTTTATAACGCCTGAGTATAAGGAAATTATGACAGAAAAAATTAAATCGGAACATGAGATCCCTTATGAAATAGTAGCCCTGAAAAATAACGGTAACAGGATATTTGCCGAAGTGACCGGCAGGCCGACCGTCCACCAGGGAAAGAAAGTAAGGATGGAGGTTTTTAATAATATAAGCGAACGTAAAAAGGCGGAGAAGAGAATTAGATATTTGAGTTTTCATGATAAACTGACAGAACTTTACAATAGAACTTATTTTGAAAAAGTACTTGTAAATATTTACAGAGACAGAGATCTGCCTTTGAATTTTATGATATGTGACCTGAACGGACTCAGATTGGTAAATGACGCTTTTGGTTATAATGAAGGCGACAAATTGTTAAAAAGAGTAGCGAAGATATTGAAATTCTGTTCCCGCGAAGAGGACATAATTGCGAGATGGGGCGAGGACGAATTTTTTGTACTTATGCCCAGATCCACCGAAAATGACGTGGAAGAGATATCGAACAGAATAAAAAGAATCTGCGAAAAAACTGTGGACCAGAAGATACCTTTAAATATCTCTATGGGAATTTCAGCAAGAGAAAGCCGGGATCAGGATCTAAAGGATGTTATAAAAGAAGCGGAAAACAATATGTATAAAAATAAGCTGCTTAAAAGAAAGAGTATTTATAATTCTATAATTTCCTCTCTGGAAAGAATATTATGGGAAAAGAATCGGGAGACGAAGGAGCACGCGGAACGTCTTAAAAGATTGATACTTCAGCTGGGAATGTCGATTAATTTGCCGCAAAATAAGCTGGACGAGCTGGTACTTCTTTCTACTCTCCACGACATCGGAAAAGTAGCCATTCCTGATGCAATCTTAATGAAAAAGGGTAAATTAAATACCAAAGAATGGAAAATTATAAAAAGGCATCCGGAAATAGGATATAAGATTGCCGAATCTACCCCGCAAATCGCATCGATAGCCGAGGATATTTTATCGCATCATGAATGGTGGAACGGAGATGGCTATCCCCAGGGGCTGAAGGGTAAAGATATCCCCGTTAATGCATGTATTGCTTCTATCGTGGACGCTTATGATGTTATGACATTTGGAAGGCATTACAAGGAGGCGATTTCCGAGGAAGAAGCAAAAGAAGAACTCAGAAGATGTTCGGGGACTCAATTTAATCCGATGTTAGTCGAGAGATTTGTTATGTCCCGGGAAAAAATGAACTGAATATAAATGAGACATGCATTCGTAAAGGTTGTTTTTACAATAATTTCAATTTTCTTAATTTCAGGATTTTCAGGCTGTGCCCGCCTGGTCGACACGGGTATAAATAATGATAAAATCAGAGTCATTGTAAGTATACCGCCACAGGCTGAATTTGCAGAGAAAGTCGGGGGCGATAAAGTAGCAGTAACAGTGATGGTTCCTCCGGGAGCTAATCCTCATACTTACGAACCTTCCCCGGCTCAGCTGGAAGAAGTAAGCAAAGCACAAATATATGCCAGAGTCGGTTCAGCCGGGATAGGTTCCGGAATCGAGTTCGAGCTGGCATGGATGGACAAAATAATCAATATAAATAAAAAAATGCTGGTGGTGGACTCATCCAGAGGTGTAAAGTTTGTTGCTGTAAATTATGAAAATGGCGAACCTGTGCAATATAATGAATATGATGAGAATAATAAAGATGCAAGTAATCCTGAAGGAATCGATCCCCATATCTGGTTATCTCCGTCGAATGCAAAAATAATGTCAGAAAATATTTATGAGGGGCTGGTCAATGCAGATCCTGAAAATCAGAAGTATTATAAGGGAAATCTGGATAATTATCTGACGGAACTTGAAGAGCTGGATGAAGAAATCAGCCGGATGTTTGCGGGAAAAGAAAATAAAGTCATAATGGTTTTTCATCCAACCTGGACCTATTTTGCACTGGATTACGGTATCAAACAGATGGCTATTGAAGAGGAAGGTAAGGAACCTACGGCCGAAGGTATAAAAGCTTTAATAGATAAAGCAAGGGAATATAACATCAAAGTGATTTTTGCTTCTCCTGAGTTCAGCACCAAAAGCGCCGAAGCCGTGGCCGGAGAAATCGGAGGATCCGTTGTACTCGTAAGTTCGCTAAAGAAAAATTACGTGGAAAACATGAAAAAAGTTGCCATGGCTTTTGCAGGATCAATGAAATGAGATCTAATTATATTAGGAACGGACTAAGATGAAAAATGATATAGTAGTTGATCTTAAAAATATATACTTTTATTACGGTGAGATACCTGTCCTTGAAGATGTAAGCTTTTCGATAAAAAGGAATGATTTTATGGCCATAATAGGCCCCAATGGAGGAGGAAAAACCACACTGCTCAAGATTATGCTGGGATTATTAAGGCCGGATTCGGGAACGGTCAGAGTCTTTGGCAAAGGTGCCGAAGATGGCAGAAAATCAATTGGTTATTTACCGCAGAATATCTTTTTTGATTTAAGCTTTCCAATCAATGTATTTGATATGGTTATTATGGGAAGATACAGGGGACCAATAAAAAAATACTCTGAAAATGATGAAAAATCCGTACTTAATGCCCTGGAAACAGTAGGAATGCTTGAATATAAAAACAGGCACATAAGCATGTTATCTGCCGGTCAATTACAGAGAATCCTGATCGCCAGGGCCATTGCAAGGGAACCGGAACTTCTTTTACTCGATGAACCTATGGCAAGCGTGGATCCGGAAACACAAAAATCTATTTATGAATTATTTCTTGAATTGAATAAGAAGATGGCTGTCGTATTTGTAACCCATGATATTGGCGCAATTTCAGTTTATATCGATAGTGTCCTCTGCCTTAACCGGAAACTTTTTTATCATGGTCCAAAAGAAGGCAGTCTGGGTAAACTTGAGGAAGCTTACAGCTGTCCGGTGGAAATACTGGCCCATGGGATTCCGCACAGGGTACTGGGGAGGCATAAAAAGTAATGGAAATCTTTCAATATGAATTTATGCGGAATGCTATAATAGCTGCTGTTCTTGTAAATATAGCTTGTGGTATTGTCGGAACTTATGTGGTCATCAAAAAGCTGGTGTTTATAAGCGGGGGCATTTCACACGCAGCATTCGGTGGTATCGGGCTGGGTTACTTTCTGGGGATAAGTAACCCTATTATTACTGCCATTCCTTTCAGTTTAGTATCTGCAATCACAATAGGCCTTATAAGTAAAAGAAGTAAATTAAGTGAAGATGCGGCAATAGGAATTATCTGGGCAGCAGGGATGGCAACGGGTATCATATTTATCAATTTGACTCCCGGCTATGCGCCGGATCTCTTCAGTTATTTATTTGGAAATATTCTGACTATCCCTGTATCGGATTTATATATTATGCTTATATTGGATTCTATAATCATTGTGATTGTTGTTCTATTTTTTAAGGAATTCTATGCAGTATCTTTCGATGAAGAATTTTCGACAGTAGTAGGCATTCCCAACAGGTTTATATATCTTACACTCCTGTGTATGGTTGCTTTGAGTGTAGTTATACTTATAAGGATTGTTGGCATTATTCTGGTCATTGCACTGCTTACAATACCGTCATCCATATGCAGGCAATTTACTTATAATATGAAAAAATTGATAATAAGCTCGATTATTGTTGGAATCATATTGACCATAGCGGGATTGTGGATTTCTTATTTATTGAATCTGGCATCCGGTGCAACAATAATCATACTTCTGGCAATAATTTTCTTTCTTTCTTTTTTCGCGAAAAAAATTATTTCATCTTTCAGGCGGTCATGGAAAAAAGATTCCGGTGCAATGTAAATAATATACATACTTTTCCAACATTATAACTTTAAAGGCATTAAACCTCCGGTAAGGTCAATTTGATTCTGACATTAATTTTTTAGAATTTGCACTTATTGCATAAGATAAAATATAATATCCGTGGTTATATACAATAAAAATAAAAAAGGGATTGGTTCAAATGAGTATAAAAAAAATAAAAGAAAATATTTACTTTGTTGGAGCCATAGACCGGGATAGAAAGTTATTCGATGAATTGATACCTCTTCCCGACGGGACCTCATATAATTCCTATCTGATAAAAGGATCGGAAAAAATCGCTCTTCTTGATAGTGTGGACCCGACAATGTACGATACCCTGACGGATAATCTAAAAGAAGCCGGTGCCGGCAGGATAGATTACATAATATCCCATCATGCAGAGCAGGATCATTCGGGATCTCTGGGTGAACTTGTCAGGGCATATCCGCAGTCCGTGATAGTCACGAACGAAAAATGCAAATCGTTTTTAATGGATTTACTTTCGATACCCGAAGAAAAGTTTTTAATAATAAAAGACAGGGATACGATTTCTCTGGGTGATAAGACTTTGCAGTTTATCTTTACTCCATGGGTGCACTGGCCCGAGACAATGTCCACTTATTTAAAAGAAGATAAGATCCTTTTCAGCTGTGATTTCTTTGGTTCCCATTATGCAACGGATGAACTTTTTGTGAGAGATGAAAATAAGATATACAGGGCCGCAAAACGTTATTATGCCGAGATCATGATGCCCTTCAGGACCAGCATAATAAAAAATTTAGATATTATAAAAGATCTGGATATCGATATTATAGCTCCCAGTCATGGTCAACTTTACGATAAGCCGGCTTTTATCATAGATGCATACAAAGACTGGTCCTCTGAAAGGGTAAAAAATGAAGTAATAATCCCTTATATCTCAATGCATGGCAGCACCGAAAAGATAGTCGAATATTTTAGTGAATCTTTAATAGAAAAAGGTTTAACGGTCAGGATTTTTCATCTTACGGATTCGGATATAGGAGAGCTTGCAATGGCTCTTGTGGATGCGGCAGCAGTGGTGATTGCAACGCCTACGGTACTTACGGGCCCGCATCCGAATATAATTTATGCTGCATATCTGGTGAAGGCCCTGAGGCCGAAATTAAAATTCATTTCCATAATCGGATCCTATGGGTGGGGCGGGAGAACTGTTGATATACTTGCAGACATGGTCTCTTCTTTAAAGGCTGAGATTATCGAACCGGTTATTATAAAAGGGTATCCAAAAGAAGCTGATTTTAAAATGCTTGATGAATTGGCCGGAAAAATAAGTAACAAATATAAAGAAATCGCTATAGAGGATTAAGCTTTTCCCCGTAGATAACCTGAAAGGAAAAAAAGAAATCAATACTATGACAGGGATAGATGGGCTTAAAGATGAACTTGATAAATTATATTCAAGTTATAATGACAGAAAATTCATTCATCCCGATCCGCTGGAATTTTTATATGACTATGAAAATATAGAGGACCGCGAAATATCGGGTCTTATTGCTGCCGTACTGGCATATGGGAAAGTGGCTCAGATATTGAAAAGTGTAAAGCTGGTATTGGAAAGAATGACGCCCGGTCCGTATTTATTTTTAAAAAAATCTTCCCCTGATATGCTCTATGATACATTTAAAGATTTTAAACACAGATTTACGACCGGCCATGAATTATTCTGTCTTCTGACAAATATCAAAAATACAATAACAAGATACGGAACATTGAATAAATGTTTTTTGCGCAGTATGAAAGAGGAAGAAAAAACAGTTCATTCCGCTGTTCTGGATTTTGCAAAAAATCTCAATTTTTCTACTGAAAACAGATGCGATAGCCTCATACCTTCCCCGATGGGCGGAAGTGCATTCAAGAGGTTGAATCTTTATTTACGATGGATGGTACGTAAGGATAATGTGGATCCGGGTGGATGGACCGGAATTTCAAGATCAAAATTAATTATTCCGCTTGATACTCATATGTACAGGATTTCATTCGGACTTGGTTTTACTGTAAGAAAACAGGCCGATATTAAAACAGCTCTTGAGATAACCGATGCATTAAGGAAATTTGATGAAAGGGATCCTGTAAAATATGATTTTGCTCTTACACGGCTCGGAATGAATAATATTTACGGATCTTTATTAAAAAAATATATTAAATGTTTTTAACCTGGTAAGAATGATTGTATAATAGTAAGAAATTTTTACTTAATAAAATGTAATTTAATTTTAAAAGGAGTAATCATGCTTAGAAAGATACTTTCCGGTGGCAGGTATTTTTTGATAGTCGTGTTAGTAGGGATTTTGGTTATAACTATTTTCCCGACAACTCTCAACGGTGGATCAAAAGAGCAGCTGCAGGGTTTTGTAACACGTTTTTATGTACAATGTCTGGAAAGACAGCCCGATGCAGGGGGATTGGACCAATGGGTCGGGCGTCTTCTTAATGGTTCCCAAACCGGTGCGGATGTTGCACAGAGTTTTATCTTCAGTCAGGAGTTCAAAGAAAAAAATCACTCAAACGAAAAGTTCGTGACGATACTTTACAGGGCATTTTTTAACCGTGAACCGGATGCCAGTGGTTATAGCTCATGGTTGGGGAAACTATCAAGCGGAACAAGCAGGGAAGCTGTTCTGAATGGATTCCTGGAATCTCAGGAATTTGCAGGTCTCTGTAACAGTTACGGTATAAAACCTTACGCGGGTGCTTCCACTGCTACAACCACAGCTACCACCACTGCCGCTGCCTCGGGTTACAGTTCAAACGGAGTGTCCGGTTTTCAGGCAGGGAGGAAAGTCAATTTCATAATCTGGGGTGATGACAGCGCTTATGACAGACCGGGAGGCCGGGTCACCGGAAGAACCGATATCAATATTTTTGTCCATATAAATCTTGATACAAAAAAAGCATACCTTGTGACAATACCGAGAGATACCTGGTATGGGGGACAAAAAATCAACGGATATCATGCTTCGGGCGGTAATGCCAGAGCATTGAGTGCCTTCGAGGGGTTTACCGGAGCAAAGCTCGATTTTTATGTTATCACTGACTTTGACGGATTTGCGCCTCTTATCGATTACTTTGGCGGTGTCGATGTCACAGTCGAAGAAAATATAGCGGATTCTTTTTCGGGATGCTATCTGACTCCCGGGACACATCATATAAATGGGGCCCAGGCACTTGCTCTTTCCAGGGCAAGGCACGGCAGATCCCTTTATGGGGGAGGGGCTTATTCGAGGGAGAGACAGTCGGCGATGCTTCTTGCGGATCTACTTTTACAAAAAAGATCTATGCTAAATGCGGGAAATCTGGCTGGTTTTCTGAATATAATGGGACAATATGTCTGGACAAATATTTCTATAAGCCAGGCGACTCAAATATTGCCCGTAATACTTTCTTTAAAAAGGGAAGATATCAATATAAGCACATTTAACTCATGGCCCCAGTGGTTTGGAAAATCAAGTGCTGTCGGTTATAACGAAGCAGAAAAAAATCAATTTTTTCAGAGTATCCTGAATCAATAATCAATATATATTATATATAAGTATATTTCTTGATGATCAGTAATATATACTAAAGGAACATGGCTTGACGTGGAAATATGAAATCTAAAAGAGCGCTGCTGTTAAACGGTAATATAAATACTTTACTATTTAAGTTCTCGGCCCCTGCTGTAGTAGGAATGGTGTCAGCTGCCTTTTATAATATTATAGATACAATCTTTGTAGGTAAAGGTGTGGGTTCGCTGGCCATAGCTGCACTTTCAATAGTATTACCAATACAGTTTATTATAATGGGTATAGGTATGATGATAGGTGTCGGAAGCGCATCTATTATTTCAAGGGCTCTGGGAAAAAACAGAAAAGATATCGCACAGAACACCTTCGGAAATACTTTTATTCTCAATCTCATGATCAGCGCTGTCTGTATGGCTATTTTTTACGCTTTTATGGAAAAGCTCCTGGTATTTTTTGGAGCATCGGCACAGGTACTGCCCTATGCCAGAGATTATGCCTGTATAACGCTGATCGGTTTTATTTTCCTCTCTTTTTCCATAATCAGCAATAATTTTATAAGGGCCGAAGGGAATCCCAGAGCGGCTATGTATGTAATGGCAATAGGGGCCATATTGAATATCATTCTGGATCCTATTTTTATCTTTGTTTTTCATATGGGTGTAAAAGGTGCAGCTATTGCCACGGTCATAAGCCAGGTAATCAGTTCCATATATGTTATTTTGTATATTTCATTTGGAGGAAGTGTCTTCAAGCTGAAACTATCCGTATTTAAAGTAAAATTTTCCATAATGAAAGAAATTATTTTTCTTGGTTTTCCCTCTTTTATAAGTTCTGCAACGGCCAGTATAATAATTCTGATTTTTAACAGACTTCTGAGTTTCTATGGAAGTGATCTTTATATTGCCATAATGGGAATCGGATTAAGAATGTTGAGCCTGATCCAGATGCCTCTTGTGGGGATCACACAGGGATTTAGCACCATTGTTGGCTTTAATTACGGAGCAAAACTTTATCCCAGAATTAAGAAAGTACTTGGTATAGCAATAGGTTGGACCGTTGCCATTGCAGGTTCCGGATTTTTGGTCATGATGATCTTTCCTGCATTTGTAATCAGCTTTTTCAGCAATGATGCCCACTTGATAAGCGAAGGGGTTGGTATTTTGAGAATAGTTATAATATGTTTCCCCTTTATCGGAGTTCAAATGCTCGGAGGAGGAATGTTTCAGGCTATCGGAAAAGCGGCACCTGCTCTTATTTTAACTATGTCCAGACAGGTATTGTTTCTAATTCCTGCGGCTTTTCTTCTCCCTCTGCTTTTCGGATTAAATGGTGTATGGCTGGCTGTTCCTGTTTCGGATTTTCTTTCTATAACGATTACTGCAGGCTGGATCTTCAGGGAAATGAAAAACTTCAATAAAATATCAATGACAAAGCCTAAAATTTCTCAGGCTTAAAATAAACTAATCTAAATACCGGCAAAACTCTCTACTTTTTATATCCTGATATCAGACTCTCTGCTATTGCTTCACCGCATATTTGAAATTATAATACTTATATATATGGATGAAGATATTTTTGGTAATGGTTAAAAAAATATTGATAATAAAGGAAAGGAAGAAAAATGACTGAATTAAATGAATTATTGCAAAGCTCGGATTTTAAAATAGAAAAACACGTTCCGGTAATAGAGGCTATCGATACGGCACAAAAAGGGGAACAAATTACGGTGATTGTAGGTGTAGGAAAAGAAATAGAACACCCTAATACTACGCAGCATCACATAGCATGGATAACTCTGTACTTTCTGCCAGATGGGGAAAAATATCCAATTCAGATTGGAAAACTTACTTTTAGTGCGCATGGCAGCTCGGTTCAGGGTGCTGATACCAGTACTGTCTATACAAACCATCGGGGAACCCTGATGTTTAAGACTGAAAAGCCAGGCACTCTTCTGGCTTCCTCTTATTGCAATATACATGGATTGTGGCAGAGTTGTAAAAGACTTGATATATCAGGATAGGGATATTTAAGATAGAGGGTAAAGATGAAAATATTTAAGGCGGCTATACCCCTATTGCAAGTGTTCCCACCGGGAAAATTATCAGGAAATTAAAAAGAGAATTGTTCAAAAGAATATGGCATTTTTATCGGTTAAAAATAAACCGGTCGAATAACCGGTAAAAAGCCCTGCCTTTTTTACTCTGAAGCTATACTTACTGCTGTTAATATAATAATTTCTTTGATTATAATTATAATATAATCGAATTATTGAGATTTATACAATTTTTTAACAATTTCACAATATTCAGGAATTGACAATGATCGGCTTTATACTTATCATAATGCAACAGTTAACTAATAATAAAATTAAAAACAGTAAAAAGTTATGATAAGAGGAAAACCAATAGTTCTTATTTCAAGTTATTACCCCAGATTATGCGGAATAGCGACATTCTGTGAAGAAGCCAGAGAATTTATACAGAAGGAGTACCCTGAGAGAGAAGTTCTAATAATTAGCCATAAGGATGGTTCCGGAGAAGGAGTCTACCCGATAATAGATACATCCCACCGGTTCTGGTGGAAGCCTGTGGCAAAAAAAATCAAAAAATTATCACCATATGTGGTACACATAGAACATGAATATGGTTTATATGAACATGTGGACAATAGGGGTATCGGAGACAGGAACCAGGGATTTATTGAATTTCTGGGTTCTATAAATGAATTCCCTATTGTGGTTGAACCGCATACGGTACATGGAAGGCTCAAGGAATTTGAAGAAAATTTTATTTATCAGTTATGTGAAGATGCTGATGTAGTTTTGTTTAAAAGTGATTATCAGAAATGGCGATTAAACTGGACTTTCACTCAGAGAGGATGGAAGATGCCTGAAAATATTATGATCGTCCCTCATGGAGCAAGAGAAGATAAGCAGTGGGATGAAAAAGGAATCCAGAAATTAAAGGTGGAGCTGGGATTAGACAAACTCGAATATCTGAGTGATAATTTAGTCGGCCTGGTAGGCTGGATACAATCAAATAAAAGATGGGATATACTGACTTCTATGTGGGAAGAAATACTTGTAGAAATAAAAAAAAGAACCGGTGAGAATTGGGATCTGCTGGCTGCAGGTACAGTAAGGGATTCAGCCCATGTCGAAGATTATAATAATTATAAAAGAAACCTGGAAATTTTAGAAAAGAAAGGAATTGCCCATTACTATGAATTTATTCCAAGAGGAGAAATTTACTACAAGGTAATGGCAGTTTGTAATTTCATAGTGCTCCCTACGGTAGATGAAACTCAATCGGGAACGCTTGCCAGGATAATTGCCTTGAACAAACCCTATATAACCACGGCCCCAATGGAGGCATTAACGGCACAAACACTGGAAAGTGAAGGAGGGCTGTTATTTACAAACAAGCAAATGCTGAAAGAAAAAGTCGTCAGGCTTGCGTGCGATGAGGATCTAAGAAAACAACTTTCGGAGAATTTAAAAAAATATCTGAGAGAAGTCGTGTCATGGAAAATTATTGCCAAAAAATATAAGAATGCGTATAAATTTGCAAGGCTTAAAAAAATAGCGGGGAAGGAAATAGATTTTCCTTCGGACTTTTAATTTTGTCCTTAGAAAGGGAGTTTTTCCTAAAAGAAATTGAGGAAGGTATTATTTGGATAAGCTAAAGAAAGTTATAAGAGAAACATGTATTGGTATTAATAGTATTTATATATCATCATATGTTCCAAGAAAATGTGGTATTGCTACGTATACAAGTGACTTGACCAGAGCTATCGATCTTATAAATCCGTACTGCGGATCAAAGATCGTAGCATTGGTAAGGCCCGAAGATAAAATTGATTATCCCCCGGAAGTCAAATTTAAAATCAGCCAGTATAAGATTGATTCCTATATCAAAGCTGCTGATTATATAAATAAGTCCAGAGCGGATATAGTCGTACTGGAACATGAATTTGGATTGTATGGCGGTGAATTTGGGGAATATATCATTAAATTATTAGAGCTGATAAAGAAACCTTTAATAATAACCGCTCATACAATTCCTGTTGATCCAGACACAGGATATGGCCTGGTTTTAAAAGATGTTCTGAAGTTTGCGGATAAAGTAATAGTCATGATGCCTGAAATTTTGCGGAAGCTGGTTAAAAAATATAATTATCCCGAAGAAAATATAGAAATTATTCCTCATGGTGTTCCCGATATGTCTATGGAAGTCAATTCCGGATATAAAAAGAAAAAGGGACTGGAGGGAAGAATAGTCCTGGGCAATATCAATCTTTTATCGGAAATTAAAGGGCTCGAATATATAATAGAAGCTTTAAGGGAAATCAAAGAGCACTTCTCTAATATTTTATACTTGATAATCGGTCAGACGCATCCTGTTGTATTACAAACCGAAGGCGAAAAATATAGAAATTTTCTAAAACAAAAAGTGAAACAGTACAATTTACAGGAAAATGTCAGATTCATAAATAAATATATGACTTTAAAAGAATTGATTTTATGGTTACAGGTTATCGATATCTATATAACTCCATATCTGGACCCACAGCAAACCGCTTCAGGCGCTCTGGCATATGCGATTGGTGCGGGTAAAGTATGTATATCGACTCCATACCTATATGCGAAAGATGTTCTGGCAGAGGGTAGAGGAATAATCGTACCTTTCAGAGATCCCCGGGCCATTGCAGACGCTGTTATGGATATATGTAAAAATCCTCAAAAAAAATTAAAAATGGAAATGAAGGCATATAAATTCGGAAGGTTGATGACATGGTACAATGTCGCGCTGCAGCACCTCCGGGTCTTTAATGAAATTCTGGATAAGCATGAGAATAAGAAATTCTTTAAAGCAATTTAATCAGGCTTTTACAGTTCAATAGCAGAAGTTCTCTAAGTTTCAAAAAATTTATGGATCCTTTAAAAAAATTAAAATCAATGACTTCAGATATTGGGATCTATCAGCATGGAAAGCTGGATAGACCTGCTCCCGAATTCGGATATGCCCTGGAAGACCAGGCAAGAGCCCTTATTGTTGCTGACGGATTCGGGGATAAGAAATTAAAGGATATTTATTTGAATTTCATTTTAAGGGCACAGAGGGATGACGGTCTGCTTTATCATTTTTTTTATGAAAATAATGGTGAAGGTTCATTCGAAAATGAGGAACACGATTCGAAGTGCAATATAAAAGAAGCTTACGGCCTGACTTTATGGTCCCTTTTATCAATAAAAAGCAGCAAAGATAGTTTTATAAAAAAAATTGTTGAAAATTTGATAAAGGATGCCTCAGGCTGGGTCTCACCAAGAGCGATCTCTGCGGCTCTGCTTGGTTTGTTAAATCTTCCCGGCCCATATGACATAGAATATAAGCTGAAATCAAATTTGCATGATCTGTATTTTAATACTTTTTCAGATGATTGGGCATGGTTTGAAGACTATCTCGTGTATGCAAACGCCATTATACCCTGGGCTCTCTGGGAAGCGTATTTAAGGCGGAATTGTAAAACCAGCCTTGAAATTGCCGATAAAACAACCAGATTCTTAATAGAAAGATGTCAGGAGAATAATATTCCGGCTCCGGTGGGAAATAAAGGCTGGTATTTCAGGGGAGGTAAAAAAGCTTTATATGATCAGCAGCCAATTGATCCGGCTTATATGGTTTGCTGTCTTGAAAAAGCATACCGTGCTACAGAAGATAAATTCTTTCTGGACTGGGCAGGTAAATGGTACAGGTGGTTTTCCGGTAATAATTTAAATAATATTTCTCTTATAGATAAAAACTTTGCATGTTATGATGCATTGAATCCGGAAGGTGTAAATTTAAATCAGGGAGCCGAATCGAATATATGCTTTCTGATGGCATTTCTTGCTGCGAAGCGGCTGGGGATCATTGATGACTGAAAGACTAAAAAATATAAATGTTTTCAGATCAGAAAGAAATCCGATAATAAATCCGGACGATGTGATTCCATCGAGGCACGATTTCAAAGTTGTGGGTGTTTTTAATTGCGGGGTTACAAGGTTTGATGGTGAGATTTTACTTCTTATGAGGGTTGCCGAAAAACCGTTCAATAATGATAAAAAAATAGAAATTGTACCTTTATTGGATCCGGAAGCAGGTAAAATTTCTGTAAAAAAATTTAATAAAGATGATTCTTCTTTTGTAATCTCCGACCCCAGATTTATAAGAACAACCTCTGGCTGGTACCTCACAACCATCTCTCATTTAAGGATTGCCAGAAGTAAAAACGGCATTGATTTTATTGTAGATGAAGAACCCGCTATGTCTCCTGAAAATAAATATGAAAGATTCGGGATGGAAGATCCAAGGATAACTCAAATTAACGGAATTTACTATATAAGTTACTGTGCGGTATCCGATTTAAATGGAATTACTACCTGTCTGGCATCGACTACCGATTTTATTGAATTTACAAGATACGGAGTGATTTTTTTACCTGATAATAAAGATGTCGCAATATTTCCGGAAAAGATAAATGGTAAATATTATGCTTTGAGCCGTCCTATATCCACCGGATGTGAAGCGAGAGATATGTGGATATCGGAATCACCCGACTTTATTTGCTGGGGTAACCACATGAAGCTTATGGGGACCAGAAAACAATACTGGGATGAAGGGAGCATAGGCGCTGGAGCAATTCCTTTTAGAATAAAAGAAGGCTGGCTTGAGATTTACCACGGGTCTTCAAAAATCAATAGATATTGTCTGGGAGCTGTGCTGCTGGATGCCGGCGAGCCCTGGAAAGTTGTTGCCAGAACGAAAGAACCAATAATCGAACCGGAAATGGATTATGAGAAAAATGGCTTCTTCGGTAATGTGATTTTTACCTGCGGCAGTTTATATGAAGAGGATAAGGTTAAAATATACTATGGCGCAGCAGATACCTGTATAGCTTATGCAGAGATAGATCTGGATGATATACTTTATCGATTGGACTAATAATCATCCTATTTCCTTCTTTTTCTATTGCATAGTAATTGCTCAATATAATAAAATAATAATCTGTGGAATGTTATTAAATATAAATCTATAGAATGCTGACAAGTAACCGGTTCAAGTATGACAATATAAATTTACATTATATGAAAGGTCCGGATAACGGACCGCCGGTAGTTCTTTTGCACGGCTTGAGTGACAGCTGGCAGTCATATCTCACTTTGATTCCCTATCTACTTCCATATTATACTTTATATCTTCCTGACTTAAGGGGTCACGGTGAATCATACAGAAGTGAAAACTATAAAATAATGGATTATGTTTATGATATTAAATCATTTTTGGAGAATTTGTTCGATGAGCCGGTGTCTCTTGTTGGTCATTCTTTAGGAGCGGCGGTTTTGGTAGTTATCGCGGCTGAATACCCTGAGAAATGCAGAAGCATCAGCTTAATTGAACCTTTTATTTTTAAAAATAAACTAAATGATAAGGAATTTCGAAAATATTTCAGCGGCAGTCTTGAATTGTGTAAAAAATACAGGGATATTGACACAATTTCAAAAAACACTAAAGAGACAGGAACACTGGCAAGAAAAAGAGCCGCAGATTTTCTTAAACTGGATAAAAGAGCTATTGTGACCGTATTGGAAAATGATGTATTTGATGGATTTGATCCGGATAAACTGCTTCCTGAAATTGCATGTCCCGTATTGATATTAAGAGGCAATATCGAACTCGAAGGTTTTATAACAAAAGAAAAAACGGATTATTTTAAAGATAAAATAGAAAACTGCGTAATCGAGTATCTGGAAAAATCAAGTCATGTAGTTCACGTGGACCAGCCTGCTGAAACAGCCAGACATCTGTTAGAATTTTTTGCTTCGGTATAGTTTTTTCAGCAGACTATCACGCAGGTATAGTTATTACGCCCTGTTTATTTCATGATATCCTGAAACATATCCAGTGATCTTTTTATTATGTTTCCGCAGACACTGCTTTCAGAGAAATTTTTATCAAAAATACAGGTAAAAAACATTCTCCCCTGATGCGTATTTGCACTTATTACTTTTTCTCCTTTTATGGCACTGAAAATAGGTCCATAAACTTCTTCGATCTCATAGCTACCGTATTCTTTTTGCATTTGGATCCTACCTAAATTGGAAAGAGAGAAATCATAATCCATGGGCTGACCCGGATTATTTGCAAAAAATAGCTCAGGATCTTTGATGCCCTTTAGAGCATATTCGTTGAAGAAATAATAACCAACCAGAGGATCGTAATTATCTAATTGATCCTTTAATTTTTTATTTATATCCTGTGCAATTTCAGGAATCGTTCTCTCAGGGGAACAATCTATCTCAACCTTTAGAATGCCGTTAAACAGGCCAAAGTATTCCTTTACTTCATTTACCAAAAATGGCTTAAAACTTACAGGCGTCTGCAATACTCGCTTGAATCCCTCCTCAGGTCCAAATTCCTGTGCAAAAGATTTCAGAAAAACGGCACCAAGTATACCATGTACTGAAACATTGCTTTTTTTAGCCAGTGATATGATTTTTTTTGCATCATCCTCTGTAAAGGACCAGCTATGGATCATATAATCAGGTTTAGGGAAAGGTTCTCCTTTAGTATGTTTTAATTCCGTGATCTTTCTATTTTTAAGCCATTCCGGCATTCCTTTGCTCTTTATTACATCGAGAACCTCCTTTTTAATCAGATTTGTGAATATAGGAGCTTTCGTATATTGACTTATCGGCTGCTCCGGATTTGCCAGGAATGAAAATAAATCGTGCAGGAAAACGACTGCCGACAATCCGTCGCATATTGCATGATGGAAGATAAGCACAATATCGGAAATATCTTCCTCCCGGGATAAAAAGACACGGATCATTGGCCCTTTAAAAATATCAAATGATTTGCAGAGCTCTTCTCCTGCAACGGCTTTCCAATCCGTCTCTTTTTCATTAAACCGGTTTATGGGCACAGGAGGTACATTTTCTGTGGTTATATACTGCTTTTTATCTTCTGTCATTATGACTCTTACTCCTGCCAGAGGATGTTTTTGCTGTAATTTATGGAGAGCTTCCTTCAGTCCATCCTGGCTAAAAATACCTTTTACTTTTACCCGGAAAGCAAAATGCATCAGAGAAGTATCCCCCATGTGATATAATATTCTCTCATAAACTGTTGTTTTTCTTTTCATAACCGTATTATAAAGATTTTTTACACAATTTTTGTTTTTTTTGTCAGGTTATGGATCCATTTATTTGAAAGAAAGCGGTAAAAACCGGCTATCATTTTTACTAATTCTTCAGTTGCCGCTATGGCCATGACATAATATACCGGCAGTTTTAAAACAAATGCAGCCACTGCTGCCAGTGGTACGCCTACAACCCATATTCCACCAAGTTCATTTATCATGCTGAAAAGAGTATCACCGCCTGCCCTTAAGATCCCATTCTGAAAGATAATATTCATTACCCTCAGCAGCATAATGCAGGATATTACCAGTAGTAAATAATAAAGATAACGGTTGCTCTGTTCGGATAGATTATAAAAACTAACTATATACCCCCTTACGAAAATAAGGGTTACAGCAATTATAATGGAGAATCCTACTGATATAAAAAGAAAATTCCTGGAATAATCTCTTGCTTTATACTCTTCGCCGGCTCCGATTCTATTACCGACCATTATAGCGCAGGCACTTGCCAGCCCCATGAAGAGCAAAAGACTTATACGTTCGATAGAGCAGGCTATGTTATAGGCAGCAAGTGCTGCGGTACTTATGTGTCCGTATATTACACTGTACATACTGTAACCCAGGGCCCATCCTACACTCTGTCCCATGACCGGTGCCCATATTCTTATATATTTTCTTAACATCTCTTTAGAATAATTAAAAATATTTTTTAAGCTGGCAGCTATAGGATATTTTTTTAGGTAGGTAAAACCAAGTATAATACAAAATTCTACACTGCGGGCGATTACCGTTGCGATTGCCGCACCTCTGACTCCCAATCCGGGAAATCCGAATTTTCCAAAAATGAGTAAATAATTCAGCACCGTATTAGCAATAAGCCCAATAAGACTTGCAACCATTGGGAATTTAACGTTTTCGGTACTTCTCAGTATTGTAGAATATATGATAGATATCGATGTTAAAATTAAACTGATTGCAATTATTCTTATATACTGCGTACCCAGTTCTATTACCTGCGGATCATTGCTAAATAGTCTTATTAATGCACCCGGGAACAATAGGGTCACTATTGTAAAAGCAGCGGAAAAAATCAGGGCGAAAGTAATGCCGATTCCCAGATGTGAAAGTATGTTTTTGATATCTTTTCTACCCCAGTACTGTGCGGTAAAAACAGCGGCACCGGTAGCTATACTGAATATAAACATTAAAAAAAGAAAATGTATTTGATTGGCAATACCCACTCCGGCAACTTCTCCTTCACCTAATTGGCCGACCATAAAGACATCTAAAAAATTTAAGGTAGAAGTAAGAAAGTTCTGCAATATTATAGGAGATGCAATCGCAATTAATTTTGGTATAAATTCTTTATGTTTTGTAAATGACTCAATCATGATTTTAATGCTCCCTGAGAGGATAAAAAAACATTCTGTTACAATATTTTTAAAATGTCAATGGGGATTTATTATGAAAAATATGTCTTTTTATGGTAAGAACCTCCAGAATAGCCACATAATAAAAATTAAAAATTATATGATAGAAAATAAGTATACCTGTAATTATGGCTGTTTTATACTGTTTTGCATTTTTCCTGTTTACTCCTGCGCCCGCAAGCCGGTTTTTTGTGATTCGATCATTTGCAGAGAGATAGACCCGGTTATTTTTTTTCCTCTGGATGTCATGAATAATTTTAACATCGGAGTCCAAAAGATTTTCGCAGCCATAGAAGTATCAGAAATCAGGGCCGAAGATATATGAAAATGAATCATATGGATTTTCCATACCCAATCACGATGGATGGGACATTTGCTGATAATGTATCGGGAAGTATGCTTGAATCTCTTTCTTTTAAATGATATGGGGTTTTAAAGGATTTTAGTTTATTGATGGATTGGATTGTAATATAATTACTCCTGTTTGTCTTGAAAATAATTTTTTTTATAGGATATCATGCCTGGTTTAAATTTAAAATTAAGGGATCTCGGGGAAAAAGGAGAATCCATAAAAGTTGCCATTGCTGGAGTGGGACAGATGGGAAGAAGCCTGATATCCCATATCAGAGATATGGAAGGCATGCAGGTTTTAGCGGTAGCAAATCGGGATATTGGTAAGATCGCTTCCATACTCAAGGAACTGGAAATAAGCGATGATGAGATCGTGCTGGCAGGGGCTGCAAGCAGATTAGGTCCGGAGAATGACAGTATAAATAAAATTATAACTGAAGGCGGTATCCTTCAAAAAAGCGTCAGAGAAAAGTTAAACCGGCTTGCCGGAAAAGGGAAGCTTATAGTGGCAGATGATCTTAATGTGCTTTTTGCTATTGATGATGTAAATGTGGTAATTGATGCAACAGGTAATCCCGAAGCCGGAGCATTCATAGCTTCCACCGCAATCTTGCATAAAAAACATATAATAACCTTAAACGTAGAAGCAGATGTAACCATAGGACCATATCTGAAAAAGATGGCAGATGATGCCGGTGTAGTATATACGGTATCAGCCGGAGATGAGCCAGCTGCCCTGAAAGAACTTTATGATTTTGCAGATATACTGGGATTCGAAGTAATTGCTGCCGGAAAAGGTAAGAATAATCCCCTCGACAGGTATGCAAACCCGGCCTCGCTTAAGGAATATGCCAGGAGCAAGGGTTCGAGCCCTAACATGATGACTTCATTCGTAGATGGCACAAAATCAATGATAGAGATGGCCTGTATTTCAAATTCTACGGGCCTTGTACCCGACTGCAGGGGAATGCACGGTCCGAAAGCTGATATAAAGGATCTGATAAATGTGTTCCGGCTAAAAGAAGATGGCGGAATATTATCAGGAAAAGGAGTGGTCGACTTTGCAATCGGAAATCTTGCTCCCGGTGTTTTCTTAATCTATAGTACCAAAAACAAAATGATAAAAGCTGACCTTGAATACCTTATGCTGGGAAGCGGGCCCTATTATCTTCTTTACAGACCCTATCATCTCACCAGTATTGAGACACCTCTCTCTGTCGCCAGAGCATATTTTTATGGTGAGTCCACGATCACGCCGGATTGCGGCATGGTATCAGAGGTCATAACTCTTGCTAAAAGGGACCTGAAAGCCGGCGAAGTAATTGATGGTATTGGAAAATATATGGTCTATGGACTAATTGAAAAATATGGTAAAGCAAAGAAAAAAAATCTGCTGCCTATTGGGATTTCAGAAGGCTGCGTTTTAAAAAAAGATATAGAAAAAGATAAACCAATAGAGTATAATGACGTGAGTTTTGTTAAAAATTCATTGTTGCAAGAGTTCAGAAGGTCGCAAGATAAATTATTTATTTATCTTAAATGAAATAATCAAAAATTATACAGGAGGAGGAATTCCTGGTGCCAATTTTTAAAAAGGGGAAAAAGGTACTCTGGTCATTGATTGTTTTTGTAATAACTGGTTTTTTATTTCTATCTTTCAGTTCCTGTAAATTCAGTACCATAGATAGAATTGAAGAAACCAGGGAAGCGATGGGAAGTTATGCGACTATAACCGTATTTTCAGATGAAGAAACCGGAAATGAAGCCATAAATGCCGCCTTTAATAGAATAAAGGAGATCGAGGATATAGCATCAGTTTATAATGAGAATAGCGAAGCATCATTTTTGAATAAAAACGGTTATCTTGATGATCCTTCGCCTGATTTTCTAAACCTTATAAATAGTTCCATCGAATATTACAATATTACCGGCGGGAGTTTTGATATTACCGTTCAGCCTCTGCTTGATCTCTGGTCCGCAGGCGAATTATGGAAAGAGACTCCGGAAGTTCAGGCTCAGAGGATAGAAGAGACTTTTCCCGTGATTGGTTCGGATAAGATAATTGTCAGTGATGATAGAATAGAGTTTAGCGTGGACGGAATGGCCATTACTTTTGGCGGAATTGCCCAGGGATATGCGGTCGATGAGGCAATAAAAATCATAAAAGGATTTGGAATAAAGCAGGCGCTTGTAAACATAAGCGGGGATCTGTATGCGATGGGAATCAAGCCGGATGGAGAAGAATGGATCGTTGAACTGGACAATCCCGACAAATCCGATGATGCAAACACTGATATCGAACCTCTTCCGATATTTTTTTTCACGGATAAAGCAGTCACTACTTCCGGGAATTATTACCGTTATTATGACCCGGAAGGCGAAGTGGGGCATATAATGGATCCGAGAACGGGTTATTCTGCCGGCAGCTGTATAAGTTCAACCGTAATAGCTGACACATGTATAGATGCAGATGTCCTGGCAACGTCGGTTTTTGTGCTGGGACCGGAAGACGGGATGGATCTTGTTGAATCACTTGATGGAGTGGAAGCTTTTATAATAGATTCAGAAAGAAATCTTTACAGTTCTTCCGGACTTTCGGAATATATAAATTAAAATTATATATATTGTTTTTTTTACTTACTAAAAATTAGATGAATATTGAAATAAAGAAAAAAAGAGCATTTAAAGGACTATCTCTGCCGGAAAATAAAATAACAGCTAAAAAACCTATTGAAGTATTACCTGTTCCGGATAAAGTGGTAATACCTCTTCAGCAAAACATAGGTGCCCCATGTGAGTTCATAGTTGAAAGGGGAGATATGGTAAAAACCGGCCAAAAAATTGCTGATTCCCAGAACTATGTTTCGGCACCTATTCATTCTTCCATATCCGGTAAAGTTACCAGAATCATTAAAGTAGTGAATCCGGTTACGAGCAACGTTATGGATTCGGTGATCATAGAATCCGATGGCCTGGACAACTGGATAGAGCTAAAAAAATTATTCGATATCAAAAAGTCCGATGATTTCTCCGGATTAAAAAAAATAATAGACTCCATCGACGGAAAAGAAATAATCAAAAAAATAAAAGAAGCGGGAATCGTCGGCCTGGGCGGTGCCACTTTTCCGACCCATGTCAAACTCAATCCTCCAAAAGATAAAAAAATCGATACCCTGATCTTAAATGGCTGTGAATGTGAACCGTTTATAACTTCCGATCACAGAGTAATGCTGGAGTACGGCAAAGAAGTCTTAATGGGTCTTTATATATTAAATAAAGTACTTTCGCCCCAGAATATTTATGTAGCGATAGAGAAAAATAAGGAAGATGCCATCATTTATTTGGGGAAACTTGCGGAAGAGATGGGACTGGACAGTATTTTTAAAATAATCGCGCTGGAATCAAGATATCCTATGGGGGCAGAAAAAACATTGATAAGGACCATAACGGGAAGAATTGTTCCAATGGGCGGACTGCCAATGGACGTTAGAGTCATAATGAACAATGTCGCAACTTCCAAATCAGTCTACGAGGCAGTGATCGAAGGGAAGCCGATGATAGATAGGGTAATTACCGTTACCGGAGCAATCGAAAATCCTAAAAATTTACTTGTAAGACTGGGTATAACCATAGATAAACTTGTTGAGAGTTGCGGTAAAACGGAGAGCGGGGTCAATTATTTGATTATCGGGGGACCGATGATGGGTATTTCTATCGTAAATACCGATTTTCCGGTAACAAAAGGCATGAATTGCTTACTTTTAAGAAAAAGCAGAATCCCGTTTGAGCAGAATTGTATAAATTGCGGCAGGTGCGTAAACATATGTCCCATGAAGCTTATGCCTCTGGCATATGTCAGGTATGTAAAAAAGAGCCAATTTGAAGCATGCAGGGAATACTATATTGAAAATTGTATAGAATGCGGCTGCTGTTCTTATGTCTGTCCTGCAAATATACCAATTGTAGGTTATATAAAAACAGGTAAAAACCAGCTTTTAAAAACTATCGGTTAAAATAGAAGATGGAAAACAATAAATTATTAATTTCGCATGCCCCTCATATATGGGGAGGATTCTCTACCAGTAAGATAATGTTTATAGTTGCATTTGCCTTACTTTTCCCCACCGCTGCGGCGATTTATTTTTTTGGATATTATGCAATTTATATGATACTTGCAAGTGTTTCAGCAGCCGTCCTTTCGGAATTTGTCATTAAGAAACTGCGCAAGAAAAGATTCATAATGGATGGCAGTTCCGTAGTCACGGGACTTCTTCTGGCTCTTACTCTGCCTCCCAGAATACCTTTATGGATGGTGGCAATTGGCGCCTTTTTCTCAATAGCCATTGCCAGGGAAGCTTTCGGAGGACTGGGGTATAATATATTCAATCCGGCTCTTGCAGGAAGGGCATTCTTATCCGTATGTTTTCCAGGCGAAATGACTTCCTGGGTCATCCCGCCTCATTTTAATTATGATGCAATAACCGGTGCAACACCGTTAGGCGAAAATTTTACCTATCAGGCGGATAAGCTTTCTTTGTATAAAGATCTGTTTTTTGGAAATAGAGGAGGTTCGCTGGGAGAAACATCGGTAATGCTTATTCTGATCGGGGCAGCGATTCTTATTATATTACGTATAATAGACTGGAGAATACCTGTATTTTATATTGGAACCGTAGCACTGGGATCGTTTTTGATCGGGAGGGATGTGTTGTTCCAGGTAATGGCCGGCGGCCTTATGATAGGTGCATTTTTTATGGCTACTGATTATGTGACTTCGCCTGTAACGAGAAACGGCAGGATAATATTTGGCGTATGTCTTGGTATTCTGACCGTACTTATAAGAAATTTTGGCAGTTTGCCGGAAGGGGTCGCTTTCTCCATACTTATCATGAATGCTTTCACACCTCTTATTGACAGATATATCAGAATAAAACCATTTGGTTTTCGTAAAAAAGAAAAAAATGCGTAATAAAATATTATCAAATAAAGCTTATCCGGTGATATTCCTGGCTGTAATCGTGACTGTTGCCGTAGTCTTACTGATAGCAGTCAATAGCGTAACCTCATCCATAGTCGAATCAAGAAAAGCAGAAGAGGTCAAGAATACTCTTGAGAATATTTTTCCCGGCATAGACCGGTATGAAATTGAAGATGAAGTATATATTGTATATCAGGATGACAACAGGATAGGTTATGCTTTTATGGCAGACGGCAGCGGATACGGCGGAGATATCGAGATTCTGGTAGGTTTGGATAATAATTTCGGTATCGCAGGAATATCGATACTTGCACAAACCGAAACTCCGGGTCTGGGAAGCAGAATAACCGAAAGCTCGTTTACGGATCAATTCAAAGGATTATCCGTAAGTGATATTGCCCTTGCATCGGAGGGTGGTAAAATAGATGCCATAACCGGCGCAACTATAAGTTCAAGAGCGGTAGTAGATGCAATAAGAGAGAAGATGATCGAGATACTGGATAATCTGGAAAAGTGATTATTTGATGATTAAATTTAAAGGAAACTAAAGTTAAAAATGAATGATTGTAAAGAAGATAATAATAAAAATCAGAATCCCGGCAGCGATCTGAAGAAAAAAAATTTAGTAAAATCTAAAAATGGTGCAGGAAGATTCTGGAAGGAACTGGCAAAAGGGATTATTATATCGAATCCTGTTTTCATACTCACTCTGGGATTATGTCCCACGCTGGCAATTACAAATTCTTTAACAAACGCATTGGGTATGAGCGCAGGTGTGATATTCGTCCTGCTTTGTTCTAATATTATGATTTCAGGCTTAAGGAAAATAACACCTCCTCTGGTCAGGATTCCTGTTTTTATAGTCGTGATAGCCACTTTTGTTACCATTTTAAGCCTGGTGTTCGAGGCCTTTCTTCCACCGCTTTACGAATCTCTGGGAATATATCTTCCGCTTATTGTGGTAAATTGTATTATTTTAGGAAGGGCAGAAGTATTTGCTTCTAAAAATCCGGTACTGCTTTCGGCTGCAGATGCGATAGGAATCGGAATTGGTTTTACGATTGCTCTTATAATAATCTCATTTATAAGGGAAGTCATGGGTTCCGGAAGCCTGGAGATATTCGGCAGGCAGTTATTCAGCATCCCCGGTTTATCCACACATCCACTGACTTTTTTTACTTCTCCTCCCGGGGCTTTTCTGGTGATAGGGATCATGGTAGCATTTTTCCGATTGATAGGGGTGATAAAAGGTGAATAATCTTATTACCATATTTATAGCAATGGTTATTGTCAACAATATGGTTCTGACTAAATTCCTGGGACTATGCCCTTTTTTTGGTGTATCAAAAAAATTATCCAATGCAATCAGTATGGGCATAGCCGTAACTCTGGTTATGTTGATTGCCTCTGTATCCACTTCTGTTATTTATAACTATATACTCGTGCCTTACGAAGTGGAGTTCATGAATATCGTGATTTATATTCTGGTAATAGCTTCTCTTGTACAAATAGTGGAACTGATTATAAGGAGAACAAATATAACCCTATATAATGCACTGGGAATATATTTACCTCTGATCACTACCAATTGTGCGGTACTGGGAATAACGCTAATAAATGCATCAGAGAGTTACTCTATTCTTGAAAGCGTTGTAAGCGCTTTAGGAGGAGGGATTGGTTTTACCCTGGTACTTATCATCATGTCCGGTATAAGAGAAAAACTTGATTTTGCGGATTCTCCCAAATCCATGAAGGGACTTCCGATAGCTTTTCTGACTGCGGCGCTTCTGGCAATGGCATTTATTGGTTTTAGCGGAATGGTATAATAAGATTTTTTAGGGATTCGAGTTAAGTTTAGTTATGAGCAATATACTGATTATAACAATTTTAAGCGTGATAGGGATAACCTGCGGGATATTGATTTTCCTTGTAAACAGATTTCTTCCAAAAGAACCCGAATCTCTTAAAAAAATCGAAGAAATTTCCGGATGTCTTCCGGGAGCCAATTGCGGAGCCTGCGGATTTCCAGGATGCTTTGCATATGCACAGGCGCTGGCAAAAGATAAGAATATATTTTTTACAAATACATGTGCAACTGTTCTGCAGGAACCCGTGATATTGAAGGGGCTGGAAAAAACACTCGGCATCGAGGTGGATTCCTCTAAAATAAATAAAAAGGCGGTGGTTCACTGTTATGGTAATTCAACCGTAATAGGTGATTATGCAGGCATAAAATCCTGTAATGTCGCAGCTAAAATGATGGGAGGAAACAAGAGTTGTCCTTATGGCTGCCTGGGATACGGTGATTGCGTGGCAATATGTCCCAATAATGCCATATCTATTGATGAAGAAATGAATGTGGCAGTGATAGATACTGAAAAATGTATCGGTTGCGGCCTGTGCATCAAAAAATGTCCGAGAGGGATCATTAAGCTCGTGCCTGCAAAAGCAAATATAGTATATCAGTGCAATTATGAATCCTTAAAAAATATACCCGGCAGAGAAAGATGTGACATGGGATGTCTGCACTGTAAGAAATGTTTTAAAGCATGCGAGAATGGAGCCATAATATGGGATGAGGAAAAATCCGTTCCCAATTTTGATTTTTCAAAATGTACCTTATGCGGAAAGTGCATTGAAGCATGCCCGCACAATAGATTAATAGAGCTTTCAAATATTGCTGCCAAGAAAAAGCCGTCTGATATCAGGGAAGATAAAAAAGAGAGTAAAGAATCCGTGAAAGTATCCTGAGAATATAATAAATGGCATTTTCATAACTCAAAATTATTGTATTTACCAGCTTCAAAATTTTTACCGGCTTTATCGAATAATTCTTTTATGTTGTCATCCATCGTCAGATAAATAACCTGCCATCCTTTATTTGCAATATCTGCAAGTTTATTTATAAGAATTTCACGTTTTTGCCAGTCCGAATGTTGAAAAGCATCATCCAGGATCAGGAACAGGGTATCTTCTTTTAAGATTTTTGAAGTAAATCCGATCCTGAGTGCCAGCATTACCTGCTCTTTGGCTCCCGTACTCAAATCTCTTATATCAAAATCATCATACTGGTCCGAAACAATAAGTCTGTCATTATCAAGTGCAAGTTTATTATATCTTCCTGTTATGTCCTTTAATGGAGTCAGGACCGTTTTTGACTGCAATCCTTCCTGTATTTTTAAATCCTCTTCTTCACGCAATCTTGAGATGACTTTATAAACGCTATAACCTGCCGCTATATTTGCAGTGATATCCCGCAGTCTGCCCTGTATTTCGAATCTTTTAAGGCGTAAATTTTCTATCAAGTCTTCCCAGCTGATATCTGGATCGTCTCTTGTCTTTTCGCAGATTCTATATTTTAACTTCCCAATCCTGTCTTCCCGGATCCTGATTGCCTCTCTGACGCTTTCAAGCGCAGATTGGGTTTTCTCATATTCCTGCTGGTTATATGTGATTCCGTTATCTTCAGAAATGTAATCTGTTTCCGGTACTGCCAGTTTATACGATTCCCGTGTTTCCTTATCGATCCTGTCTCTCAGGTTCCTATTATGAAGCTGTAATTCTTTCAGTATTGTTTCCCTGTCTTTTTCTTTGATTTCCTTTCCGGTAAAACCTTCTATTTTTTGATTGATGGAAGAACTCAGTTTTAGAAGTTCTTCATTAAGATTGCCTATCTGTTCTTTTATTACTATCGATTCGCTGTTGGATCCTCTTTCTTCGTTAAGGGCGGATTCAAGTAATGCGATATTGGATAAATCCTTGCCGATCCTTGTTTTAAATTCTTTCTTGATTTTAATAAGTTCTCCGGATTGCCCTGCCTGTTTTGAAAAATTTTGAAATTTTTTGATATATGCAAAAGAAGACATAAACGAACCCAGAAAGCAAAAACATATAATGACAAGATACAGGATAAATGCTGTGACCGAGGTTTTCTGATAATAGGAAAATAAAATTGCCGCAGCAGCTATACCGGCAACTGCAAAAATACCGCTTATAAAAAGTAAAAAGTCGCCGGGTTTTTTTGTAGTTCTTAACGACAGATCTTTATAATAAGGGAGAGCGCTTTCGAGCCATTTAAAGTTACTGCTCTTTTTAAGAGTATTTTTATATTTTTCTTCAAGCTGGCTGCAGTATTCTTTTTTACTTCTATGTAAAGAAAGCTCGTTTTCTATTTTTCTTAACTCATCATCAGGGATATTTTTTAATCCTAAATCCAGTTCTTTTATTTTTTCCGATATAAGGTAAGCCTTATGTCTCTTGGCTCTGTCAAGGCGGTCCAGATTATCCTCCAGGGATTTTTCTTCGATTTTGTATGTTTTCAATATCCCCTGTGTATATTCGGATTCTATTTCTTCGAATTGCCTCTCGATACTGTCGAGCTCTTCCAGGGCATCGTTGTAATCTTTACCTTCTCCGAGCAATGGTATGTCAATCTTTCCGCCCTCTATTTTCACTTTTTTTATGGTTCTTGAGATATTGGAGTCTTTGCCTATTTTGTCCAGGACATTTATGCCGGATAATAATTCTTTGACAAGGAATTTACTTATGCCGTCATCTGTTTCAATCCCTGTTTCTCCGCCTTTCACTACCAGAAGCTTTGCCATTGATACAGGAAGTCCCTTTTCGCTTATTTCCCAGTAATCTTCGAGTTTTTGCCTGGAGGATGGAGAAAAATCAATCATTTCTTTTTCCAGGCCGCTGACAGTGATTTTCCCCTTTCCTCCCTTTCTCAAGTTGCACCAGCGGCTGATATTCTTAAATAAGGAACAAATAATAAATTCGGTAAGGAAGGTCTTGCCTTTCTCATTTCTGCTGTATATAAGATTGAGCATGTCGAAACTGGCCGTAAAGCTCTTAACCGGCCCCAGGTCCTTTACTGATAATTTGTCGATCTTGATTCCCATTAAGTCTTTGATTATGTAATATAGTTATTCTTTTAGAATTAAATTAAGACCTTTTTCCAGGATATCTTCCTTTGAGACAATTTCATTGTCCCATTCCATTTTTTCAATCTCTTTTATTAATTCTTCTACAATAGCTATTCTTTCCGGATCATTAAATATGGATACTCCGGTCAGATCGGGTTCTTCATTATTATAAAAAGTAAAATCTTTGAGTGTTTTTTTTGTTATTTCAAGTAGCCTGTTTTTATCGGAAGTGTATCCCTTGATTCTTAAACGAAGCCTTGCCTTCGGTATCTCATCCCTGTTCAGGTTCCATTTTTTAACCATTTCTTTTATTTTTCTTTCCATAAATTCGAATTCATTTAAAGCGGGCAGAGATATCAGAGTCTCGTTAAAAAATATATAGTCGGTATCAATTGACTTTTCCATCAGTTCCAGCGTGCCCGTATTCAATATTAAAAAACTCCTCTTTCCGGTTTCATTTATATCAAGGCCGCATGGCGATCCGGGATAATAGACTTTACCCAGATTTATTTTTTTGTGTATATGGCCCAGTATGATTCCGGCAGGATTATAGTACCGGACATCATTTCTGGCCAGAGGCATATAAATACCCGGTTCATAAGGATTGGAATCGCGAAGTCCCGCCACATAGTCCCCATGGCCAATCAGAATCCAGGACCCGGCGGGAAGGCTTTCTTTATACCCGGCAAGGGCTTCCCCCATGGACTTTATTGGCCGGTAAGGTATAAAAAGAAAGATAGCGGGTGGTTCTCCTAATTTAATGATCTCAGGTTTTGTAAAGACGATGATATTATCCGAAGTAAAATATTGTTGTTTAATCGATGGGTCATGATTTCCGGGAATTATATAGAAATTAATCTTATTGGCGATAATTTTTTTATTTTTACAGAACAGGTCAAAATCTGAATAATTCTGGCTTTCTTCATTGAACAGGTCCCCCGCGATGATTAATGTTTTAATATCTTCGGAAAGCATTTTCTCGACAATGTTTGAAAGTGCGCTCCACCTTTCGGGGGATTTTTCTTTAGTTTTCA
>JAQUOE010000006.1:50416-67525 GCA_028717265.1 Actinomycetota bacterium
GAGAGAATAGCGGGGCAGTATTTGTATGGGTAAATCTCATGTGTTATGGTATCATAAAATTTAAGAGCGGAATGGAATAAGTACCATAAAATGAAAATGAATACCGAAAAAGAGGCTTCGGGTGAAAAATAAAAATTTTGAATTCAGTCCCGATTTATATGATCTTCAGGTAAACTGGACTGAAAGATTGAAAAAAGAAAAAGATTTCTTTTCACGCGTACTCAAAAATAACAAAATTGAAAGCATGCTTGATATAGGCTGCGGTACCGGTCACCATGCTGAATTTTTTTCCGGATATGTAAAAAAAGTGATTGCCATCGATCCTTCCGGGGAAACAATAGAGTATGCCAAAAGGAATATAATAAAGTCTCCCAATATCACACTGCTGGAAGAAGGATTCGAAGGGCTGGAAAAGATTCCCTTCAGTGAGTTCGACCTTATAACCTGCCTCGGTAATACATTGCCTATCCTGGGGAATCGCAGGAATGTGAAACAGGCCCTGAAAAAAATAAGAAAAAAAATAGCGCCTCACGGATTGGCAATAATCCAATTTCTGAATTTTAACTCTGATATTCTGGAGAAGAATAGATTTTACAATCCAAAGATATTTGAAAAAGATGGAAAGACCTATATCTTGATCAAACATTTTGAATACGGAAAGATCAGGACCAGAGTAGATTTTATAATGACCGTGATCCATAAAAATAAGTTAGAAGATTTCTTTGTAAACTCTTCTTACCTCTGCACATTAAAAATAAATCTATTTTTAAAAATGGCCGGAAATTCAGGATTCAAGAAAATAGAACTGATTGGACCGGGAGGGAAAGAAGTGTTTGACAGCGGGAAAGATATAAGTCTCTGGGCCCTTCTTTACAGGTGAGAGGGCAGATAAGAGTAATTCAAATATACGAAAATTTTGGTAAGATAACCGTTCAGGATTTTATGATTCTATGATATCAGGTATTTTCCTGTCCGTATCTGCAATATTTAAGAAGACCGCAGATGGAGCATCGTGGTTTTTTTGCAAGGCAAATAGACCTGCCAAAGGCTATCAATCTATGAGAGAAATCGCTCCAATTTTTTTCGGGGATTATTTTCATAAGGTCGAACTCGATTTTGACAGGATCCCGATTTACCGTGAGGCCCAGTCTGTTTGAAATTCTTTTTACATGTGTATCGACTATTATGGCCTGTCTGTCAAAAACATTTGCCAGTACCACATTGGCAGTTTTTCTTCCCACACCGTGAAGCGATATCAGATCTTCTATATTATCCGGCATTTTGCCGTTGAATCTACCCGTTATGTCTTTTGCGCAGTTGATTATATTTCTGGCCTTATTACGGAAAAAGCCGGTTGATTTTATATCCTGCTGAAGTTCCATTAAGTCCGCTCCGGCAAAATCTTCCACGGTCCTGTATTTTTTAAAAAGCTGCGGTGTAACCTTATTTACGAGTTTATCTGTGCTTTGTGCAGAAAGAATAGTGGCCACAAGCAGCTGAAAAGCATTTCTATTCTTAAGTGAAGTATGGGTGTCATCCGGATATTCCAGGTTCAGAAATTTTATTATTTTACCGATATTGCTGACCGCAGGCTCGAATATAACAGTATGGATATGATCTCTTTTTTGAATTGCGCTTTTCTTATTTTTCATGTTTGAAAACTGCTATTTATTTTTTTTATTATTTAAGTAAATTTCCATTTCTTTTGCTGTCAGGGTATTGGGAACATCTTCTTTTTCCAGCCAGCCTTTACGGGCTATATTGACTCCAAAAATATAATCACTGAGGTTCTTTATATTGTGTGCATCCGGATTTATAAAAATCTTTACACCTTTTTCCTTCGCATACTTGCACATTCTCCAATCAAGATCAAGCCTGAAAGGATTAGCATTAAGCTCAAGATCCACATTGTTTTCTGCGGCCGCATTGATTACTCTGATTATATCAACCTTGTAAGGATCCCTTGACAGAAGCAATCTTCCGGTCGGATGGGCTATCATAGTGGTAAATTTGTTTTCAATAGCTTTTATTATTCTTGCCGTCATCTGTTCTTCACTGAGGTTGAAATTTGAATGAATTGCGGCTATTACGAAATCGAATCCGGATAGGATGCGTTCGCTGTAGTCAAGATTGCCATCCGGCAAAATATCCGATTCTATTCCCTTGAATATTTTAAAATCATTATAGTTCAGGTTTAACTTCTCAATTTCATTAAAGTATCTGCCAATATCTTCTTCCCTGAGTCCCCCGGCATATGCAGCTGTTTTGCTGTGCTCGCTTATTCCTGCATATTCGAATCCCATTTTTTTAAGATGGCTGCAAACATGCTCAATATCGATATTACCGTCGCTGTAGGTAGTGTGAATATGAAAAATTCCCTTTATGTCTTTTTCTTCTATCAGTTCCGGAAGGGTCCGGTTTCTGGCAGCTTCGATCTCTCCATAATTTTCACGTAATTCGGGAGGAATCCAGTCCATCGAAAAGAAATTGAAGATATCTTTTTCATCCGAACAATTGATAAGTTTGCCGTTTTTGAAAAGTCCGTATTCATTCATTTTTATATTTTCTTTTTTGGCCGCGGTCCTCATGGCAGTATTATGTTCCTTGCTTCCGGTAAAGTGATGGAGAGCATATGGATATTGAAAGTCATCGACCGTTCTGATATCAATATTGATTCCGGATTTCAGCCTTATACTTGATTTGGTATCTCCTCTGGCAATTATATCTTTAGCTTCTTTTAAACCGGTAAAAAAATCCATTACTTCACTGCTGTCATCGGTGCTTGCTACAATATCTATATCCTTTACTATTTCTTTCTTTCTGCGGACACTGCCTGCAAGACTTGATCTTTTTACATATTTAAAATTCTGTATTTTCCGATGTATCGATTCGGCTTCTTCTATAATATCGGAAAAAAGAAACTTGCCCCGGAACTTCTTTAAAATACCGATGCCTTTCAATATATTGCTCTGGGTTTTTTCTCCGAAATTGGGCAGATCAGCCAGCTTGTTCTCCATGCAGGCACGCTCCAGTTCTCCGATATTGCTTACTCCCAGATTGTCGAACAAATATTTTATTTTTTTGGGTCCCATAGTGGGGATAGAAAGCATTTCCGTAAGTCCCGGAGGTAAGGTTCTTTTCAGGTCCTCGTAGAATTTTAATTTTCCGGTATCGATCAGTTCTTTTATTTTCTCCGCAATATGGATCCCTATTCCTTTTATACCGGTGAGGTCCTTTATTTTTAAATCGCCTCCGAGATCGGCATCTGATGCTTCAAGGGACCTTGCGGCATTTTGATAGGCCCTTATTTTAAAAGAGTTCTCGTCCTTTAATTCAAGAAGAACACTTATTTCTTTTAAGATTTTTACTATTTCTTCCTTATCCATAAAATACCGAAAGCTTCTTTATCGCTTTTATTTTTGTCTCTCTTCCAATTTTACTATCCCTGACTGCGTTATGTAAAATATCGATCGAACGGTTATAATTCTCTTTATCTACAGGGTAGGGGATACCGTCTTTTCCTCCGTGGGCGAAACTGAATCTGGCAGGGTCCTTTATACTGTATTTTATACCGTATACCAGTTCGGAAATCAGAGCCAGAGCCCTTATTGTTTTTGGGCCCACTCCTTTCATTGCCAGCAGATTCTCAAAATTTTCAGGTTTTCTTTCGTAAGTCGAAATAAAGATTTTCTCGAGTCTCTTAAGGTCGATATCATTCAATTTTATGTTATGCCGTACGGGGAGGGTATGGCTGTCTTCCTGCCAATGCCTTATTTTTTTTAAATCTTTTAGAATATGTTCCGGCTTTTCACAGGAAAGACCGGCAACTGTTTCCCGTGCCTCTTCGCTTTCAGATGAGACGAGATTAAGTACAATTCCTTTTTTATCACAGCAAATGGCTTTGTGAGGTTCGCAGACAAAGCTTGCGATGTCTTTCGAGAGCCAGTGATATCTTCTGGCCATTCTATTATCTTCATTCATTCCCTGCTGTATCACAGACCACATACTTCCATCTTTGGTGAACATGAAACAGTGGTGATAAAGCTGATAACCATCCTGAAGAGCGTTGCTGTCTACTTTCGCCACTATTTTGCTGTTATAAACAAGATTTGTAAAATCCTTTCCCATAAGGTTAGCAGCATTTTCGATTTCAAGAGGGGTTTTTCTTGACGTTCCGCCTTTACCACCGGTGACAAAAAAACCCAGGTCCTTTTCAAGACCTTTGACGGATTCTTTTATTGCACCGCAAACCGTGGTGGTGACTCCGCTTGAGTGCCAGTCAAATCCCAGCACACATCCAAAAGCCTGGAACCACAGCGGATCCGAAAGTCTCTCCAGCATCTCCACTGCACCGTATTCGGATACGATAAGCATTATTATCTCTCTTGAAAGTTTCTCCATTCTGGAAAATAACCAGTAAGGGGCTTTCCCTCCATGAAGCGGGAGGTTCATGGTTCCTGTTCTCATAAAATAATACCTGCCATTCTTCTATTAATTTTAAAATTATGATACCCCAATTTTATTATTTATAATAGAAATGGACATCAGTTTTTCAATCACAATTCAGGAATTTCCATATGGCAGAATAATAAAAAGTGGAAGATGATGAAAAAATCTGTGATGATAATATTTTTATAAAAAGAAAGAAAGAAGAGATAGACATAAGAAAAATAATAGAGATCGATGAAAATAAATATACATACCTTATTATATTATTACCTGAGAAGATTCTACAGTTTTAATTTTTACATGACTGTGCTGACTTAAAAGCGGCAAAGTTAAATCTGGTTGTTCCATGATTCGTTTTTTCCCAGTAGAAAGGCTTGAATAACAGCTGGAATAGTGCTTTGTATGCTGCAATTGAGTGAAATATCCAGTATATGGGATTAAGCAGCGAATAAGGTATCAGATTATAGTATCTTCTGGAAAAGGCCGCAGCCAGATTAAGAAGAATCATTATTAAATTTCCGGCAATAAGACTTATGGTTCCTATAAGCATTATGGGTCCGGGAATAGATGGAAATACTATGAAATTATGTGCAAATATCCAGAACAGGAAAGTGGCCCACATAATGGGATTGGCCAGAAAGGTAAAAGGCGTTCCGGTAACAAGCATCTGAAAGGAGAACCATTTCCGGAATCCCAGAGTTCTTATAAATTTTACGGGATGTCTGTTATATACAAGAGAAGTCTGCATATACCCCTTTATCCATCTTGAGCGCTGCCTGATCCAGTTTCCGAAATTATTATTTGCTTCTTCGTAGGTAGTGGAGTCGATAACTCCGACTTTTTTATTTTCTGCGGCCATCCTGATTCCAAGGTCAGCATCTTCCGTAACATTAAAAGGATCCCATCCGGATATTTTTTTAAGGATATCCACTTTAAAATGATTGCTGGTCCCGCCCAGGGGTATAGGCAATTTAAACTTATAGAGACCATTAAGCATATAGTCAAACCAGTAAGTATATTCAAGAGTAAACATCCTGGTCAGGAAATTTTCATTTCTGTTATAATAATTCAGATAAGCCTGGAAGCACCCGTATTCACCTGAACTATTTTGAAAAGCCGCAAGTGCTTTTTTAAGTTGATCGGGTTCGGGTATGTCTTCTGCGTCATAAATCACAAGATATTTGCCTCTGGCGAAATAAAGACCATAATTACATGCTTTGGGTTTTGTGATCGGGGTGCCGTTTGGAACATAGAAAAATCTCCAGCTTGAAGGAGGTCTCATACTTTTTGCCATATTTATGGTCTTGTCATCATTCACTTCAAACAGGAATATTACATCAAGCTTGTTCTTGGGATAATCAAGATTGTTTATCGCATTTATGATATTTTTCAGCACGTTCTCCGGTTCCCTGAACAGGGGGACAAGAACCGTATAGACCGGGTATTCTTTTATTTCCGGGCTTTTTTCGATTTTGCAGTTTTTATCGGTGGTAAATCTGTTTCTTATTCCGGCCATACTAATGATAAATTTATAAAATATCGCCAGTAGATAGAAAACCTGCACAAATGCAAATAATCCAATCAGTATCTGATTGGGGTAGAACCACAGTCCGAAAGCGATGCCCACAAAAATCACGCATAAAAATATTATCTGTGGTTTTGTCATTGTGGTAAATGCCGATTCCTCCGGTTTCCTGTCATACAGGCCGAATATTGCTTTGGTATGAAGGCTTTTTTTAAAAAGTTTTCTTACCAGATTTGATACATCCTGGTCGGTTATTATTTTTTCTTCTATTTCCTCTATATCGAATTTATGTTTAAAATGTTCCAGAGTTTTTACGTTTTTTGGATATGAGGTCAGAAGAATCAGCTTGTTATTTTCTATATATAAAGGGATTGACTGATATTCAATAATTTCTTCCGGTTCAATTTCCTGGAGCAGATTCGTATCAATCCGATAATAATATTTTTCGATATCGCCGGACACAAAAGGTAATTCAAGTTTTTCCGCCAGGGCTTTATAGAACTGTATCCTGGTTATAAAACCGTTGCTTACCAGTATCCAGCCAAGCTTTCCGCCTTCATTCTTTTGAATATTCAGAGCTTTGTATAAATCTTCCTTTTGGAGATAACCTTTATTTACGAGTATATCGCCTATCCTATTTTCCCATTTTATGGAAGGTTCATCCTCGTATATTTGTTTTTCCAAAAGATTACTGGTCAGACTCATTTATTTTATTTATTTAAAATATTAATATATTAATTAAAACATATTTATACAATAAAGTAAAGAATTATAATAATATAATTATATAAGTAATTATAAAAGAAATAATCGTGAAGAAGGCAAAATAAAAGAATCATTTACTGGTATTCCGGAACGTGATTAATTGAACAGATGAAGACTATCGTTTTTTTGTTATATTTATTTAATTCTTACAAGAGGTACAAAGGCTACGCCGCATAAAGCTATTTTCTTGATGTTATCGTCCTGCTTGATAACTTTATAGAGGATTTGATTCCAGCTTGAAGGTCCGACAGGAATCACCATGATGCCGTCTTTCTTTAATTGATTCACGAATGGCTGCGGGATATGATCGGGTGCGGCAGTTACTATTATTCTGTCATATGGTGCATATTCTTGCCATCCAGAGTAACCGTCATGGTTGCTCATTTTTATATTCTTATATTTTTTGAGTAATTTCCTGTTTTTCTCATATAACGAAGTATTTACTTCCACGCTGTATACTTCCATGGCTATTTCAGCAAGTAATGCTGTCTGGTAGCCTGAACCGGTGCCGATTTCCAGAACTTTCTCATTTCCAGTAAGTTCGAGACTCTCGGTCATGAGCGCCACAATATAGGGTTGCGATATGGTCTGGCCAGAACCGATCGGAAGAGGCCTGTCTTCATAAGATGAAGATTTGTATGTTTCATCCACAAAATAATCCCGGGGTACTTTTCTTAACGCATCCAGGACCTTTTCGTCCCTGATTCCCCTGGAAATGATCTGATCCCGTATCATATGCTCTCTCATGGACTCATATTTTTGAATTTCTGAAGACGAGTATTTTGTGCCTTTTCTTTTCATAATTTGAAGTATTTTATGATATAATAACTTCCTTTGAATTTTGAATCATAGATATTATAACATAGAGAATGTCATAAGATGATCAATTTAGAACTGGCAAATATACTTACGGATATCGCAGAAATCAATAAATCAAGAACCGACAATAATGATATATCACTGCATCTGATGATAGCTTCAAGAACCATCAGAGATAATCCTGAAAGAGTCGATAAGATCTTCAGAGACGGAAGACTCAGGGAACTGGTCGGCATACAGGATTTATCTTATGATATTATAAAGGAATATCTGGAAACCGGAAGTATCCGGCTTTATGAAGAAATAAAGCAAAAATACTCCGGTGAATTAATAAAGCTCATCAGAATAAGTGGTTTTGGTAAAAAGACACTATTTAAAATCTATGATGCATTAAGTATAAAAACTTCGGAAGATCTAAAGGACAGGCTTGAGGAAGGTGCCGGGATCTCCAGCATTATTTCCGGGATCACATCAGGGAAAGAGGCTACCGTTGAGACTTATATCGAAAGACTCAAATTCTCACTGGATTATATTGAAAGCATAAGGGGCATATCTCCGCGCTGGGAAGTTGAAAATTATCTTGATGAAATAAAAGGCAGCCTTTACAGGATAAAAGATATCGAAAAAGTCATGGTGGTCGGTTCTCTGAGAAGAAAAAAACCTGCGGTCAGGGACATAGATCTGCTGGTACGGCCATATTTTAATGACCGGGCGTATGATTTTACGAAAAGCGGGAAGCTTCTGGAAGAAATCAAATCTCTTGATTTTATAAAAAAACTTATAAAGAAAGACATAAGACGGGAGAATATAAGTGCAAGATTCGAAACTGTTTTTGGAATCGAAATAGAGTTCATAGTAAGCAGCAGCAAGAGTTGGGCCATAGATATGCTATATGCTACCGGGAGTAAAAAACATATAGAGAGATTGGAAAAAGTGGCAAAAGACAGAGGACTTTTCAGGGACGGGAGGATACATGCCGCTGCGATAAGCGAAGATGAATCGGCGGAGATAACAAATCATCCGGCTGTCGCAAGCTCCCCGGAGACCGGTGACGATCGATGCGAGGAAGTTATTTATGGCAGGCTGGGCCTGCAATATGTCCCTCCTGAATTAAGGGAAGACCTGGGAGAAATAGAGATGGCGGGCAACCATTCACTGCCTGAGCTCTTGACCACGAGAGATATCAGGGGCGATCTCCATATTCATTCCGGATGGAGCGATGGGATAATCAGTCTAAGCGATATGATCGAAAGGATAAAAAAGTATCATTATGAATATATAGCCATTTCCGACCATACCACAAGCAACTATTATGGAAGGGGACTGGATGCCGAAAGGCTCCGGAGGAAAACAAATTATATCGATCGATTAAAATCCAGATTCAAAGATTTCCGTATTTTACTGGGGTCGGAAATAGATATCAGGGGAACAGGCAAATTTGATTATCCTGAATATATAATCGAAAAATTGGATATCGCAATCGGGTCGCTGCACTCGTCTTTTCTGAATGCCGAGGAAGAAAATACAGCCAGATCGATAAGTGCGATAAAAAATAAGTATATCGATTTTATAGCGCATCCCACAGGTGTTGTTTTTGGAAACAGAGCCCCTTATTTTATAGATGTGGACAGATTGATTACAGAAGCAGCAAGGAACGATAAGGCACTGGAAATAAATTCATATTTTTTAAGGATGGATCTTAATGAACAAAATGTCAGGAAAGCAGCCAAGAGCGGAGTAAAGATAGTTATTAACACGGATGCCCATCGTCCGAACAACATTGACATGATAAGGCTGGGGGTTGACATTGCGAGAAGAGCAGGTCTTCGGAAAAAGGATGTGCTTAACACGCTACCGCTTGAAGAATTGAGAGAATGGAAGAACCGGAGAAGCAGGATATGATCCGTCATTTCTTCCTGTAATACTTAAAAATTTTTTTATCTTTGAAATCGGGTATAAACAAATCTTCTTCCTGGCTAAGGGAAATATGATCCTGTGTCCATCCTGAAGTCAGGCCTTTCTTTTCAGCATATCTTATTACATCCAGATATTCTTTTGCCGTGATCATTCTGTTCAGATCCCGGTATTCACATGCTCTGTAAGCCGGATGATACTGTGCCATAATACTCAAATAGACATCGGTAGATAATTCATTTTTTATAAAATCCAGGGTCTTTTTTATCCCGCCGATATTTCCGGGCAAAACAAGCAGTCTTATCAGGAGTCCTTTCACGGCCACTCCTTCGGAATCTAATTTGAGCCCTCCTACCTGTCCGTACATCTCTTTTACGGACTGGCGGTTGTGCCGGACATACTGCCTGACCATTGAATATTCCAGAGCCATATCATCGCTGCTGTATCTCATATCCGGCATATAGATATCGATTGTGCCATTCAGCATTTTTATGATTTTAGGATCATCGTATCCTCCGGTATTGAATACCGTTGGGATCGAAAGACCATTATTTCTGGCTGTAAAAAGAGCACTTGCTATCTGGGGAATCCATATGGTAGGAGAGACCAGATTAATATTATGACAGCCGGAATCCTGCAGTTTAATCATGGTCTCCGATAGTTCCGGTATGTCATATTGCCTTCCTTCAAATTCCTGACTGATCTGGTAGTTCTGGCAGTATACGCATTTCATGTTGCAGTGAGAGAAAAAGATTGTTCCGGAACCCCTGCTTCCGGAGATAGGGGGTTCTTCGCCATGATGGGGTATGGCCGATGATATCACCGGCTCATAGCCTGAAAGGCAGAAACCCTGCTCGCCCTGTTTCCTATCGACCTTACAGCGGTGCGGACAAATAACGCATCTGGTTAAAATTGCGTCAAGTGATTCCGGTAATTCAAAAAATTTCATTTGGAATAGGATTATTTAATCTAAAATAATAAAATCAAGTTATAATAATTTCAGTGTTTTGTGAATGGCTTTTTTCTTTCAGCTACTTTTAATTTTTCTTTGTTTGAAAGTTTATTTACAAAGTCGAAGGTTTTATCGATAATATGAGGGTAATCCTTAAGTTCTTTTTCAATCTTATGGATTCTGTATTCCATAAAATATTCAGGAGATATACCCAATCCTTCGGAAATCAACTCTATGGTAGAGACCGGGGGAGAACTCTCTCTTTTTTTGAGTTTGCTAAAATAACTATAGTTCAGGTTTGTTTTATTGGCGAGACTTCTCAATTTTATTTTCTTTTGTTCTATTATCTCTTTTAAAGCTGTCCCGAATTTTTTATTGGAATACATCATATATACTATATACATTTAATATACTTATTTTTTATGGTATTTATTTAATTCTATAATATTAAGAAAAGTTCTATAAGTTTTTCAGTAAATAATAAGTTGACAATTATATCAACATTTTCAGTAAACGGTTAATTAATCGAAAAAAAAACAATTAGAAGAAGCTAATAATCCAGTTAATGAATTATCAAAATATTTAGTATATAATTGTTAAAAAAAATAATAATAATAATTAAAATCCTTAAAAGAATCCGGTGATGGAAACCGAAAAAAACAAATCAAAATCAGAACAAAAAAAAGATCTGGAAAAACTAAAGAAAAATGAAAGATATTTCAGATCGCTTATCGAAAATGCTTCGGATATAATATATAGATACAAACTGTTTCCCAAACCGGGGTATGAATATATAAGTCCTTCCGTAAAGATAAATCTTGGTTATGAACCCCAGCAATATTACAATAATCCCAGGTTTAGCTATAAAATAGTTCACCCCGACGATAGAAATATCCTTAAGAAAATATACAGTGGTGATTTCAACTTTTCAGGACCGGTAGAGATCCGTGTTATTCATAAGAACGGTACAATTATCTGGTATGAAGAGACAATAACCCCGTTTTACGATAGTAAAGGGAAAATGTTCGCGATAGAAAGCATCATGCATAATATATCCGAGCGGAAAAAGATGGAGGAGCGTCTTTCCTATATGTCTTTTCATGATAGTCTGACCGATCTTTATAACAGGGCCTACTTCGAGGAGGAGTTAAAAAGACTTGATACAAAGAGGCAGCTTCCGCTTAGCGTCATTGTAGGAGACATAAATGGATTGAAATTGATAAATGATGCATTCGGACATAAGGAAGGGGATGAAATACTTAAAAGCTGCGCATATGTTCTTAGAAGCTGCTGCAGGGTAGAGGATATTGTCGCAAGATGGGGCGGGGATGAGTTCTCTATGTTGCTTCCCAACACAAGCGAAGAAGTTACCCTCAATATCGTAAAAAGAATAAAGGAAAGGAGTGCCGGGGTAACGGGCGGTAAAATACCTTTAAGCATTTCCCTGGGTGTCGCGACGAAGAGTAAAAGCCATCAGGATTTCACTAAAATGATAAAAAAAGCCGAAGACGACATGTACAGGAGCAAACTTATTGAGACAAAGAGCATTATCAGCTCGATAATATCTTCGCTTGAGGGGACATTATTCGAAAAGAGCATCAAAACCGAGAGGCATACAAAGAGAATAAAGAAAATGGCTCTCAGGCTGGGAAGAGCTATAAGGTTGTCAGCAAATGAAATCGATGAATTATCTCTGCTGGCAACGATTCATGATATCGGTAAAGTAGCAATTCTTGATATCATATTGAATAAAAAAGAGAACCTGAGTAAAAAAGAATGGGAAACCATAAAGAGGCATCCGGAAATTGGCTACCGTATTGCGATCTCGTCCAATCAGCTTTCAAGCATTGCCGAGTATATCCTGACCGTTCATGAATGGTGGAATGGAAAAGGTTATCCCCAGGGGCTAAAAGGTGAGGAGATACCCGTTCTGTCGCGGATAATAGCGATAGTGGATGCCTATGAGGTCATGATAACAGGCAGACCATATAAAAAAGCTATCAGCAAGGAAAAAGCGATAGCAGAGCTTGAGAAATGCAGCGGCTCGCAGTTCGATCCCGGCCTGGTAAAGAAATTCGTAGAAATTTTAAAACGTAATAACAGGTACTAGCCGGTAATAATTCAAAAGATTTTCTAAATTTTAAAGTTAACATTTTATAAATTTCATGGATATGAGAAGAAAAAAAATAGTTATAAGAATATTGATTGTAGCAGTAATAATACCCATGCTTTTTTTGGCAATATCCTGCAATAAAGAAAGTACGGTCAATGCTGCCGCAGATGAAGTAAACGCTACTGAAGAGGGAATGGGTACTGGAAAGGAAATTGGAAAAGTTTCCTGGAAATTGAGTACCCGTGATGAACAATGGAGGGACATTGAAGCCTTATCTCTATTTGAAGAAGATAATGAGCAAAAAGCTGATGTAACAGTAGATATTACATCTCCTGGCCAGGAAATTGACGGTTTTGGCGGTGCCTTTAACGAAAAAGGCTGGGAAGCGCTTCTGCTTCTAGCTCCTGAAAAAAGAGACGAAGTAATAAAGGAATTATTCGATCCGGAGGAAGGTGCGAAGTTTAATATCTGCAGGGTGCCGATTGGCGCAAGTGATTATGCAATCAGCCGCTATACGTTAAACGAGATAAAAGATGATTTCGAGATGGAGAATTTTTCAATAGAAAGAGACAGGGAATATATCATACCTTATATAAAAGCCGCCCTGGAACACAGACCTGATTTACAGGTCTGGGGTTCAGACTGGACACCTCCTACATGGATGAAAACGAGTGAGGCTTTTGATGGAGGCAATATGAAAGATGATCCCCGTATATATGAAGCATACGCGTTGTATCTTGCGCGTTTTGTTGAAGAATACAGGAATGCAGGGATTGATATATTTATGGTTGCAGTGCAAAATGAACCTGAGATTGAGAGAAATTATCCCACCTGCCTGTGGACACCGGAGCAATTTCTACTTTTTATCAGGGATTATATGGGCCCTTTATTTGAAGAAAGGAATGTAGGTGCGGAAATAATGCTGGGTACAATACAGGATGAAGATTATTCAGCTTTTCCGAAAACTGTATTGAGCGACCCGGTGGCTAATAGTTATGTATCTGCGATAGGTTTTCAATGGCAGGGGCTATATTCCGTAGCGCAAACACGGAGCAATTACCCTGATAAAAAAATCATGCAGACGGAAACCGAATGCGGTAATTTTTACTGGGAGCCAGGTTATAATCCTGATTTTCCTCAGAATGACTGGGAATATGGTATACACACCTGGAATAAAATAAAGGATTATTTTAATGAGGGCGTAAACTCATATCTGTTGTGGAACATGATACTGGACGAGGAAGGAAAAAGCATTGATTCCGAAAAGCCGTGGCCCCAGAATGCAGCAATTGTGGTGGATAAGAATACAAAAGAGGTTATTTATACACCGATGTTTTATGCATTTAAACATTTTACTTTCTTTGTGGAAGAAGGAGCAAATTATATAACTACAAGTAGTACCAGAACGGGTGCCATCTCCTTTTTAAATCCGGATGGCGAGATTATTGTTATCCTGCAAAATGATGAAAATAGTCCCAAAGATTTAAAAATAAGTACCGGTGAGTACCAATTTAATGTGACATTGCCTGAAATGTCCTGGAGTACTTTTATTGTACCATCTTTTAAATAAAAATTATAAAATATAGCTTTTCAAGGTCCATAATAATCCATAAAATAAAGTTTGTTTGTTTATCATTAACTTGCTTTAAAACTCTGAAACATTTTTAAAGTCAGTAACAACAGCCTTTAAAACAATGAATATTAAAATTTATATAAAAATTATAAATGAGTGAAAAAGAGGTAATTAGTAAAAGTGATAAGCCGCAGACCATTAATACATTGACCCGTGACCTGAAGAATATAGGGGTCAAAGAAGGAATGGTGCTTCTGGTCCATTCTTCCCTGAGTTCAATAGGATGGGTAAGCGGCGGTGCAGTATCGGTAATCCTTGCTCTTGAAGAAGTGCTTGGGAAGAGAGGAACGCTTGTGATGACTGCCTTTTCGGGGGACCTTTCGGATCCTTCCAAATGGGTAAATCCTCCAGTTCCTGAAAACTGGTGCGATGCAATCAAGGAAACGATGCCTGCATTCGATCCGGACCTGACACCGACAAGAGGAGTAGGGAAAATTGCGGAAGTTTTTAGAAAACAGAAAGGTGCATATAGAAGCAATCATCCCCAGGTGTCATTTGCAGCACGAGGTCGATATGCAAAATACATTACCGGAAACCATAGTCTTGAAAATGCTCTAGGTGAGAAATCACCTCTGGCAAAGATTTACAGGATTGGCGGTTACGTGCTTTTAGTAGGAGTTGGATACTCCAACAGTACTTCACTTCATCTTGCTGAATACAGGGCAGATTATCCTTCAAAAAAGGAGGAGGTCAGTGGTACACCGTTAATAATTGAAGGAAAAAGGAAATGGGTAGATCTAAAAGATATAAAACCTGTAACTGATGATTTTGAAAAACTCGGTTCCGGGTTTGTGAAAAATAAAGAAGCTGATATCAGAACCGGTTATATTGGTCAGGCAAAATCCCAGTTATTCCGTCAGAAAGATCTGGTTGACTTTGCAGTAAATTGGATGGAGAAAAACCGTAAATAAAATTATATTTAACAATCCATCCGGTTACTATTATCTTTACTAAAATCTTTACTAAAATAAATTATGTTATCAATTAATCATATTAACTTAAGTTTTGGCGGACGTATATTGCTTAATGATATTTCATTTCTAATAAACCCAAAAGACAGGATCGGGCTTGTTGGAAACAATGGTGCCGGTAAAACGACTCTACTGAAAATCATCCTGGGTCTGCAGATGCCTGATACAGGTACAGTTGAAAAGCCATCCGGCCTGACTATGGGATATCTTCCGCAGCAAATGGTCCATAAGGACAGTAAGACGCTTTTTAATGAGGTAAAAACTGCATTTTCGGAAATCCTTGAAATCGAAAACAGGATCATTGAATTAAATCATAAAATAGAAGAAAGTACAGATTATCATTCTGATGATTACCTTAAGCTTATTAACAGGTTATCCGATTTGAATACAAGGATCGAAATTTTGGGTGCTTCAAAAATAAACGAACAAATTGAGAAAACATTAATGGGACTGGGATTTATGCCGACAGATTTGCCGGCGCAAACAAGGGAGTTTAGCGGGGGATGGAGAATGAGGATCGAACTTGCAAAGATCCTTCTTCGGTGTCCCGATCTATTGCTGCTCGATGAACCAACGAACCATCTCGATATTGAATCGATTCAATGGTTGGAGCAGTTCCTGTCAGATTATAATGGGGCAGTAGTCATAATCAGCCATGACAGAGCTCTTCTGGATAATGTTACTAACCGCACTGTTGAAATATCATCTGGCAGAATTTATGACTATAAAGTCCCTTATTCAAAATATGCCATATTAAGGAAAGAGCGGAGGCTTCAACAACTGGCTGCATATAAAAACCAGCAAAAATTAATCGCCGGTACCATAAAATTCATAGAACGTTTCAGGTATAAAGCTACTAAAGCCGTTCAGGTACAGTCGCGCATCAAACATCTTGAAAAAATCCAGCGCATTGAGGTGGATCAGGAAGACATGACCGCTATACGTATCAGGTTTCCTGATGCTCCTCGTTCTGGCAATATAGTTATCGAGACTGAAAATTTATCAAAAAGCTATGGGGAAAAAAATGTACTTGAAAATATCAGCCTGGTAGTAAGGCGTGGTGAAAGGATTGCGTTTGTCGGTAAAAACGGAGAAGGCAAGACTACATTATCCCGGATTCTTGTGGGGGACCTGGATTTTACAGGCAACCTTAAAACAGGTCATAATGTCAGAATCGGCTATTTTGCCCAGAACCAGGATGAATTGCTGGACGGGGAAATAACTGTTTTTGAAACTGTTGACAGAATTGCCGCTGCTGAAACCGGGATTAAAATAAGGCCGCTTCTTGGGGCTTTCTTATTCGGGAGTGATGATATAGATAAAAAAGTAAAAGTTTTATCTGGTGGAGAAAGGTCAAGGCTTGCGCTGGCCAAACTGCTGCTTGAGCCATTTAACCTCCTTGTTCTTGATGAACCTACCAATCATCTTGATATGCGCTCCAAAGATATTCTCAAGCAAGCCTTAAAAAGTTTTACGGGCACCATGATACTGGTATCACATGACAGGGAGTTTCTGGATGGTCTGGTCGACAATGTTTATGAATTCAAGGATCACAAAATAAAAAAATATATCGGCAGCATCAATGATTTTCTTGAAAAGAAAAAAATCGCCTCCCTTCGACAGCTTGAAATTAAACAAAAAGAAAACGCTGGTAAAACTGATAGGCAGCCTGCCGGTGCCGGGAAAGACAGCTATCTTGAGAAGAAAGAATTTTACAAATACTTTCGTAAGATAACCAAAAAAATTACCGGTTGTGAAAGCACGATTGACCGGCTTGAAAATGAACTCGAAGAAATAACGGGCCAGCTTGAATCCCTGGTAGTTTCACATGAAGGCTCCAGAGATAACTCATTATTTTTAAAATATGCAAATCAAAAGAAAGAACTCGATGCTAAAATGCATGAATGGGAGCAGTTGCACAAAGAACTTAAAGAGCTGAAGAAGAACCGGCATTATGAGGATTTATAA
>JAQUOE010000007.1 GCA_028717265.1 Actinomycetota bacterium
ATAACTGCATAGCATATAATAAAAAGAAAACTAAAAAATAAACCCTGTTATGCTTTTATTGCGCCGGGAATTCCTGGAGATTAATTTCTCAAAAGCTTCTACGGTATCTTTGATGCTGTTATTCCAGGAAAATACTTCTTCAACCCTTTTCCTGTTTAATTCTCCAAGTTTCCTGGCTTCATCCGGATTTTCAATTGCCCATATCATTTTAGCCGCCAGATTCTCCACCCTGTTATCAGCCGCATAAATTCCGCCTTCCCCCAAAAACCTGCGGTTATTCTTTCCTTCGAAACAAACTACAGGAAGTCCGGCCCCCATATAGTTTATAACTTTTCCGCTTGCTTCCCCTGCTTTGTCCACTTTTGGCTCCACTGCTATATCGCTCACGAGAAGGTAATCAGGAAGTTTAAAATAATCGACCATACCTGTAAAATGAACTTTTTTTTCGACTCCCATCTCTTTTACTTTTTCAGCTGTTTCTTCAACCGGATAACCTACTATCAGAAAGTGAGCATCCTTTATTTTTTCCAGCACCATGGGGATTGCAGAGACAAGGTTGCCGATTCCCTTTGCTTCGAGAAGTGCCCCGGTAAATATTACAAGAGGCGCATCTGCCGGTACCCCGAGCTTTTCTTTGAATCCTTTCTCCGGGGTTTTATTGAAAAAATCGGTATGGACCCCGTCTATAACAACTCTGATCTTATCAGGGCTGATATGAAATCTGTTTTTTATAATATCTCCATTGGATACCGAGCTGCATATGAAAAAATCGGGCATCTTGCAAATAAGTTTCTCCAGAGTGTGGAAAAACCACCTAATCACTTTTCTACCCTTGATCCATTTGAATGTATCCAGCTCAGAAGTGAGGCTCCCCTGGACATCGAACACAAGAGGAATTCTCCCGAAGGTTAACAGGTATTTAATAAGACCCCCCACGAATGCTCCCTCGTGAAGATGACCGTATATAATATCAGGTTTTTCTTTAAAATATACAGCTGCCGCTTTAAAAAACAGGAGGATATCTATATAGAATTTATGTATTGAGGGGCCCGCTTCCAGTTTCTTATACCATGGGATGTTTATTATCCTTCTTATATCCAGGCCCTCCAGACCCCGGCCATTATGATAGGTCACTATGATATTGCGGTAACCATAATTTGACAGCGCCTTCATTTCCCCGAGTATCCTCATATGACAGCCTCTGTCGGCAAAAAAGGGAGTCGGCACTATATTCAGAATTTTCTTATTTTTTCCTTTTTCCATCGATTCATATCATTTCTAAATAACTCTAATGTCGAGCTCTGTTTTAATTTATTCAGACATATTATTCTTATTTTTTCTTAAGGCTTCTTTCTTTTTCAATTTAAATTATAAAGGATTTTTATAGATAATAAATAGAAATGTAATTAGTTTAAAGATAGAATAATTTCGAAGCTTTTTTTGATGCCCGTCTATTATATTTTGTTTTTATCAAGAAAATTAAGTAAAATTAAATGTATGGATGAAAATAAATTAAGAAAATTAAATAAAATATTTAAGCAATATAAAAGTCTTAAACTGGTTTATCTTTTTGGGTCACGGGTTACAGGGAAAACCGGACCTCTTTCCGACTATGATTTTGCATTTTATATAGACGAAGAAAAGAAAAAAGCAAATTACACTGCTCTTGAAATTGAAGGCAAGATCAGCACTCTTTTAGCTACGGAAAGAGTGGATTCAGTAATTATAAATTATATAGATGCACCCGAACTCAAGTATTCCATAATAAAAGATGGCAAGATTATTTATGAAATAGAGCCATACAAGCTTTTTATTGAACCTAAAATATTAAATGAATATTTTGATTTTCGTTTTTTATTAAGAAAATATCAATTAACAAAGACTTAATATATTATGACCGGACTGGATGTAATCGAAAAAGGTATAAGTAATATAAGAAAATATCTGTCTATTCTTAACAACTATAAAGATATATCAATAGAAAATTTACTAAATGACTTAACTTTACGTGGTGCCGTCGAGAGATATTTATACCTTGCAGTTCAAGCAACTATCGATCTTGCAGAAGCAATAATTTCATATAATGAATTAAGACGCCCGGCAACATTTTCCGAAACGTTTGAGATTTTGAATGAACATAATATGATTTCAAAAGAAGTAAAAACAAGCATGATCCAGATGACGAGATTTAGAAACCATATCACACACGATTATGGTGATATTGATTATAATATCGTTTATGACATCCTGATAAACCGTCTGATAGACATAGATTCATTTTTGGAAGAAATATCTAAAAAATTATAATATTCGTATCATTTCAAATAAGAATAACCCAATAAAAATCATTCTAAGAGTATAGGCAATGTATTATTTCTTTATTGTATTTATGAAAAAATAATAGCCAGAAGGTTTATTGATTTTTAAACCAGTTGTATGTTATTTTCAGGCCCTCGCCGAGAGACATTCGGGGCTGCCAGCCCAGTATTTTCTTAGCCAGTCCATAAGAAAGCTGGCTTCTCCTTTGTTCCCCTTCCCTGGAAGGGCCATGAACTTCTTCGACATCGCTTTCCCCGGATACTTCTCTAAGGATCTTAAAAAGCTCCATCACTGTGGTTTCTTTCTCTGTCCCCACATTCATCGATCCGGTAAAATCGCTTTCCATTGCCCTTATATTTACATCAACGACGTCTCTAACATAAACGTAATCTCTGGTCTGGAGACCATCCCCGTTAATGGTGGGATTTTCCCCCTTAATGATCTTACTGGAAAATATTGCCACTACTCCTGCTTCTCCATATGGATCCTGCCTGGGTCCATATATATTTCCATATCTCAGGGATATATAATTAAGGCCATAAGTTTTATAAAAATAATAAAGGTAATTTTCGGTCGTAAGTTTTGCCACTCCGTAAGGTGAGATTGGTCTTGTTGGATGTTCTTCATCCGCCGGAAAATATTTTTGTTCCCCGTAAACCGTTCCCCCGCTTGATGCAAATATTATCTTTTTTACATTATAAGTGTGACAGGCCTGAATCACGTTAAGACCGCCTATCACATTTATGTCCGCATCCATTAAGGGATCTTCTACCGATACCCTGACCGAAAGCTGAGCGGCATTGTGAATTACTACATCAGGTTTTTCGGCTTTGAATATACTGTATAGTTTCTTACTTCTGATATCGCACCTGTAAAATCCTGCTTCCTCCGGAATGTTTTCTTTCTTTCCGTTTGAAAGATCGTCAACTATCGCCACTTCATGTTTTTTCTCCAGAAGACCATCTGCCACATTCGAACCTATGAATCCCGCGCCGCCAGTTATAAGTATTTTCAAATCATTCTCCTTATGAAGTTTATTTACTTTATTATATATTTTTATCCATATTATATATTTTTATCCGGTTATTTAAAATTGACCGGTGGACCGGCTTTATATTTGAACAGTTTTTATATCATAACTGTTCTTCTCCCGGCTGTTCTTCTTCCGGCTGATTTTCATCTGGCTGATCCTCATTCGATTGATCTTCATCTGTCTGCTCTTCTTTTATATACTCCGTATTTCTAATAGCCGGGATAGAGAGATCTATATTTCCATAAACTTTGATCCTTATACCTTCTATATAAAAAATGACACCTTCTATTTCGGGAATTTCAGTAAGTGTGTTTACTATGGAATAAATTATATATTCGTCCAAAATCCTTGTATCCAGGCTATTTTCCAGGAATTCCTGGGAGAGATCTATTTTGGCCGTATTCTCATAGGTTTCGGAATCAAGCAGTTTTGTGCCCGCAGGAATCACGGGAAAGTGATATGATTTGGAAGGTCCCTTCAGCAGCTCCTGGACAGCATTCTTTACGGCGTTATCGGGACTTCCCGCACTTATGGTTCTCTTCTCGGAAACCAATTTCTTCTCTTCACCGAGTCCGGAAAAATAAAAATTGATTTTCAGGGTATCGTCATATGCTTCTTCTTCCTCATCATCGTTGCCTGTAAGTGCTAAAAAGAAGTTCTTGATCCTCTGCCATAAAGACAGGCCGTTTATAGTCTCATCGCTATCATCCGAAACTTCACCTGAATTAGTTTCCGCCTCTGCAGTATTCCCTTCCCCGCTCTCAGCGGAATCACCGGCCTGAACGGACTGCCCTGCTGCATCAACTGTATTATTCGCTTCAGTATCCGTTAAAGCCGTTTCCCCTTCTGCGGCCAGGTTTTCAGCAGGAGGAGAAGAGAATTTACTTTTTATAAAATCAGGATTATCTATGCTGTAAAATATGAAGAATCCCACTGTTATAAGAAGGACCATGATCATGGTAAATTTTACGATCGGTCTGAGGCCTTTTTTTCTTTTTTTTGACTGCTTGTTTGCAGAATTCATGGAATCAAACAAAATTTTGTAAAACTATCATAAAAAAATGCACATGCGATCCTATCAAAGATATTATATATAACTACGATTAGTTTTAAAACAACGCAGGATCTTCCATTGAAGCAGGGGACCTCGTATCAACCGGAACTCCTTCCGATATAGAAGTTTTTATATTATTTAATCTATCTTATAAACTCTGATGAGACTTGCTTCCGGCGGGCAATAGAACCTGAACTGTGAATATTTTCCCTCCCCCAGACCCCGGGTCACATAAAGAACCAGTGTCCTCAAATAAAAAAGTCCCGAAGCAAATTTTGTCTTTATCTTACACCCTGAAATTATTGCCCCCGCCAGAGGTAGCCTTACCTGTCCGCCGTGGGTATGCCCGCTGAAAATAATATCGGTTTTTTTACTCGCAAGATTGATTATAGAATCGGTATCCGGAGTATGCATGATCACTATGCGTAATTTACCGTTGTTATTTATTTCATGGATCTTCGTTTCACTTAATGCAAATACCTTCCTGTAATCAAATTTTTCTACCGGTTCCATCCTGCTTATCGGATCGATATGACTGAAAGCTCTTCCGATATCGATTTTCTTCACTATCGGGTCATCGAGACCGATAATCTCGATACTGTTTATGCCGGCAGCGTTTAATTCAATCTTTCTGCTTTCATTTATTAAAGCTTCAATGCCAATACTCTTCAGCCTTTTTACCATATTATCAATATCATTTTCTTTCCTGTAGCTCTTTTTCCTCTTAAACATATTTCTAACAAACTCTATCAGAGCTTTATCGTAATGATCATGAACCCCAAAAATGGCATACTTTCCCAATTTCGCTTTAAGAGGACCGAGCATTTCAATCATGTATTCCGTACTGACGCTGTTTCCTATCAGGTCCCCGGTAATAAAAATAAGATCCACATTCATTCCGGCAAGACTCTGAACGAATTTGAATAATTTTTTTCCTTTGAAATTCTTTCTTAGGTGAAAATCGGATAAATGCAAGATAGTAAGCAGAGGTTTTCCGGATTTATACTCCTCCGTTGCAGGTGATGATTTTTCCTTTATAAATATATTCACATTCGATAGACCGAAATGAGTTGGCTCATATCTGAATGCATATAAAAATAACAATATAAGCGCTGCTGCAGCCGGTAAACTTATATAAATAATCCAGTACATATTCAGGTTCCCTCTCCGGTCATATTTCCCATGAGTCTTTAGTTTAAAAATCTATAAGATAATATCATAAATTTTCCATAATTTAATCCTCATATCAAATATAGCCATGTAATTGTTGACATAATGATTTCAACATATTAATATTAATAATATTAATATTAATAATATGACGATTTACATCGCAGGTAATGAGGTATCCCTAAAATGGATAAAGAGAGAACATCCATACTTTTAGAAAAAGATGTCATGCTAAAATTAAAGACTCTGGCCAAAACTGCTAACAAATCTACTTCCTTTGTGATCAGAGAAGCCGTGACTGAATATGTGACCAAAAAAACACCAAAGAAAAATTTCAATATAATAGGAATTGTAAACAGCGGTGACTCTCATTTTGCTGAAAATGATGAAGGGTATTTAAAGAATAACTATGGGAAGGATTGAGATGCAAATTATTCTGGATACCAGTGCTGTCATTGGCTTAATGGATAAAAAATATATAAAACATGAATATCTAAAAAAAATATTTATGGGAAAAGATAATTTGTATATCCTGCCTTCCACAACTATTGGCGAGATATGTTATATGCTAAATAGTAGATTTGGAAATAAAATCGAACTTATTTTCCTGCAAGAAATCATAAAGAGCAGTTTCCAGCTTGAACTTCTTAAAGATACTGATATCCTGAGAATTATAGAAGTACTAAAAAAGTATGATACCCTTGATATCGGTTATGTAGATGCTTCAATAGTTGCTATAGCGGAGCGTCTTAAGATAAATAAGATTCTCACACTGGATAGGAAACATTTTGAGATAATTATACCAAGAGGATTTGACCGTTTTGATATATTGATATAAAAATTCTCCTGCTCTGCAGATGGTCAATCTTAATCGTGATAGCAAAATAAATTTATAGGACCTTTCGAAAATTTTTATATTTTAGTGAAAGATAAAATTTGAAAATGATCTTACTAATCGGTGCAACAGGTTTTTTGGGACCACCTGTACTGAAGAAGTTGCTGGAAACCGGTTATGAGGCGAGTTGCCTTATAAGAACTGACAGCAATATAACCGGTCTTCTGGACACGGCAAAATCGGCAGGAAAAAAGATTTTATTCAGTTCCGGAACACTCCGGAGTTCCGATTCAATAATTTCAGCGTTAAAAAAAGCAGATAGTGTGATTTATATGGTTGATCTGGAACATACCGATCTTCTCGAAAATTTTCTGAACGCCGCCAGGCGTGCGGGAATTAAAAGGGCTGTTTTTATTAGTTCCACAACCGTATTGATTCCGCAGAACAGCATGGCAAAGAGCCGGAAAATAAATTCAGAAAAACTGATAGCCGGCTCGGAACTTGATTATACTATCCTGAGGCCCACGATGATTTACGGGTCAAAGGATGACAATAATTTTTCAAAAATGATCAGGTTCATAAAAAAGAGAGGGTTTTTTGTAATTTTCGGAAACGGAAATAATCTTATCCAGCCGATATATATAGAAGATGTGGCGGATTCCATTACCAGGGTTATTGATAGTAAGAATACCTGCAGCAAAATCTATAACATTGCCGGTAAAGATTCTTTAAAATATAGAGATATGCTGGATATTGTCAGAAGCAAACTAAAAAAGAATTTTAAGATCATAAAGCTCCCATTGCAATTCAGCAAACTCTTAATATCCATATATGCCAAGATTTCCGGAAATCCTTCTCTCACTCCCGGACAGATAGAAAGGATGGGAATCGACAAAGTTTATTCATTCCATGAAGCAGCAGCTGACTTTGATTTCTCCCCGGTAAGCTTTGAGGACGGCATAGAAAGACTGATAAAAAAACTTGAGGTTAAAAATTGATGGCCGGAGCGTATATTCGCAATAAAGCTTACTTCAGGCTTACTTAAAAAATGACATCAGTTTCCGCCCTTGCCGGTAAGTGCAGCCTTTACCGTAACCAAAAATATTTTTATATCCAGCCATATCGAAGCATCTCTGATATAAAGCTGGTCATACATGACTTTATCCGGAATCGAGAGTGCATCTCTCCCGCTGATCTGCGCGAGTCCGCTTACTCCCGGCCTGACCCTGTCGACCCCTTTTTCCTTGCGCAACCTTATCAAAAGCTCTTGATTGTGAAGCGCAGGTCTTGGCCCCACAAAGCTCATATCACCCTTTAATATATTTATTAGCTGAGGGACTTCATCTATACTCAATCTCCTGAGTATTGTCCCGATTCTTGTATTCAGACTTTTCTGGTCCCTCAATCTGTCCGTAGGGATATCAGGAGTACCTTCTTTCATGGTCCTGAATTTATAGATAGTAAAATATCTGCTGTTCAGGCCGACTCTTTTCTGCCTGTATATGACTCTTCCGGAAGAATCGATTTTAATGATTAAAGGAATTATAACCCAGAAAGGAATGAAGAGAATAATAAAAATTATTGAAAGTATTATATCAAAATTTCTCTTTGTGATTCTATAAAACATAATCTGCAACTGCCCATTCTGCTGCTATTCATATAATCTGGACCACATCTTATTTTCATCGAAATGAGGGACTATTTTTTTCAGATCTTTGAATAATCCCCTGTAATCATCGATCTGTATCTCTTTTTCGATATTGAAAAGTATATTTGTTATTTCATCCTTTTTTAAATTATTGATACTGCTATTATATTTCGCTTTGAATATTTGTTTGAATTCCGTTGGAATAAGTTCCTCATTTTCACCGGTAAGTTCTTCATCCATTTTTTCGCCATCCCTCGGACCTGTATATTTTATTTCGATATCTTTGCCCGGTTCCATTCCGTAGATCCTTATCATATTTTTGGCAAGATCTAGTATGTTTATCGGTTCCCCCATATCGAGTACATATATTTCTCCGCCTTTCCCCATTATACAGGCCTGAATAACCAGCTGCGATGCTTCCGGTATTGTCATAAAATATCTCTTCATATTGGGATGAGTTACTCTAACGGGACCGCCGGATTGTATTTGTGCCTTAAAGAGAGGAACCACGCTCCCCATACTGCCAAGGACATTGCCAAACCTTACGATCATAAATCTGGTGCCTTTTACGTCGGTCAGGGTCTGTAAATATTGTTCGGAAAGCAGTTTCGAGATCCCCATCACATTCTGGGGTTTTACGGCCTTATCCGTGGAAAGTAATACAAATCTCTTCACGCCAAACTCTATGGAAAGTTTTGCAAGTATTTTGGTTCCGAGATAATTATTCTGAATAGCTGCCTTTGGATTCAGCTGCATCAGCGGCACATGCTTATATGCAGCTGCGTGAAATAATATATCGGGTTTATATTTCTTAAAAACACTCCTTAGGGCCTGCTTGTTTCTTATATCAATGACCGCGGGAACCGTAGAAACAAAGGCGAACTTATTGTCAAGTTCTTCCAATATCAAAAATAAATTATTTTCCGAATGATCCACCAGTATTATCTTTTCGGGCCTGAACCTTATGATCTGTCTGCATATTTCGGATCCTATCGATCCTCCTGCCCCGGTCACCATAATGACCTTGTCCTTTATCTCGGATACTACCTCCGGGATCTTTATATTTATTGCTTCTCTTCCGAGAATATCTTCAATCTCTATATCCCTTACCTGATAGAGATAGACTTTCCCGTCAATGACTTCGTACAGGCTAGGCAGGGTTTTGCAATTTACACCGTATTCTCTGGCTTTGACTGCGACTTCTTTTCTTACGCTGCCGGAAGCGGAAGGCATGGCTATTATTACTTCGTCAACGGAATAATCCTTGATCACACTTTCCATCCTGGATATCGGTCCCAGGACACTTATCCCGTGTATTTTATTTTTTATTTTCGAATAGTCATCATCCAGAAATCCGATGGGCATATATTCGCTGTTCTTTTGTCTGATCATTTCCCTGACAATCATTTCTCCGGCATCGCCGGCCCCGACAATCAATACCCGCTTTTTCCTCATGACAGTACTTCCGAATTTCAATTCATTAAAAAATCTCTCTGAAAATCTTGATAATATTATCAGTGTAAGGGTAAGCAGATAATCAATGACAAATATGCCTCTTGGGAAAAAGGGGAAGTCAAAATTTATATTGAAAATCGATATTGGAAAACTTAAGATATAAAAAATGACCGCAATGATTACCGAACCGAGAGTGACAGATTCGAGTATGGCTATCATATCTTTTAATGAAGCATATTTCCAGACTCTTCTGTATACTCCAAAAAACCAGAGCATGGGAATCTTGACCAGTATCACAATCAAGATGTACCAGCCCATAAAATCAGAAAGCCGGGAAAAAAAACCCTGATTATCGCCTATCTGACCCCTTAAAAAAAAGGAGATCACAAATGATGTAAATATTATTAAAGCATCAAATATAAGCTGCCCTGTTATTTTGAATGCAGTTTTGCTTCGCATCGATTGATTTAAAATAAAATTTAATTAAATAAAAATTACTGCATAATATCTTTGTAATCTTCCCCTACTATCAATATCAGATCTGCTGCAGCCCCGTAAAAACCCCAGGTTTTATTATATGCATAAATCTCTAAATTATCAAAAATCAATGCCAGCTGCCCGGCTTTTTCCCGGTTGCCGGAATTATACAAAACTACGGTTTTCTCAAAATCGAATGTTTCTGCATTGGATATCGAAAGGACTTTGAATCCATTGCTTTTCAGATAATTCTTGATTTCAACTGCCGCCCCGCTGATACCATTTCCATTATATATTTTTACTGTCGTATTTTTAGCTGCTGCCTTATAAAGATCCCTGCCGACATCTATATTCACTTCCAGAGGGATCACACCTTTTTCCGAGAACCAGGTGACCCTTTCATGAACCATATCAAACTGCAGTATATATCTGCCTGCTTTATCCGGAGCTTTGATCTTTATCTCTACTTCCGCCTCTTCACCATAAGAAATATCATAGGTTAGCAGTCCCCTGCTGCCATCCCAGGTAAATATCTCTCCCGTATCCCTGTCGATCCAGTGTGTGCCAAGAGCAACTCTTTCCTTGCCGGAGAAGCCCCAGTTCAAAAAACCATTATTTTTTACCCTGATTACAGTATCAAATTCTTCTCCGGTATCGAGATAATTCGGAGTATCACCGGTATCATTATATTGAGCAGAATAAGATAGATCTATGGATATAAACTTTTCCAGAGGGGGAACTCCCTGAAAAGAAAACCAGGTCACACCTTCCTGTACAAGATCTATCTGCAAAATATATTCACCGGGCTTTGAAGGAGATAACACAGTCAGATCAAAAACTACGTCATCACCGACATTGACTCCATCTTCCGATATAATACTTCTCCTGCCGTCAAAGACCACTGTTTCTTTGTTGTTGAAATCTATCCAGTGATAGCCCAGGTAAACAGGATTGCCGCCATTCTTGTTCCAGCTTAGAGCTCCTGTGTTTTTTACTCTGATTTTATATTTATACCGTGTATTTATGGTCATTGAAGACGATATTTCATCCACCTCCGAATATTCCGCATTGTAGATGCTGGCAGGTTCCCCGTTTATGATTCTCTGCCACATGGCTCTTGCCTCTTCAACATCCGGAATCTGGACACTTACGGTCCCATCCTTTATCCAATCCGAACGTGAAGGGATGATTGCCGTTCTAAAATTTTCCGAATTAAAAGAAAGGATAGCTTTTGAATATCTGAGAATGGTTAAAACGTCAAGGTCCGTTTTTGTAGTTTCCACCAGAATATTAAAATAGTAAGGAACGTTTGAAAGATATTTTATATTTAATTTTTGTTTCAGCAGTTCCCTGAATAACTGCTGCTGCCTCTGAATCCTCCCTATGTCCCCGAGTTCCGTAGATCTGCTCCTTGTGTATGACAGAGCCTGTTCGCCGGTAAGATGATGGTCGCCTGATGCAAAATTGGCACCGCTTTTGGGATCCACTATGGGCCTCTCGATAGTTATGTCTACTCCTCCCAGGGCATCGATCAGCTCTACGAATCCCTCAAAGTCAAGAGTTATATAATGGTTTATTTCCGCTCCCAGAAAAGAATTAATCGTCCTTATCATAAGCTCTTCTCCGCCATATGCATAAGCAGCGTTTATTTTATCTTCGCCATGGCCGGGTATTTCTACAAGGGTATCTCTGGGAATCGAAAGAAGACTGCCCGTATTTTCCTCGGGATCCAGATGAAATAGCATTATGATATCGGCCCTGCCGGCATCATTTTCAGCATCTCTGGTATCCCGTCCCAATACAAGGATTGTAACGGGTTCCTCCGGGGATTCTATTGGGGCAAGTATATTCTCAATTTCAGTAGTGTTAAGCGAATTAATGGCCCTGTTCATCGAATTGATGTAAATAAAGAAACCGGCTGTTCCTGCGGCTCCGATAAGAATAATGGAAGAGACGACAATTATGATTATCCTTGCATACAGGGGTAATTTCTTAAATCCTCTTCGTTTTGTGCTGTCTGCACTTTTTTTATTCTTTTTTTCTACTCTGTTTTTATTTCTCTTAATTCTAAAAAAATTCAAATGGTAAACTCCTAAAATAATCTTCTTGTTTTTTTTCTAATTTATTTTTCTTATATCTGCACCGATACCGCGTAATTTCTCTTCGAAATCTTCATAACCTCTTCTTATGTGATTTATATCGCTTACCTCCGTGGATCCTTCTGCAGCCAGTCCTGCCAGAACCATTGCTGCTCCGGCACGAAGATCGAATGATCTTACAGGTGCTCCTGATAACTTCCCGACCCCTTTTATTACGGCACGGTGACCATCGATCTTTATATTTGCTCCCATTCTATTCAATTCATCTACATACATAAATCTGTTTTCGAATACATTCTCGGTCACTATGGAAATACCGGGGGTAATAGTAAGCAATACCGTGATTATCGGCTGCAAATCCGTAGGGAAACCGGGAAACGGAAGAGTGCTGATGTTGACAGGTTTGTACGCTTTTTGGGATCTATCTATTCTTATATTATTTTCATCGATAATGGAAATATTTACACCGATTTCCTTTAATTTGAGATAAAATACTTCAAGATTTTTCCATCTTGCATTTTCGATTTCTATTTTGTCGCCGCATAAACCTGCCACGGTCATGAAAGTGCCTGCTTCGATGCTGTCCGGCATTACTTCATAATCTGTTCCGTTAAGATTCGCGACACCATTTATTACGATATGATCGGTGCCGGATCCCTGTATTTCCGCGCCCATCGAGTTCAAAAAGGAGGTGAGGTCGGATATCTCCGGTTCCCTTGCCGCATTATTGATAATCGTTTCGCCGCTTGCGAGACATGCTGCCATTATTATATTTTCAGTGGCTCCTCTGGATGGAAAATCCAGGTTTATTATATTCCCGGAAAGCCCGGTACCGTTTTTATCCCTTTTAATATGGCAATTAATATATCCATGTTCCACGAAATATTTCGCACCCATTTCTTCGAAGCCTTTCAGATGAAGATCTATTTGTCTCGAGCCAATATTGCACCCTCCCGGGACAGCAACCCTGACCTCCCCGAACTTGCTCAGAAGCGGCCCCGCAACCAGTATGGAAGCCCGCATCTTTCTTACAAGTTCATAAGGCGCTTCATAGCAATCAATACCCTTAGGGTCTATTTCGATTACCTTATTTTTTGTATCTACCTTTACGCTGGTCCCAAGGGTTCTGAGTACATCCACCATAGTATTTACATCTTCTATTCCCGGGACATTTCTTAAAGTGGTCTTACCATCGGCAAGAATCGATGCCGCCATCAATTTCAACGTAGAATTCTTAGCACCGCTTATTTTTACTTTGCCGGATAGAATTTTCCCGCCATTTATAATGAATTTTTCCATAAAAACAAAAAAAATCCCTCCTTGATAAAAAGTAAACGCTATTATAACAAATAAAAATGAATTAAAAAATAAGAGTCGTTTCGTTAAAAATCCAGCCTTACCAGTTCGACTCCCGCTTCAACAAGCAGTTCTATCGCAAGAGGATCGGGGTAATCTTCGAAATAATATATCTTTTTGATTCCGGAGTTTATTATCATTTTGGCACAAAGGGCACAGGGCTGATTCGTTGAGTAAATGACCGAATCTCTTATCTGTACTCCGTGATAAGCTGATTGAAGGATCGCATTTTGCTCGGCATGCAGGCCGCGGCAAATCTCGTGCCTCTCACCGGAGGGTACGCCCATCTCTTCCCGGAGGCACATCCCGATTTCAATACAATTTTTTACTCTCATCGGGGCGCCGTTATAACCCGTAGTAAGAATTCTTTTATCCTTGACGATTATGGCGCCGACTTTTCTTCTGAGACATGTCGATCTTGTCGCTACCTGCTTTGTTATCGATACAAAATATTCATCCCATGTTGGCCGGGTAATCACCATTTTAATATATCTTCTTACTTTAATAATTTGATTTTACTCATTATTCTGCCTGAGTCGGTTCTCTAAATATACTAAAGCTTATCGCGTAAAATGCCAAGTATTTTATGGATGGTCCTTTTAGCGAAATCCGTAATTTTTTTTATATAAAAAATATTATATACTTAAAAAAAGGATGGCTTTACTTCTTTATGGACACTTTAAAAATTAACGCACCGGAGAAAATAAATAAAAATTTTGCCGGTAAAATTGCAAAACTTTTAGTGGAAGGGAAAATAGTGATCCTGCCTACCGGTACTGTCTATGGATTAAGCTGCAAATATGATAACAGAGATTCAATCGGCAAAATATGTAAAATAAAAAAAAGAAATAAAAATCAGCCTTTCATAATACTCATTTCAAGACCGGAAGGTTTAAAAAAACTGGTTTCGGATATTAATCCTGCCGCAGCGGAAATAATAAAAAAATTCTGGGATTTAAAAGAGCCAAAACCCCTTACTCTGATTTTCAAAAAAAACAAATCACTTGAAAGTTTTATCACAGCCGGCAGTCCGAATATCGCGATCAGGCTCGCGGATACAGGATTTCTAAGGGAAATAATAAACATATGCGGCCCGATTACGTCTACAAGCGCGACTATTTCCGGAATAAAGACATATCCTAAAAAAATAGGGGACATACCCGCGGAAATCAGAAAACAGGTGGACCTGATAGTCGAAAATACTTCTTCTCTTATCGGAGTTGAATCAACCATCGTCGATGTGACGGGGGAAACTCCCTTTCTGGTAAGGGAAGGTGTGGTAAAAATAGTTTTTTGATATAAAAACCCCTGAATATTTTTTGAATATCCGTTTAATTGGAATATAATATTTAAGGATTCGGGGATTGCAAATTATGGTATTATGGTAAATGCATTCTCAAAACTACAAAGAAAGAAGTTATTATATGAAAATAGTAATTGGTTCGGATCACGCAGGTTATAATTATAAGGCTGCACTTATCGAGTTGCTCGGTTCAATGGGGCACACAGTGCAGGATATCGGCACCGACAGCTGTAAAGGCGTAGATTACCCCGATTTTGCGGAAAAAGGTGCGAAAATCGTTGCCTGCGGACAGGCCGATATTGGAATTCTTATATGCGGGTCAGGGATTGGAATGGATATCGTAGCCAATAAAATAAAGGGCATAAGATCCGCTGTATGCTGGAATGAAGAAACTGCAAAACTTGCCCGCAACCATAACAGTGCGAATATATTATGCCTGGGAGAAAGATTCTTATCGCTTGAAGAGTGTATCGAAATAATAAAAGCTTTTATAAATACGCCTCTGAGCTATGAAGAGCGCCATATCCGAAGGGTCAATAAAATAATAGAGATAGAAGAAAGGAATCAAACCTGTAATGACTAATCTTAAAAAACACGAAAATCATACCCTGAGTTCAGAAATAGATACCGGGATAAAAAAGATAATAGAAAAAGAATTGGAGAGACAGAAAAGTCAGATTATTCTTATAGCTTCCGAAAATTTTACTTCGCAGGAAGTCATAAGGACAATGGGATCCGTACTTACCAACAAATATGCCGAGGGATACCCCGGCTGCAGATATTACGCAGGGTGCGAAAATGTCGACGAGGCCGAAAGGTTAGCCATAGAAAGGGCCAACAAATTATTTGGTTCCGATTACTGCAATGTTCAACCTCACAGCGGGGTAAGCGCCAATCTTGCGATATTTTTAGGTATTTTAAACTGCGGGGATAAAATCCTGAGTATGAATCTAAGAGACGGCGGCCACCTTTCTCACGGACATAAACAAAACTTAAGCGGCAGATATTACGAAATACATAAATATTGTGTGAATCCGGAAACTGAAATGATAGATTATGAAGATGTAAGGAACATCGCAAAGAAAGTAATGCCCAAATTAATAATATGCGGGGCGAGTTCCTATTCGAGAATAATCGATTTTAAAAAATTCCGTGAAATTGCCGATGAAGTGGGCTCTTACCTGATGGCTGATACTGCCCATATCGCAGGACTTATGGTGTCAGGTTTTCACCCCGATTCAGTAAGTGTGGCCGATTTTACCACTGCCACCACCCACAAAACATTAAGGGGCCCAAGAGGCGGACTAATCATTGCCGATAAAAAATATGCTGCGCTAATAGACAGGTCAGTTTTCCCCGGTGTTCAGGGAGGCCCCATGATGCATATCATTGCTGCCAAGGCTGTAGCCTTCAGAGAAGCTTTAAAGGACTCCTTTAAAGATTACAGCAAACGTATCATCGAGAATTCAAAGGCCCTGTGTGAGTATATGAAAAATGAAGGTTTCAGAATAGTATCAGGCGGAACCGACAATCATCTTTTCGTTGTGGATCTAACCAGCAAGGGACTTACGGGTCATGAGGCTCTTGGGGTTCTGACTTCAGTCGGGATAATAATAAATAAAAATGTGATTCCCTTCGATAAACTGGCTCCCACAATAACCAGCGGCATAAGAATCGGTACTCCTGCCGTTACCACGCAGGGAATGGGTATCGGAGAAATGTACAAAATAGGGGAACTTATTTCATCGGCTCTTAAAAACAGAGAAAACAATACTAAACTCAAGGAAATCGCCAGAGAAGTAAAAAGTCTCGCGGAAGACTTTCCTGTTTATACAAAGGGATAGATATAAAGGGATAAAAATCAGTGGCTTCTTACAATATCTTTCACTTTCATTAGCCTTACTGTGTTTGAACGCTCATTCTCTTCCAATTTCATTGTTATGAATTTTATGGTCTCGCTTATACCGGGTATTAATTTATACTCAAGGGCATTTACCCTTCTTCTGGTTTCTTCCATCTCCACAGCCATGAGCTGTACCGATTTTTCCTTTTCTGCAAGGTTCAAAAGATCATCCAGGAATTTATCGAAATCAGTAAGAGCTATATCCATTTCACCGGACATATTCATGTAACCATAAGGCAGTATGCTGCCGCTTACTTCCCTCGTATATACGGGTACATTGACACTTATTATGTTTCTCCTGCTGCCCGATACTGAAATCTTCTTTGCGGTAAGCAGTAATGACTGTTCCGTGGCGCAGGGACCCATTCCGGCCTTTGCAAGCACGAATTTTTCCAGTATGGATTGGAACTTCATTTCTATCGAGAATCTCAATGTTTTGACTTCATCGATTGCCGCCAGCAGCTGCCTCATCAGTTCATCTCTTTTATCTTTAAGCAGTTTGTGTCCCCTCAGGGCAAGATTCAATCTCTTTTTTAGCCGGAGAAGCTCCATCCTGGTTGCATTTACATTTGCGAGCATTTAGATCCTTTAACCTTCTTCTTTTTCAGTTTTGAATTTTTCGAGGTATATATCCAGGTACTCGGTCCTTATTCTCTTTAATTCTTCCCTTGGAAATATCGTGAGCAGTTTCCATCCAAGATCAAGTGTCCGGTCTATGCTTCTATTTTCGTGTTCACCCTGAGAGACATACTCCTTTTCGAATCTTTCGGCAAACCTGAGATACAGCTTATCCATATCGGTCAGTGCCGCTTCTCCCAGTATTACCGCAAGTTCTTCCACTTCTTTCCCTCTTGCATATGCTGCATACAATTGATTAAACATATCCATATGATCCTCTCTTGTCTTTCCCTGGCCTATTCCTTTATCCTTGAGTCTGGAAAGCGACGGCAGCACGTCTATCGGAGGGGATAATTTTTTCTTATAGAGTGATCTTGAAAGTATGATCTGGCCCTCGGTTATATACCCCGTAAGGTCGGGAATAGGATGAGTTTTATCGTCTTCGGGCATGGTGAGTATCGGAATCTGGGTTATGGAACCTTTCTTTCCTTTTATCCTGCCTGCTCTTTCATAAATAGTTGCAAGGTCGGTATAGAGATATCCCGGATAACCCCTTCTTCCGGGAATTTCTTTTCTTGCGGCCGATACTTCTTTTAATGCCTCGCAGTAATTGGTCATATCGGTAAGAATCACAAGTACATGCATATCTTTTTCGAATGCAAGATATTCGGCACAGGTAAGACCCACCCTGGGAGTCGCAATCCTTTCTATGGCAGGATCATTGGCAAGGTTCAGAACAAGGACCGATCTGCCTATGGCGCCCGTTTCCCTGAAATCATTTATGAAATATTCTGATTCTTCAAAAGTAATTCCTATAGCTATAAAAACTACCGCAAACTCTTCCTTCTCGGTCAAAACCATTGCCTGTCTTGCAATTTGTGCGGCTATCCGGTTATGGGGAAGACCCGATCCTGAGAATATGGGCAGTTTCTGGCCTCTCACCAGAGTATTCAGGCCATCTATTGCGGATAGACCGGTCTGAATAAACTCATTGGGATAATCCCTGGCAAAGGGATTGATTGGCGCCCCGTTTATGTCCAGACTTTTTTCAGGAATTATTTTATCCTTCTCTGTTTTTGGTTTTCCGAGACCGTTAAAAACTTTACCGAGTATATCGGGAGATACGTACATATGTATACCCTTGCCTAAAAAACTGACCCTTGTATTCCTGGAATCTATCCCGGAAGTACCTTCGAAAACCTGAACCAGTGCGTTATCTCTATCGACCTCAAGCACCTTCCCGCTTCTTATGGTCCCGTTAGATAGCTTTATATCAACAAGTTCTTCATATTTCACTCCTTCGACACCTTCCACGAGGAGCAGGGGTCCGGAGATATTCGCAATACTTTTATATTCTTTTAACATCTTTACTCCTCTGTCATAGAAGAAAATTCTTTGTCAATATCTTCCTTGATTTTATCGATACTGCTTATTTCCTCATTTTTGATATATTTCATCCTGGCTATCTTATCTTTGATCTTCATATTCTCTATGGCTTTGATTTCAATATTCATTTTCAAGTAATTATCTGCCTGATTATAGAAATATATGATTGTATCTATCATCTTATATTGTTTCTCAATAGGCGTGTACGTATCCACTTCATGATAAGCTATCTGATGCAAAAAATCCTCTCTTAACATTCTGGCCGTAAGCAGGATCAATCTGTCCGGTCCGGACAGGGCATCGACTCCTACGAGTCGGACAATTTCTTCCAGCTCCGATTCCTTTTCAAGGATCCTCATTGCTTCTGCCTGAAGGTCGAAATAATCATCCTTTACATTTTTAGTGACATAATCCTTTATATTTTCGATATAAAGAGAGTAAGAAGAGAGCCATGATATTGCCGGGAAATGTCTTGCGTAAGCAAGACGGTCCTCGAGTGACCAGAAGACCTTGACGACCCTCAGTGTTGCCTGAACCACGGGATCGGAAAGATCGCCTCCGGGAGGAGATACGGCACCAATGACAGAAAGAGCTCCCTGCCTCTCCTTGCCGCTCGATAGACAGACTACCATGCCTGCTCTTTCGTAAAATGAAGCAAGCCTCGCTCCGAGATACGCCGGATATCCTTCTTCTCCCGGCATCTCTTCCAATCTTCCGGAAATCTCCCTCATCGCTTCCGCCCATCTTGAAGTCGAGACAGCCATTAGCGCAACCGAATACCCCATATCCCTGAAATATTCCGCTATTGTTATTCCTGTGTAAACAGATGCTTCCCTTGCTGCAACAGGCATATTCGAAGTATTGGCAATAAGAACCGTTCTCTGCATCAAAGGGGCACCCGATCTGGGATCGGTAAGTTCGGGGAATTCCATAAGGACCTCCGTCATTTCATTGCCTCTTTCACCGCAGCCTATATAAACTATGATTTCGGCATTGGCCCACCTGGCAAGCTGGTGCTGGACGACTGTCTTACCCGAACCAAATGGTCCCGGAATACATGCTGTGCCGCCTCTGGCAATGGGGAAAAACATATCTATTACCCTCTGGCCCGTGAATAAAGGCATATCCGGACTGATCTTATTAATATATGGCCTGGGTTCTCTGACCGGCCATCTCTGCATCATCTTGATTTCCCTGTCGCCGTTTGCATCCTTTAAGATTGCTATAGTGTTTTCGACCGTAAACTCGCCTTTTTCTATCGATTTGACCTCTCCGGATATTCCGGGTGGAACCATGATGTAATGCCTTACTATTTCAGTCTCATTGACAAATCCCAGGAAATCACCGGCGCTTACCATATCACCCTTTTTTACCACTGGTTCGAATTTCCATTTACGTTCCCTGCGGAGTGCTGCAGCAGAGACGCCTCTTGCAATAAAATTTCCCGTATTCTTATAAATTTCATCAAGAGGCCTCTGGATACCATCATAGATAGATTGCAGCAGACCCGGCCCGAGCTCCACCATAAGTGGCCCGCCGGTAGGATATACCGGTTCGCCGACTCCGATGCCTCCTGTTTCCTCATAAACCTGTATCGAAGCAAGGTCCCCGTTGAATTCTATTATTTCTCCCATTAATCTCTTATCGGAAACGTAGACAACATCGAACATTTTTGAACCTGCCATATTCCCGGCTACAACCAGCGGGCCCGCTACCTTGACGATTTTTCCTGAATCATCCATTTACTCGCTCCTATTTCTCTCTTCAGCCATAATATCCGCCCCCACGGCTTTTATTATTGCTCTTCTTAAATTTTTAACGGCATAATTGTTTCTTTTCCCCAATCCGGGAATCACCACTATGGAAGGCTGCGTTTCGTTTGCATATTCCCTGACTAAGCTATCAAGTTTTGATGCAATAGTTTCCGTCATAAAAATAATTCCGTAGCCTTCCGATACGATCTGCTTTAATTTCTCTTCTGCTTCTGAAATCTTATCGATATCACCGTTTACAGAAAAAGTATCAATACCAGCCGCTTTGAACATAGATATAATGTCTTTTTCACCAAATGCAGCAACCTTGATGTCCATTTAAACCTTTACTTTATTCCTTATTTTTTCTTTATCTATACCATAAAAAATACCGGTATATATAATATTCAAATATCTCAATTCGTTTTTTTTCCTGAAAAAAAATTGGAAAATTTTTTCAGGATTTGAAACTGTAAATTTCAAGGGATCAAAAAAATCCATAAGGAACCGGCCCTCGCTTTTTTTAAAGGAAGAAAATGTCTTCCCGGAATTCAGGGTATGTATTCCTTTTGCTATCATGTCTGAATAATCTGTCCATTCCAGTTCTTTTACTAAAAAATCAAGATTTTCGCTCTCAAATCTTTTTAATGAATTTTTTGACAAAAATCCATTTTCATATATGAAATTATCAAAATTCAAATCTTCTTCGAGATATTTATTTCTACAGATGTTTTGAATATTGTATATGTCAATAATATGTCTCAAATAATCGGTAATAAATTGCCTTTTTATTTTTTTGGCAGAATCGAACATCTTGCTTAAATAAAATTTTTCAATTTCGAGTTCCATGAGCCGGTAATTTTTTTGTACTCCTGCAATTTCTACCGCAAAACTGAATACCTCTGAAATCGATTGATCAATTTCTTTATAATTTTCTTTCAATGCGGCTTCTCTCAGAGTCTGATATGAATCTGATATGGGAATGAAAAGATTTTCCAGATCCATATCGAGAACGATCGATTTAATAACCACTTTTAAATTATGCAGGTTCTCTTCAAGGAAAAGGATTCCGATTATCGGTTTATGCTCGTCCCTTAACCTCTCATTAAGAAATTTAACAGTATTGCCGTACTCGCTGAGAACGATTCTGTCAAAATTTCCGGAATCTTCCAGATCATCTAAGTATTTTGAATAAACCGTATCCCTCAATGTCTTGATAAACTCATCCGTTCCCCCGGACATCAGCAGCTTCTCAATTCTATTTTCATCCAGAAATTCAGTTTCTCTTTTCTTTAACTCTGCGCATGTGAAAAGATAGTCGCTGTCATCACTTATATCATAATCTATCCGTACCAATTATTGCTTCTCCTTACCAAACAGGTACAATGCCGTATCCATCCTTATATCGTCAATATTCGCATCAATGAAACTCTCGGGAGTTATATTGTATTCTGCTTTCCCTTTTATTATCCTGATGCCTTTTTTGAAATCAGGTTTTCCTTCAACTTTTTTCAAACTTTTTATAGATTCGATCATCTTATCATCGATATTTACTTCTTCGCTTCCAATCTGATAGAAACCTCCATCAACATCCAATTCTCCAAGTGTTTTCTTAAGAAATTTTTCATAATCTTTCCTGCCGGGATCCGCAAGCTTTTGCCGGGCCCGGTCAATAGTATCTTCGACCAGACCGATCTTATACATGAGCATCTTTTGATTAATCCCGGATTTCGCTCTGGATAATTCGATATTCAGGACTTCTTTTTGTTTTTCCCATGCTTCCAGTTTTCCGCTCCGGTGTATGTCTTTTGCCTTTTTTTCGGCATCTTCTATTATTGCACGTGCTTTCCCCCGGGCCTCTTCCAATATTTTATCCTTTTCCTTCCGGGCATCATCCAGAACTTTTTTCGAAACATTATCTAATTCTGCCATAACTTTACCTGCTAAAACTGGACCATATTATTAAGGAAGAAAGTTATAAGGAGACCAAGTACGGCATAGGTTTCCACCAGTGCCGCAAATACGACTCCCTTCATAACTTCTTTGGACCTTTTGGCCGCCAGACTGATACCGGCTGCACAAACTTTACCCTGATATATGCCTGAAAACAGTCCCGCAAATCCTACAGGCAGAGCTGCAAAGAATAACTGCATTCCCTGCGTCAGAGTTTCAATGCTCGTAATTTTTCCGATAATCAAAAAAGCAGCGACTATTCCATAAAATCCCTGTGTTCCCGGAAGCACCACCAGCAAGAACATGCTCCCGAAACGTGTAGGATCTTCCGAAAGGACTCCAGCGGCAGCTTTGGCAGGATAACTAATTCCTATGGATGAACCAATCCCGGCCAAAATGACTGCCAGTCCCGCGCCAAACCCCGCCATTACCATACCAAGTGATGAATCCGACATTTTTCCTCCTATTGTCAATCTACTATTGTTATATATTTATGTTCATCTTTTAAGGCTTCAAACGGCCTTCCGCCGCCTGCATAAAATTTCGGAAAGAATTCCACATATTGAAGCCTCATCGTATGAACGAAACCGCCAAGAATGCTTATTCCTATATTAAAAATATGCCCGAATAAAAAAATTATGATCAAAAGGACGATCCCAATAACCGGGATCGAAACAAACTGAAATGCTATTTTATTAATAGCCACGCCAATACCTGCCGTCACCATTCCCAGTGCCATAAGTCTCAGATATGAAAGGAAATCACCTAAATAGGAAGTGATCCCGCCGACTATGGTAAGATTTAAAAATCCTATGAATATCCTGAATCCCCAGCTTTTTTCATTTCTTGCCCCGAAGAAAATTATGACCAGCCCGCTGACAAGCAAGGGCCATATAAGGATTTTTGATATGCCGGCCGGAAATAGAGGTTCCGAAACCAGCTGCATGCTTACTGCCATACCGGTCGAAAGAAACATCACGATAAGCGATGCGATTATAACTATCCATGGAAGCCCATCCAGAAATGCTCCTTCCCAATTTTTTCTTTTCAGGTTATCAAAAAATCTGATAAAAAGGCCAAAAAAGACCTGAACGACTCCCAGAATCAATGCCAGTCTAAAAAAATTCATGGACCCTTCATTGGAGTTGATCGGATCTCCAAGAATTGCCATTCTCCTGAAAGTATCACCGATACCCAGATGAGAAGGCAGATCGCCAAACCATCCATTAAAAATAACTCCGCCAAATATTGCAAAAATCGCTCCCATGAAAATCAACATAAGGAATTTTTTCATTTTTCTCATCCTGAAAGCTAAAATCAATGCAAGTGTTGCAATTATGAACCCATACCCTGCATCCGTTAAGCAAAGACCCAGGAATAAAGCAAAGAATAACGAAATAAACGGCGTGGGGTCAATCTCAAAATATCTCGGCATACCATAAAGTTCCACTATCATCTCGAAAGGTTTAAATAATGGTTTATTTTCAAGAATAATAGGGATATTTTCATCTTTATCCGCCTGAATCTCTACTACTTTTGCAGCTTTGAAATCTTCGATTATAGAAATAATTCGTTTCTTATCCGTCTGCTTTACCCATGCGGTATGAAAAGATACGGAATCAGTAGAGAAGCCTGATTCTATGGCTCTTTCTATTTCCAATTTATTTTCGATGTAGTCAAGATAAACGGTCAATGGTTTTTTATATTCTCCGGATATTTTCTTAATTTCCGACTGCAGTTGTTTTTTCCTGTGTTCATCAAGATCGATACCCTTTTTAATCTTTTCAATATTCTCCTTTATGGTACCGGTATAACCTGTTATATCGGATTCCTCGAAAGAAATACCGGCGATGTACTCTTCGACATTTTTTCTAAACTGATTATGATAGGCAAGGATTACACAGCTTGCATTTCCGCTTTCGGATAATATTTCATATGAAATATTATTTTTATCAAGGTTTTTTATGGCATCTTCGAACTTATTTTTTTCATATCTCAATATTCCCAATTTTATAGTATAGATACCCCCACCGGCTATATCCTCAAGATTACCTTTGTAGCAGGACCAAAAATTCAATTTGCTGATTTTTAACCTCGAATCCGTGATCCTTGTATCCAGATTTTCAATTTCTTCCTGGATGCTTAAGATATTGTTTGCAATTTCTTCGAAATTTTCGCTCTCAAGGATTCTTTCATATTCCGTTTTACCTATTATTATTTTTCCGGCCCGCGACGCAATTTTTTTTAGTTTTTTATCCTCAGAATCATTAAGAATATCCAGAGCTCCCCGGACACCGGTATCGTGTTCAGAAATCATATCGGAAGGAGGGATATCCAGATCGATCTTACCCGTATACGGTTTTAGTTCGATAGCGATTTGAGTTTTTTGTAATTTTTTAAGAACAGCTTCCGTATCGGATTTATGTGTCACAATAAAGAGTTTATTTAGTCTAGCAACTGCCATTAATCTAAAATCCTTTGAATTATTGTTTTGATAGCATTCTCACGGTTAGCTTCGGAAATATTCTTTATTTCTACTATCTTCCGGTCGAAATCTTTCTCCATTTTCACAGTTTCCAGAGCTGCTTCTTTTTTTGCCTTTACGTCTGCCTCCGCAAGCATGGTTTTTACTTCTTTATCGGCTCCTTTTATGATTTCTTCGGCATTCCTGTATGCTTCTTCTATGATGCCGGTATATTCTTTTTTGGACGCAGCAATGATTTCGTTTGCTTTTTTTTCTGTTTTTTTTATTTGATCAATGATATCGTCAATCATATTTAAATAGCTTTTAAACCCCTCCTTGAAAAACCTTTTACCCCGTAATTATAAATAAATCATATCAGGCCCGCTGTCAAATTTCTTATTCCCTTAAAATATATCAGAATATCTTCCTGGCAACCGAATCGGTAAAATAACCCAGAATCATATCCACAAGAGAATAGCCGGTTTCCTGTCTTATGACAACCGGTTCCCCTTTTATCCCGCCAAGTTCCGCAGCTATATTTATGGCATCTTTATAATTGCCGATACCATCGATTAAACCGAGTTCAAGCGCTTCTGTTCCCAAAAAAACCCATCCTGTCGCAAGTTCCTCTACTTTACTTATTTCCATATTTCTGGCTTCGGCAACATCGGATATAAATTGCCGATAAATCTCTTTTACCTGGGCCTCAAGTAATTTCCGTTCCTCCGCAGTGATGGGCCGATCGGAACTTCCTATATCTTTATACTTACCCTCTTTTATGGTTGTATATTTTATACCAAGCTTTTCATAAAGATCCTCGTAATTGGGAATCTGCATTATTACTCCGATACTGCCAACCGACGAAGACCTGTTTGCAATTATTTTGTCCGCGGCGCTTGATATATAATATGCTCCGGAAGCGCAGGTCTCACTGACCGATACTACAACCGGTTTTTCCGCCTTTACGATTTCTTCATATATTTCCTGAGAAGCGGAAGGACTTCCGCCAGGACTGTTTACCCTTATCAGAATGGCCTTTACACCGGGATTTTTTTCCGCTGCATCAAGCTGGCTGATTATATATTCGGGCGTGACCGTTTCCCCGCTTAACAACCCCGAATATTGTTCCGCTGAAATAACGCCTTCCAGTCTTATCTCATAAACCGAATCGCCTGTGCTGTAGGCAGTGCTGCCAAAACTTCTGCTGAAGAAGCCGATTAAAAAACAACCCGCAGAGAACATAAATAATACAAAAATACAAAGAATAACAATGCCTGCTATTTTTCCCGTACTTGGTCTTGTCAAAATAAGTACTCCCTGTAATTATTTAAAAAATAAAAATAAACCTTTAAAGCCGAATTTCAATATGCAAGTAATCGCTTCCGGCTTTTTCAAAATCTAAAAAAAAACGATTTTTATTTTAGCAATAATATAATAATTATAAAATAGCTTCAAATGATTTATATGCTTTTCTATTGCTTTCAAATTAAAAATGTTTTGACATCTGTCAATATTTCAGCAATTGATTGGAACTCGAGATCCTGTGATAATATTCTCCGGATCTTTTTATCTTTCTCTCCAGACCGGGCGAATTATAATCAACCGATACGAGCCCGAATCTTCTGGTGAACCCGTGCGCAAGTTCGTAATTATCGAAGGTCGACCAGTGGAAATAGCCTCTGACATCCATGCCTTCATCTATGGCTTTTTTTATTTGATACAGGTGGCCGTAAATACTCTCTACCCTCAAATCATCATTATTCGTACAGATCCCATTTTCAGTTATGATTATGGGTTTCCTGTATTTATTATGGAATTTTTTAATAAGCTCATAGATGCCGGGCGGATAGATCTCCCACATGTCATCATGCTTTAGACCCATGCTTTCCAGAAACTTTCTGCCCCTGTCTTCGTACGCTATACCCATAAATTTAGATATAAGTATTCTTCCATAGTAGCTGAACCCTATATAATCGACCTTCCCATCCTTTACGAACATCTCGTGAACATGCTCAAACATAAGATAATCCATAAACCATTTGAGAAAATTCTGCCATAAAGAATTCCTGCGCAGGGGCTGAAGGAACATATTTGCCTGCGATATACCTACGTTTATATGCGGATATTTTTCTTTGACATAATCGTATACTGTTCTGTGTGCCTTACACATATTTTTTAAAACTATGTTTCTGAGGAGAGGATTGAATCTTCTGGGAGGAAATTCTTTTAGAATATATGCCATGGTCGCATATGCGCCTGGTTCATTGAATGTATTGATATAATCAATATAATCCGAAAATATTTCGAGCACTTTTTTTACGTAATCAAAATAAATCCCGACGGACTGCCGGACCGTCCATCCCCCGATCCCCGTCAGCCATAAGGGATTGGAAAAATGATTCAGGACCAGCATGGTCTTTTTATTTTCTTTCCTGAGAGCTTCAAATATTTCTTTATAATGAGCCGAGGCTTCGTTATCCAGGGGGCCGAAAGCCTCTTTCTGCAGCCTGGACCAATCCATACTGAACCTGTAAGCATTTCCCAGATATTGTATATACCTCAGGTCCTCTTTATATTTGCCGTAATGATCTATCGCGGCATCAAGTTTCGTACCATCGGCTCCCGTAAAGTTTTTCCATTCGGTCTCGCCGGCACCCTCTATCTGAAAGGCAGATGTCGCCGTTCCCAAAAGAAAATTTTTTGGAAAATTGAACGAATCCATTTTATAAAATTCAAGTCTATATTCAATAAATGATTTATAATTATATCAATTATATTGATTTACTTGTAATTTATAATTACATACCTTAAGATTATATAACAATTCTAATTTATAATAATTCTAATTTATAATTTTTCTCAAACGAATATGTTCATAATATATCAATATACCATAACTGCAATCCTCGGGCTGTTCCTGATCAATTTTATTATCAATAGTATTGTACTGAAAAAAACATCAAAATACTGCCTTCCGGGATCCTTTAAAAAAAATCCTCCGCTTGTATCGGTAATGATCCCTGCGAGAAATGAAGCGGAAAATATCAAAAGATGTTTGAGATCACTGCTTAAACAGGATTATCCTAATATGGAAATACTGGTGCTGGATGATAATTCCATCGATGGCACTTCAGCGTCTGTAAAAGAAATGGCGGAAAAAGATGAAAGGATAAAACTTATTTCCGGCAAACCCTTAAAAAAGGGATGGCTGGGAAAATGTTATGCCTGCTGGCAGTTATCCAAACATGCAAAAGGCAAATACTTCATCTTTACCGATGCCGATACATTGCATTTCGAAAATTCTGTTTCCAGTGCAATCGGCTGCCTTTACTTTAACAGACTGGATGCGATGTCCTCGATTCCGAGACAGATAATGGTAACGATACACGAAAGATTATTGATCATCTGGGTTCATTTTGGCATCATGGCCCTTCTGCCGCTATATCTTATAAACAAATCGAAAGGCCCGTTGTTCAGTACCGCGAACGGACAATTTATGTTATTTAAAAGGGAAGTTTACATAAAAATCGGAGGGCATAGATCCATAAAAAATAAAATTCTTGAAGATATCCATATATCAAAGATGGTAAAAAAACACGGATATAAGTTTATGGTTTTCGATGGCAGCGGAAATATAAACTGCAGGATGTATAGAAGCTACAGCGATTTAATAAGAGGATTTTCAAAATTTATGTTTGCTGCCTTTGACTTCAAACTATTCACAATGGTAATAGTTATTATACTTATTATTGTATTATTTTTAATCCCATTCATACTGCTGCCCCTGGGAGTTTTATTTTTTGACTGGCCGGAAATAATAATAAATCTTACTATACTGCAAGTCTTTTTCCTTCTTATCATGAGGATCATGCTTGCCATTAAAGTCAGAAACAGGGTATTTGATGCGTTTCTCCATCCATTTTCAATGATATATGTGGTACTCATCTGTTTCAATTCCATTTTCCAGACCAAATTTGGCGAAGGAGTAAACTGGAAAGATAGAAGATACGATGTCTATGGCGAAGACAATCTGGAGCTTATCGGCGATGACAGCGATAAAGAGATTAACTTTCTTTCTTAAAGAAATGATCCGCTAACCTGTGTCCTTCTTGAAAATAAAGGCCGCTTTCTTTTGCTGAAAATTCGTCAAATTTCCTGTGCCTGCCGTCTGTCCGTACAGTGCTGTCGTAAATCATAAACGGTACAGGTTCGGAGGTATGGGTCCTCACCGATATGGGAGTATAATGGTCGGGGAGTATCATCATCCTGTAACGGGTACCCTGCTTATCCAGGGCTTCTTTTATCGGTCCTATGACTTTGCTGTCAATTATTTCGATGGATCTCACTTTATCTCCTGTATTTCCATGGTGGCTGCATTCATCCGTGGCTTCCAGGTGCAGATATACGAAATCCTTTCCGCTCCGGAGCTCATTTATGGCTGCATCGGCTTTCCCCCCGAAATTCGTTTGCATGGTCCCGGTGGCACCCTTTACCTCAACCGGCTCGAGGCCGGCTAAAATACCGATACCTTTTAACAGGTCGACAGCAGATATTATCGAACCCCTTAATTTATATTTTTCATAAAAACTGTCCAGCGCAATCTTTTTACCTTCTCCCCATATCCATATCGAGTTCGCGGGATTCAGGCCCCTTTTTATCCGTTTTTTATTAATGATATGTTCATTCAGCAGGCTGCCGCTCTTCGTCATCATATCCAGAAGAACGCCGCTGTCCGGACCTGCGGGTAAAAACGCGGAAATTTTTTTACCAGGTATGTCATGAGGGGGAGTAAGAATATTTCCGCCCGTACCGCCTTCCCATACAATAATATGCCTGTAGCTTACTCCCGGATAAAATTTTATTTTTTCGGTCCCGATCCTGCTGCCGATATATTCGATAAGAATTGCGGACTCACCGGTAGAAATATCGCCGGCACTATGATCCAGCATAACCTTATCAGCGTAATTATCTTCTCCGGATAATGTGATGAGATTGCACCGGAATACCACATCGTTTTCCGAAAGATCGATACCAAGACTTGCCGCTTCGAGAGGCGAACGTCCTGCATGATATTTTCCGGGGTCATATCCCAGTACGGTCAGGTTCGCGACATCGCTTCCCGGCGCCATTCCTTCCGGAATCGTCCTTACCGTACCCATTTCGCTATTTCCGGCAATATTATCCATGGCCGGGGTTTTCGCATATTGCAGAGGAGTTCTGTTCCCCAGCTCTGCTATCCTGTAATCTGCCATTCCGTCTATAAGTATTATTATATATTTCATATTGACTCGATTCTTAGCTCCAAAAGATAAATCTCTCCACATGCCGCTTTTGAAAGAATTTTAAATTCCAAGAATACCGGATATGACATCTCTCATCTGGTCCGTCCTGCAAACAGTTTTATGAAGGATCTCTCTCTTCTCCAGATCTTTCAAAGCGGCCGGGATCTTTAAACCGGAAATCTCTGAAATTACTTTGATCAATGAAAATTCATCCATACCGGTATATTTCGCATCTATTGCCTTTGCCACACTGCCCGGGAATTTAAATGGGCTTGCTGTGGAAGCGATGACAGTTTTTGCCGTGTCGCCGCTCTTTTCCGCATATTTACGGTAAACATTGTATCCCACAGCGGTATGGGTATCTATCAGATAGTTGAAATTTAAAAATAGATCCTTTATTGTCTCAAATGTTTCCTTATCCGTGGCAAAGCCCCCATAAAAATCCGCCATCTTGTCCTTCATACCGGCAGTTATTTCAAATTTCCCCTGTATATTCAGATTGTTTATAAGATCATTTAATATATCCGGGTTACTTCCGGAGATATCATACAGCAAGCGTTCCAGATTGCTGGAAACCAGAATATCCATCGAAGGGGAACTGGTAACGATCAGCTTCCTTCTCCTGTCATATATCCCACTGTTTATGAAATCATAAAGTACGTTGTTTTCATTGGAGGCACATATGAGCCTGCCTACAGGAAGTCCCATTTTCTTCGAATAGTATGCTGCCAGGATGTTCCCAAAATTTCCTGTCGGGACCGCGACATTGATGATTTCATCCTTCTCTATTTTGCCTGTCCTTGCAAGAGTCAGATAAGCATTTACATAATAGACCACCTGGGGTATGAGCCTTCCGATATTTATAGAATTAGCCGAGGAAAATATATATCCATTATCATCCAAGATCCTGTTGAACGCCGCATCGGAAAAAATTTCTTTAACTCCCCTCTGGGCATCATCAAAATTTCCCTTGATCGTCACGACGCAGGTATTGTTCCCCCCCTGGGTATTCATATGCCTTTCCTGGATCCTGCTCACTCCATCTTCAGGAAAGAAAACTATTATTCTTGTTCCTTCGACATCGGCAAAACCTTCCAGTGCCGCTTTACCGGTATCTCCTGAAGTCGCGGTAAGTACCACTATCTCCTTATCGATATCATTCTTTGCTGCAGCTATTTTTAACAGGTGCGGAAGCACAGCAAGAGCTATATCCTTGAAGGCGAGAGTGGGCCCGTGATAAAGCTCGAGAAAAAAAGCTCCGCCTTTTTCAACAAGCGGTACAATTCCTGAGTCATCGAATTTGCTGTCGTAAGCTTTTTCTATGCAATATTTGAGTTCCTCTTCCGTAAAATCAGTAAAGAACCTGCTCATTATATATAATGCAAGGTCCTTATACTCCATCTTTAGAAGGCTGTCCCGGGACAGATCGATCCGGGGAATTGTATCGGGGACATAAAGCCCTCCATCGGAAGCTATGCCCTTTACTATTGCCCTGGAAGAACTTATGGGACCACTGATTCCTCTGGTACTTCTGTAATATAACTCAGACATTTTTCTCTGTTTATTATTAATCTATTTGACTTATGGATCCGCCGGGAATGTTTTTATAACAAATAAAGCCTGAGTGATTAACTTAAATCTTCAACCCTGATCACGCTCAGGACCTCATTTACGACATCAAGTTCAGAAATATCTTTTATCGATTTGGACAAATTTTTATTGACCACTTCATGTGTAATAAATATGAGCCCTGCGCTTTTCTTTTTGTCTCTCTGTTTCTGAACCATTGATTCGATACTGACCGAATTCTTACCGAATACTTCCGCAATCCTTGCCAGCACACCGGGTTTATCAACTACATCCATAAGGATATAAAATTTGCTTACGGTATCATCGATTGATTTGAACTTTTTATTTTCAAAACAGCTGCAGCCATAGATTATCCCTTTTTTGTTCCTGTCAAAGTTACGGGCGATTTTTACAATGTCGCCTACTACGGAACTTGCAGTGGGTCTGTCCCCGGCACCTCTTCCGTAGCTCATCATCTCTCCGACATAATTGCCATAAACGTAAACTGCATTGAATGTGTCTTCGATTGAGGCGAGTATGTGGTCCGCAGGTATCAATGCGGGATGAACCCTTACGCTTATTTCACTGTTTTCTTCGATCCCGATCGCAAGAAGCTTAATTCTATAACCCATATCCAGCGCATTTCTTATATCATCGGATGACACGCCGGTTATTCCCTCTTTATATACATCCTTCAGCGTGACTCTTGAATTGAAAGCTATGGAACTTAAGATTGCCAGCTTGCATGCTGAATCATAACCTTCTATATCAGACGATGGATTTGATTTCTCTGCATATCCCAGTTCCTGCGCTTTCTTAAGGGCTTCATCAAATGACAGGTTGTCTTTCTCCATACGGGTAAGGATATAATTTGTGGTTCCATTTACTATCCCTATGATTTCGTTTATATTATTTGAGGCCAGAGAAGATTTAAGGGGCCCTATTATAGGTATCCCGCCTCCCACGCTTGCCTCAAACAATAGATCTACATTGTTTTTTTCCGCTGCTGCAAATAAATCTCCTCCTTTGTTGGCAAGCAGGTCCTTATTTGCGGTGACCACATATTTTCCCGAACTCAGAGCTTCATGGACATAGTCATAAGCAGGATCTATCCCTCCGACAAGCTCAACCACGATATCGATACTTTCATCCTGCAGGACATCGCTGGCGCTGCTGCTTATTTTTATATCCTTAAGTCCCGCCAGAGAAGAGGAATCGATTTTCTTTAAATCCTTCTCGGCGATCCTTGCAATATTTATATTCTTTTTTATCTTCTTTGCAAGGTAGTCCCTCTGTTCCCTGATAAGGGAATAAACACAGCTTGCAATGTAGCCAAAGCCTATTATTCCGATATTTATATCTTCAATTTTTTTATCTTTTATATAATCCGACATCTTTTATCACCAAATCCTTATAAGTTTGTCTTTTTATCCAGACCCAGCTGTCACCGTTTTCCACAGCTGCTACCGCACTCTTTGGCTGGCTGTTATAATTGCTCGATAGAGAGTAGCAGTAGCCGCCGGTAGTTGCTACGACTATAAAATCGCCACTTGAAACCTGTGGTAATTTTATATCGTTTATTATCACATCCCCGCTTTCACAATGTTTTCCGACTATCGAATAATTCATTTTATTGCCGTCCGGCGTATCTGTGCCGTCTCCCATCTTATTTGCAACATATGCACTGTATCTGGCCTGATAAAGCATCGGCCTTATATTATCGGACATACCGCCATCTATTAAAATGTATTTTTTTGACTCATTGATTTCCTTTATCCCGCCGACTTCATATAACGTCACGCCGGCACTTCCAATAATGGATCTTCCCGGTTCCAGGTACAATTTTTCAATTTTGACGCCGTACTTTTTCTGACATTTCTTTACTGAGTCATATATTAAATTTGACAGATCCTCTATGCCCGGGGGCCTTTCTTCGGAAACATATTGTATTCCCAGCCCGCCGCCGATATTTATCCGCTTTATCCTTATATCCAGCTTATCTTTTATCATTTTGATAAATTTCATCATAGCTTCGATTAGTTCTCTGTAGCATGACAGATTGAATATCTGGGAACCTATATGCGCAGTGATCCCGGTAAGTTCCAGATTTTTATACTCGCTGATTTTTTTTACCGCTTCGAATGCAGCATTATTATGCAGGCCGAATCCGAATTTGGAATTAATCTTACCGGTCTGAATATATTCATGGGTATCGGCTTTTATTCCGGGATTGATCCTTAACATGATATTTTGCTTTAAGTTACTTTTTTCGCATAATTCTCCCAGAGCTTTCAGTTCCGTGAAATTATCCACCATGAAATGCCCGACTTTATTTTCCAATCCATACCGGATTTCTTCATAAGATTTGTTATTTCCGTGAAAATATATCTCCTCAGCTGGAAAGCCGCTGTTCAGGGCGATGAAAAGTTCTCCGCCTGTGGACACGTCTATTCCCAGACCTTCCTTTTCCATAAGCTGGCACATTGCTGTGCATATAAATGCTTTAGCGGCATAACTCATATGTACTTCAAGATCGGCAAAAGTAAAATTCTTCTTATAGTTCCTGCACTGATTTTTTATTGTGGCGATATCAATAATATACAGCGGGGTCTCATATTCTTCTTTCAACTTCACAACGTCATTGCCGCCTATTACCAGGTGCCCTTCCCTGTTGATTTCCGCGGTGATCGGAAGTATCATTTTTATCCTCTCTCAAATTTAAATTTTTTATTAATTAATTTTTCTTTTTATTAATTGGTTACAGAGTCAATTAAATTATTTAATCAAATATTAATCAAGATATTTCTATTGTGCTACATTTTTTGAGGGGCGCTTACACCAAGAAGTTTCAATGCATTCCGGAGTACCTGTCTTACCAGCAGGATCAAAACAAACCTGTCCTCATCGACCGCGGCTCTGTCCCCGTCATCGTTTACCACTCTGAAATTATTATAGAAATAATGAAATCCGGTAGCCAATCTGTAAAGATACTGGGTAACGAGATACGGGGCATTGCTCCTGCAGCTATTATATATTATATCAGGATACAAAATCATTATTTTTGCCAGCTGTCTCTCGCTCCTGCTCTTAAATTCTATTTTTGATGTATCTATTTTATCAAGGCTGCAGCTGCCTGATTCAATATCACCAGGGCCGCTTTCTTTTATTTTCTCTAAAATACTTTCGATTCTTGCATGCGCATATTGCACATAATAAACAGGATTTTGATTCGATTTCTGTTTTGCAAGGCTCACATCAAAATCCATGGGAGTATCGAAGGAATTCATACTGAAAAAATACCTTACCGCATCTTTTCCCACTTCTTCAATAAGGTCTCTTAAAGGATAGAGTTTGCCTTTCCTTCTGGACATTTTCAGAGTCTTCCCTCTGTCCACTATTTTTACCATCTGCCCTATTATTATTTCCAGTCTATCTTCTGCCAGTCCCATTGCTTTTCCTATAGACTTAAGTCTATCAACATAACCATGGTGATCGGCCCCGAGGACATATACCAGTTTGTCATACCCTCTCTTTATTTTATCCATCAGATATAATATGTCGGAAGCAAAGTAAGAAGGGCTCCCATCCTTTCTTATTACTACCCTGTCCTTATCGTCCGCATACCGGGAAACTTTGAACCATAAGGCCCCATCTTTCTCGTAAACCATATCCTTATTCTTTAAATCAGTTATCAATTTCTCCAGATTCGAGTTTTCATACAGCCAGCTTTCATAAAACCACCGGTCATACCGGACACCCATTAATTCCAGAGTCTCGCATATATACGAAACCATCATCCTGATTATTTCTTTCTTAAAAGGTCCTGTTTCTACTTCTTTTATCCCGCTTTTTTCAACTATAAAGCGGCCGTTATGTTCGCTGATGAGCCTATCCACTGCCAGGGACACCGATTCTTCCGGATATCCGTTTTCGGGATAACTGGTAATCCTGCCAGAATGTCCGAGGTATATGCACTTTGCGCAATCACTGAATTTATCCGCCTGTGTGCCGTAATCATTGACATAATATTCTCTGAAAACCTCATATCCGTTTGCGGCATAAATATTTGCCAGGCTGTCTCCCAGCGCTCCCCACCTGCCGTGCCCAACATGAAGATTGCCGGTGGGATTGGAGCTTACATATTCAAGCTGTACCCTTACTCCTTCCCCGCTCCGGTTGGACCCGAATTTTTCCTTATATTCTATTATGTTTTTCAGGTTTTCTTTTATGAACCCGTCTTTCAAATTAAAATTAACGAATCCCGGTTTTACTATATTTACATCTTTGATTTGATCCCATCCGGAAATCAATTCTTTTTCAATCTTTGATGCAATTTCAAAAGGATTTTTATTTAGAATCGGAGCAAGCACCATTGCGGCATTGGTCGAGAGATCGCCGAACTTTTCATTCTTCGGTTCTTCAACGGTCAGGTTATTTAAATTTGATTTGATCCCCGCGAGTCCGCCGGCATAATCCTTGATTTTTTGTTTTAATTCATTTATTACCATTATTTTTTCTTTCACTGGAGCCGACGACCGGACTTGAACCGGTAACCTGCTCATTACGAATGAGCTGCTCTACCAATTGAGCTACATCGGCCGATAAATCGGATAAAAAAGCGTTTCTAATTATTTTCGCCCTCGACTTTGTCCCTGCCTTCCGGTCTGGCTTCTTCGCCGGTATCTCCCCTGATTTCTACTCTTTCATTGGTTACTTCTACTTCGGAAAAAAGAACGGATTTTCTGGTCTGGCTGTCAAATTCCACTATTAAAGACTTTTTTAAAGGTTCATATCCGCAGACTCCGCCGCAGCCAAGAGCGCACTTTACTTTTATTCCTCTTTCCGGCGCTTTTTCCATAAATTCTTTATATGAGTCGTATTCATATTTCAAGCAGCACATGAGTCTCCCGCATATCCCGGATATTTTAAAGGGATTTAAGGGAAGATTCTGATCCTTTGCCATTTTTATTGAAATCGATTCAAAGTCTGTCAAAAAACTCTTGCAGCACAGGTTCATTCCACAGGGACCCAGCCCACCCACTATCTTCGCTTCATCTCTTACGCCTATCTGCCTGAGTTCTATTCTGATTTTAAAATGAGTGGCAAGTTCCTTTACCATCTCTCTGAAGTCCACTCTTTTTTCGGAAGTAAAGAAAAAAATCATCTTGCTCTTATCGAACATCACATGAACATTTATCAGCTTCATTTGAAGATTGTATTTTTTGGAAAGCTGACTGAATTTTTTGGAACCTTTATCTTCCTTGTCGCGGTTAAGTTCGTCGACAGATAGATCATAATATGTGGCTTTTCTTATCACTCTGTTTAATGGAGTGGTGATATCGCTTTCGCTTATATCCACCGAAGGCACCACTACTTCGCCGATTTCCTTTGCCTCTTCATCTATATGACATATTACCTTATCCCCCATTTCAAGTTTTAATCCGGCAGGGTCAAAGTAGTGTACCGTATCATTTTTTCTAAACATTATACCCACAATTAAAGACATGACTTTCACCTCTTATCAGTATATATATTCTGAAATTGAAGGAAAATGTTATCCAGTGCCAGCTCCGAGTTGATAGAATAATTAAGATAACCTCTATTTCCTTCTACTGTTTCAATCAATTCAAAAATTTTTTCTATTCTGACATCACCGGCATACTTGCCTATAAAAGAAAAATTATTAGAAAAATTCAGACTTTCCCGGCCGGCACCCAATTTTACTGCAAGTATATCTTCGAGCCAGGCAGATATTATATCAAAAACCCTGCTTATACCCAAATTATGGAACTTGCTTATTTTCCTTTTATGCTTCGATTTTAAAATCTCCATATATTTGTTTATATCACTTTTTTCAAAATCACTTCTTTTTAATTCAAAAAAGTCTTTCTCCAGATCCGTTTTAACGGCAGCCTCCATTTTTTTTAGTATTTCAATCACTCTTAAAGTCAAATCAATGGCAACTGCAGGAGTTCCTCTCCGACCTCCCCTGAGGATACTTTTAATGCCTTCATCCAGATATTTATCCATTACTTCGAAATCGGCTTTTCCCCTGGCATCTTCGTCAAATTTGAAATTCCAGTTATAAACCAGACATCTGGATACGACCGTGGGAAGCACTACCGATATGTCCTCGGTAAGCAATAAAAATATGCTGTCTCCATCGGGAGGATCTTCCAGAGTTTTCAGCAGCCTGCTGCCGGCTTCCTGATTCATAAGCTCAGCTTCTCTGATAATACATATTTTTTTCCCGGGAATATAAGAGCTTAATCCCATGAACTTCTGCAGCCTGGCGATTTCTTCTATCCTTAATATATTCCCTTCGGGTTCTATAATCAGGACATTGGGATAGACGCCTTTTACTACGTTTCTGCAGACAACACAATTCCCGCACCCTTTTTGGGGACAACTGACGGATGCCGCAAAATCCAGGGCGAGCCTGTAAAGAAGTTCTGCATCATTTCCGTAAAAAAGATAAGCATGGGAAACATTGTCGCTTTCTATCATTTTCGAAAGCAACTTAATATTCGACCGGTTAGCATTGTCTTCGGTCAGGAAATCGATATCTTCCAGTATTTTCATCTCTTTTTTTCCAGATATGCACGAACCCTGTTCTTTATCTCTTCGGAAATATTCCCGATACTGCCTTCGCCGTCAATAACCACGATCCTTCCTTTGTTTTTCTTTGCAATATCAAGATAACCTCTGTATATCTTTTCCTTGAAACTATCCTTTTCGAGCTCGATCCTGTCAGTTTTTTTATCGGCGGCATACATCCTCTTCTTGCCTTTGCTCACTTTTACTGACAGTAAAAAAGTTATATCCGGCACCACTCCGCCGGTGGCCCACAGGTTCATCTTTAGAATTTCTTTCTCTCCCAGCCCCCTGGCTATGCCTTGATACACCACTGTCGAATCAAAGAATCTGTCGCATAATACAATTTTTCCTTCTTTTAAAGCCGGCGCTATTACTTCTGATACCAGTTCGGCCCTGGAAGCCAGAAAGAGAAGTGTTTCGGCTCCGGGAGATATATCATGATTTTCTTTATCAAGAAGGATCTCCCTGATCTTCCTGCCAATTTTCGTCCCGCCGGGCTCGATAGTGGTAACTACATCAAATCCCAGATTTTTAAGATAATCGCTTAAAATCTTCATCTGGGTAGTTTTTCCGGAGCCGTCGGGACCCTCAAAGGTTATGAATAATCCCTTTTTTTTCATAAGAATCAACCTGCTTCCGCATGATTAAAATATCCTGAATAATAATATCTTAATAATGGGATTTTTTAAACTTTAATACAGATTTTTGAATTCATGCAGCAGAAAAACAGGATAGTTTTCTTTCCCGGATCTCTCTTTTAATTTGCTATCGGCTGTTATTAGCGGACAATCAAGTGATTGCGACAATGCAAGATATAAAGAGTCATAAATGGAGCTACTGATTTTTCTCGATATTTCAAAAGCCTTCTTTTGAATAGATATGTCTGTATTGATAATAAAAACAATATCGTTTAATTCCGACAGCATATCGGCTATTTTGCCATAAGGGATTTTTGGCTTAAAAATAAAAAAGTTTAAAACTTCATAAACCATCAAATCCGGTGAAGCAATAATGATTTCATCTCCAATGACTTTTTCATGAATATAATCGGCGACTTCAAGATCGGACTCATTTTCGAAATAATACCATTTTATGATTACAGAGGCATCAAGAACATATTTTCTCTTGATATCTTCTTTGATTACAAATTCCTTTAATTCCATCTATTTTCCCATAATCCTTTTCTCTATCTCTTTCCCGCGTTCCGATCTCATTTTTCTCAACTCTTCGACCACATCCATCTCTTTTTTTGTTGAGATGAGTTTCGTTATCTCCTGCCTCGTATTTTTCAATCTGTTTATTGCATCTTTTTTACGTTCCAATGCCAGCACAGACTCTATAGTATTGAAATAATTCTTTGCCGCATCGATTATAAACTGCGACCTTGTAATATTCTTGATTTTTTTATATCTGTCAATTTCTGTCAGAAAATCTTCGGGAATCGATACATTGATTTTTACCATCGCCGTTTACCCACCTTTTAAAATATTTTACAGTAAAATTATATTATTATTTTTATGACCTGTAAACATTATTTTATACCTGTTCAGATGTAAATTCAGGGGTAAAAGTGGAGATAAAATAAATACAATAGAAAACAAAAGCAATTATATAAGCAGATTTATCTTATTTTTTATTCTTCATGTATTGTCTGGCCTGGTACATAAAAGCTTCCAGGCGGGTTTCGGTGGTTTCCTGTTCCAGTCCGTCAAAGGCAAGATTGAGCCATGGTATCCTGTACTCTTCTCTTATCCTTTTTGATACGGCATTGACGATATTTCCCGGGATGCAGGTAAAAGGCAGGACGTTGATGATCCCATCGGCACCATTTTTGATCCAGTCCACCGATTTCCCTATACTCAGAGCCGCTTCCCCGAACCATTTGATTATGTAAGGTTCCGCATTTTCCCAGACTTCATAAATATCGGTTTCTTTGCTTTCCCTCAGGAAGCCTTCCAGCGGTTTTTCCAGCCTTCGGTGGCAGTACTGCAGAATTTTATAAAGCATCCTGTTGGAAATATAGAATCTTACACCTCTCGCAAAATCGCCGGTGTTCTCAGTAAATTCTCTGTAACCATTGCCATCATCCCCCTCATGGCCATTCGGGCTGAATAACTTCATGATCTTGTAATAAAGATCCGTCTCCTTGGTTATAATATCTATTTTCCTCGTAGCAGTAGTATGAAAGGGCCATTCTCCGAATGCAGGAATCTCGACTTCCCCGCCCTGTGCCTCGACTCTTCTTATAATCTCATTATTGCTGTAAGGATGGTTCCTGACAAATATCTCGCCCACTATGCCGATCCGCGGCTTATCGGTCTTTTTAACCGGTATATTCTCAAAATCCTTTCTGGCCTCCTTAAGGATATTTACCATCTTACCGAGAGTTTTTGCAAGAGAATAATTTTCCACGACCCTGCATACATCTTCGATATACTTATTATAAATCTTTTCTGTTTTCCCCTTTTCCAGCTCATATGGCCTCGTCTGCCTCAGCATCTTATTCAGGTAATCGACCGTAAAAATACCGAACATCCCTTTTGTTATCAGTACGAGCCCATTTAATCCTCCCATATCATATTCTTTGTAAAACTGCCCGCTTTCCGGAGCGCCCGGAGCGATAATCGGCACATCTCCATAACCCAGTTCTTTGATTATTATTTTCTGCATTTTATTGTACTGTCCGAAACGGCATGGTCCGTATGTCTGAGCCATCAGAAAGGCGGATTTCTTTGGATCATTATGTTTTAACGTCTTTATGATATCTCCCGTGGTTATGATAAAAGGATAGCATTCGCTTCCAAGCGTATATTTTCTCCCCAATTCCAGGGTCTCATCATCCGAATAAAGCATCTCGGCATCGATGCCTGCAGCTCTGAAAGCAGATTTTATGACCACCGCACCATCGCTCATATATGGAATATATATCGTCCTCCCCTGGCTCTTTTTGAACACGGCATCCCGGGTTTTCGGTTTTTCCGGCTCCTGCGAAAAATCCTTTTTGTTTCTAACATTCATCAGGGAATCGATGAATGCCTCGCATCTGGTTATTACTCCCGCGCCCGCGGAATGTTCATCTACTTCAAGCTTTAAAAATGGCTTGTTTATTTCCCTTTCAAAATACTGAAATATAAAAGAATCGGGTCCACAGCCAAAGTTGGTGATATAAACCGGGTACAGTCTCCTGTCTTTGTTGATAACTTTTGCCGCACTCATGATCCTGTCCCCGAATTCCCAGTAAAGGTTTGGCCATTCCTTCGAAAGATCGATTGAATCGATGGGAAGATAATCAAGAGGCATCACCTTAAAGCCGAGTTCTCTTAATTTTTTTGGGACATCCATGCTGATTGCGCGGTCGCAGCTGTTATACGACCTGCTCGATATGACTATCGCAATTTCATCTTCCCCGAGACTCGAGAGCACTTCTTTGCCTCTCTTTTTGACGGATTTGTAAAATTTATTCTGGGCGATATATGCCTCTTTTATTGCCTTTTTTATGGATTTTTTATCCCTGCCAAGCTCTTTTCCCAGGCCGGTCAGCTGTTTTTCCTTTATATACTCTTTAAAACTAAAATTAAGAATAGGAGTCAGTACCTTTACGTCTCCCGTATCCATAGCGGACTTTACAATCGACCAGGTTCCCTGTATGAATGGGCATGGATAACTTCCGGTTCTATCTCCCTTGATATTGCTTTTTTTAGTCGGCATGTCCCTGGTGGTAGGCAGAAAAAGATAATCGACATTCTTTTCCAGAAGGTTCCTGGCATGGCCCAGAGTGGTCTTCATCGGAAAACACGTCTCGGCTACCGAGTACTGCAGGCCGTCGTTGATTATCTTTTTATTTGTTTTATCCGACAGGATGAAATCAAAGCCAAGTTCCGAAAAGAAAGCGTTCCAGAACGGATAGAATTCATGGGTGAGCATAGCATAGGGCATACCCACTTTCGGCGCCCCCGGATTATCTTTAGGCTTATAGGAATTTAAAAGAAAATTTTCACGCTCTTCAAAATAATCGGGTATATCGTTTTTGACGGTTTCTCCCTTTTCATATTTTTCACATCTGCCGCCATAATACAGCGCAGGCTGCCCTTTGATGGAAATCCTTTTTATTTCGCACATATTGGGACAGCCCCTGCACTCAAAAGAGCTGTGGGAATAGCTTACTCCGGCTATATTTTCGAATCCCCTGAATTTAGTCTTCGCAGGTGAACTTTCAAGTACCCTGATTGCCGTCCCGATTGCTCCGGTTACTTCATGATTTTCAGGTACAATCACTCCTTTGCCCAGATAATTCTCGAAAGCAGCTATGACTGATTTATTGAATGCAACCGCACCCTGGAAAAATATCCTGTCTCCTATCTTCTTTCTCCCCACTACCCTATTTATGTAATTCATTGCAATGGAATAAGCAAGACCGGCCAGGATATCTTCGATTGCGGCTCCCTTCTGATAATGGGAATAAACATTTGTTTCCATAAAAACCGTACAGCGCTCTCCGAGATTCAAAGGCTTTTCCGCTTTAAGCGCCATATCGCCGAAATCTTCTATTTTTATATCGAACCTCTCTGCCTGCTCCTCCAGGAATGAGCCCGTACCGGCGGCACAGACCTTATTCATCTCGAAATCTACCACCACTCCGTTTTCCAGTGATATGAATTTCGAATCCTGTCCGCCAATTTCAAATATCGTATCTACCGAGCTGTCGATATCCGCCGCAGCCGTAGCCTGGGCAGTTATTTCATTTATCACTATATCCGCACCCACGAAATCACCGATAAGATATCTTCCGGAACCGGTGGTTCCGACGCCCACAACATTGATCCTTCCCCCTACTCTGGACCCTATGATTTCGATACCTTTTCGTACCGCTTCTATCGGCCTTCCGGCTGTCCTTAAATAAACTTTTTCGATAAGTCTTTTATTGCTGTCTATCGCCACTACATTTGTGCTTATTGAACCCACATCGATTCCGATATAGGCATCGACTTTCCTGCCGTTGAAATCATACTCGGTGATCTTGCCTTCGGGAAGCTTTGATCTGGAAAGAACCAGCGGAGCAAGGGTCTCACTTTTATACTTGAAATTCTTCAAATAATCGTCCAATTTATCCGCCAATACGGATATGTCCAGGTACTGCTGCGATGTTTTAGAGACAATACTTAAAGCGGCACCAATGGCACCAATAGATGCCCGGTGTTCCGGAATTATTACCTTTTCTCCCAGCACATCTTCAAAAGCCTTTACCATGGCTGCATTGAAGGATACTCCACCGCAAAAGATTATGGGGGGTATGAATTTTTTACCCCTGACAATTCCCGATTTGAAGCTTCTTGCCATCGCATAACACAGGCCGAGGATTATATCCTCATCGCTTGCCGCCTCCTGCTGAAGGTGGATCATATCCGATTTTGCGAATACGCTGCATCTTCCGGCAATAGTCGAAGGTGTTTTAGATTTTAATGCCAGCCCGGCAAATTCTTCTATTGTCAGCCCGAACCTGGAAGCCTGCTGATCGAGAAAAGAACCTGTTCCTGCCGCACATAACTCATTCATGGCATAATCGCCATAAGCAAGATCTATGAATTTGGAATCCTGACCCCCGATTTCTATGACCGTTTTTGCATCCCGGTACAGGAGCCGCACGGCGCCGACTATGGCTTCTATCTCATTTACAAAATCAAGGCCCAGCATCAGGGCCAGTTCCTTCCCTCCTGAACCAGTAATACCGATGCCTGCTATTTTATCTCCGTAACCGGTTTTATATATTGACTCTATATCCTCTTTAACAAGCTGAACCGGTTCTCCGAGGTGCCTTGTATAAGGAAGGATTTCCACTATTTCCTTTTTTTCATTTATAATTGCTCTGTTGACACTGATTGATCCAATGTCGTAGCCTATATAAAAGCTCACTGCTGATCCACTTATCCTTTCTAAATCAGTTTGGTGTTATATAACTTAAGAAACCTGACTAATGGAAGTCTGGCTGTTTAAAATCGTTAAAGTTCCGTTAAATAAACCAACTTTTACCAATAATTCTACATGCTAACATATTAGTTATAAACGTCAATAAATCCGTTTCAGTTTCATTTCATTCACGTATATTCATGTATAGGGATCATCTCCTGTCAGATTTAACAGTTAAATAGGTTAAAATATTGATTTTTTAACATCTGCGGCCGCCGGCAGCTTAAAATGTTTGGCAGAGATACTTAACAGAAATATTAGGATGAGATATAATAACCTCTTTAAAAATATACTGGCTGAATCTTTGCAAGAAAGCAGCTTTTTATGAAACCGAAACTCAAAGCTTATGGCAGGGTGGACCTTGATGGAACCCACCGGGCCGTGATTGAGACAGATTCAATAGAATATAAACCTTTAACAGATCTCGCTCAGGGCAAACCCTGTTTTTTAAAGATTCAAAATAACAGTAAAATATGCGGCTGTATACTTTCGGAAGTCAGGCCCTCCAGTGAAAACAGGATTTATCTTGATAGATTCAAGATGAAACACCTGCAGATCCGTGACGGTGATGAGATAAGTATAGATGAGATCGAACCGGCCCCCGCTATAAAAGTGGAACTCAGCGCATCAACCAATCTGTCAGAAAGAGATATCGCCCGCTTCATAGGAAAGCCCGTGGCCAAGGGTGAAAAAACCGCTCTTTATACATTCAGCGGTGAACCAAGATTGATTTTAGTGAGTGATACCAGACCGGCCGAAATCGTCATCATAGGTGCCGATACGGATATAAAAACTGCAGGCATGGTAGATGAGAAAGTGCCGCTCTCATATAATGATATAGGAGGACTCTCCCGTGAAATCAAACAGTTAAGAGAGATTATCGAATATCCCCTGCGTTTCCCGGAAATTTTTGAAAAACTCGGTGTGTCACAACCCAGGGGTGTCATTCTGTACGGTCCTCCCGGCACGGGTAAAACTCTGATAGTAAGAACACTGGCAAATGAAGTCGGGGCAAAGTTCTATACGCTCAGCGGTCCCGAGGTTTTCAGCATGTGGTATGGTGAAAGCGAGAAGAAGCTGCGCCTGTTATTCGAAGAAGCACAAAAGAACGCTCCCTCTATAATTTTGATAGACGAACTGGATGCAATAGCTTCTAAGCGGGAAAAATCCTATGGGGAGATGGAAAAGAGAATAGTCACCAGCCTGCTGACGCTTATGGACGGCCTGATACAGCTAAAGGGAGTCGTTGTAGTGGCGACCACAAACAGGATAAACTCCATAGACCCGGCCCTCAGAAGAGAGGGAAGGTTCGGCCATGAAATAAATATCGGCGTGCCTGATTCAAAAGGACGAAAAGAAATTCTGGCCATACATACACATAAAATACCTCTTTCGGCAGATGTCGATCTGGATCTCATTGCAGAAAAAACAGTTGGTTTCGTTGGAGCGGACATCAAATACTTATGCCGCGAAGCTGCCTATAACGCGCTGAGGCGCACATTCCCCGAAGATGCTTTTGAAAAAGGTAAAATAATTCCGGATACCGATCTCGAGGTATCACAGCTTGATTTTGAAAATGCACTTCCGAATATTTCACCATCCGCAATCAAAGAATTTTTAATCGAGATTCCGAAAGTTTCCTGGGAAGATATAGGAGGACTGGGAGAAGTCAAAAGACTGCTGATAGAAAATATAGTATATGGCATCACCAAAAGAGAAGTATTTAAAAAAGTGGGAGTCAAACCGGCAAAAGGATTACTTCTTTACGGACCCCCGGGAACTGGAAAAACACTTCTGGCGAAAGCAGTTGCCAGCCAGTGCGGTGCAAACTTCATAACTGTAAAAGGTCCGGAAATACGCTCCAAATGGGTAGGCGAATCGGAAGAGAGGATCAGGTTTCTATTTGCCAAGGCAAGGGAAGCATCCCCATGCGTAATTTTCTTTGACGAGATCGATGCCGCCGTGCCATCCAGGGGACATGATACCAGCGGGGTTACCGATACCATAGTAAATCAGATATTATCGGAAATGGATGGCATCGAAAGCGCAGAGGGAGTCTTTGTCATGGGAGCAACCAACAGAGTGGAACTCCTTGATCCGGCAGTTTTAAGGCCGGGCAGGTTTGATTATCACATAGAGGTTCCGCTTCCGGATCCTGAAGCAAGAGAATCCATACTGAACATCTGTCTTAAAGACAAGCCCCTGTCAAAGGACATTGATCTTAAAACTCTGACTCGGGATACAAAAGGATTTTCGGGCGCGGAAATCAGTGAAATATGCCGCGAGGCGATATGGGATGCGATACGTGATGCAGATTACGATCCGGATAAGGTAAAGGTTACCATGGATCACCTTAAAAGATCTGCCGGCAAAGTCAGCCAGACCAGAGATGACATTAAACCAAAGCAAGTCGGTTTTAGCGCCGCTAATACAAAAAAACAAAACTAGCGAATGGAGATTATCGAAACATTGCCGCTCATACTGACATCTTTTATAAGTCCATCAAGATTAATGGGCATGACCATTTCGGGATTGATCCTGTTCCCTTTGATGATCACTGCCGCTTTTTTAATCACAGCAGGAACAGCGCTCATAATATTTTTTGTGAATAAAAAGTCAAAGGCTGCCGCCGGACAATCTCTGCAGGAAAATGCTGATTCCGAAACCGGTTCCTCGTTTTTGAAGCTGCGCGGCAATCTGGAGAAAATAACCGGGCAAATCCAGGAAATCGGTTCACAGCTTGATAATCTCCGGCTGGACCTGGAAGACTATGCAGCCGAAGGCCTTAAAAACGAGGAGGAGCTGAAAGAAAAATATCACAGAATGGCAGACAACCTGTTTCTTTTGCTCGATCATTTCGAAATCCATAAAAAGAGCGGTAAAAAATCCGGCAAAATAGACTGGTTCTATGAAAAAACCCGCTGGGTACTTGAACAGGAAGGAATCGAAGAGATCCCGGCCGCCAGAGGGGACAGTTTTAATGGAATTTATCATCAGGCAGTAAGCAGCCATCCGCACAAACTCCCGGACGGCACCATTCTGGAAATTTCATCAAAAGGCTACTATGTAAAAGGCAAAACCGGAAAGGATGACATCATCTTCAGGCCCGTCAGGGTGATCGTCAGCAGCGGACCGCAAAAAGAAAACAATCCGAAAAATAAAAAAGAGGTAAAAGATGAATGAGGCAATCGGTATAGATCTCGGGACCTATAATTCAGCAGCGGCATTTGCTATGGGAAGAGAGAACGTTGTAATGATAAAAAGCAAATACGGAAGGACCATATATGGAAGCGGAAAGAACTTCCCATCCTTCGTATTATTTGATTATAACGGCAGAAAGCAAACAGTCGGGTTGCTTGCCAGGGCAAACAGGAGAGATCCGAAAATACTCATATGGGGCGTAAAAAGGCTGGTCGGTCTTTCCTACGACGAGGCGGAGAGAAGAGGCGAACTTAACCGGTTTCATTACGATATCGAAAAAGGACCCGGCGGAGGCATCCTGATAAAGGTCGGGGAAGAACGGTATACCCCTTCTCATATACTGGAATTCATACTCGCCGAAATCAAGGAAGATGCAGAAAACAGTAAAGTGAATCCAAATCTGGGCAGGACCATAGAAAATGCAGTGATAAGCGTCCCGGCGTATTTTGATGCCACAAGGACAGGTCTTATAAAGGCAGCAGCCGAAAATGTAGGTTTTAAAAAAGTAGATACGATTGCCGAACCTACTGCGGCCGCTATCCAGTATGCCGCTCATGGCCTGGATATAAAAGAACAATCTTATATTCTGGCATTCGACATAGGAGCAGGAACACTTGATATCACGGTTATGCTCATACTTAATGAAGGAGGGGACCTTATTCCCGGAGAAGTCTGCACATCGGGAAACGAAGCACTGGGCGGTATTGATATCGACGATCTTTTAACAGATTATCTTACCGATAAATATAAACTTAAACTGGAAGAGGATCCGGATTTAAAGGCAACATTCGCAGAAGAAGTCGAAAAAGCCAAGGTAAATCTATCATCGCTGGAATCTGTCCCTTTCAGTCTCCCCGATCAGCGAACCGTTTATTTAAGCCAAAAAGAAATAGAAAACGTGCTTAACACCAGAAATGCATCGGACAAAGATAAAAAGTCTTTCCTGGAAAAATGCCGTGGTCCGATAAGAGTGGCACTGGATTCAGCCGGGATAGGCGCCGGGGATCTGGATCATGTTCTTTTTGTCGGGGGGCCCACTTATATGCCATGTATCCGCAGCATGGTAAAGGATGAATTAAAAAACCTTGGAGCCTCACCTCAACTTTTACAGGAACTCGGGAGCTTTGATAAAGAAAAATTGAGCACGGTAAATCCAATGGAATGTGTCGCAAGAGGTGCGAGCCTGAGAGCCGGAGAATTCGTAAAAAGAGGTCCGACAACCGATCCCAATGGATATGGCACCGTTTTCCAGGTTGGCGGAGGAATAGCCGATTTTTTCTGCACGATAATACCACCCAATTCAAATTATCCGATAACCAGGGTAAAAAATATCGTATATTCCAATCCGGATATGCTTCATGTCACAGTTCCTCTGGTCAGAAAAAGAAAATACGATAAAGAATACAGATACTGCAATCTCGGATATTATGATTTCTACGTGAAACCAACCGGAAAGAGACCGGGGATCAAAATAACACTGGAGCTGAATAACAATAAGGACCTGATCGCAACATTCACGGATGAGGTGACCTCGGAATCAATCAGATTCGAGAAATTAAATCAACTGGAAGGAAATGACGTAATACTGCAGGAAGAAAGAGAACCAATGCCGATCCCCGTAGATTCAAGCAGCAAAAGTATGGGTGGATCCATACCGGATTTTGGCGGCGGTCCAAAATTTAACTGGACAAAAGAGAAACTTGAAAAAGCCATCCATGTAGCCGGCAAGGTAATAGATGATCTTGCAGCTAATTCAAGAGATAATAAGGTCATGTTGAAGAAAGAAGAACTGGTAAGTCTTATAAGAAATAATCCTGAACCGGATAAGCATACAAATATTATTTTAAACAGGACGCTTGAGCTTTTAAATCTCCTGAATAATGCGAAGATAATATCCGGAAATGACTTCAACGATTATTCCAAAAAAATCAAAGAAATAGAATACTGATGCTAACGGTAATTCTATAAGCCGCACATCAATTGGTAAAACAGAAGTGAAAGAAAAGTGGAATCAGCTGAAGGCAAAAAAATAATTAAGCTGGTAAATGAGCTAAAGTACGAAGAAGCTCTGGGAATAGATTTCGGGGTGCCCCGAAAGACAATAAATGAAGCCCACATGAGATTGTTTTACAGGTTCGGTGATTCGGTAGATGTTCAAACTGCTCTTGATCAGGCAAAAAGTATTCTTATAGAAGAAGATGACTCAAAAAAAGGTATACGATTCTATAATCTGGGCCGGTACAGCGATGCTCTGCCATGTCTCGAAAGAGCATTCAAGAGCCGCGGCAATGAAACGGATTCTCACTGGATGGGAGCGGCTCTTTATAGATTGGGCCGTTACAGCGAAGCACTGATATATTTTGAGAAAGCATTTAAACTGCGTGGAGATGAATCCAACAATTGCTGGATGGGCATCACTCTCTCCAATCTGGGACGGTATGAAGAATCTCTGCCCTATCTCGAGAAAGCAGTGAAACTTCGCGGAAACTGGATTGATTATAACTGGCTCGGAACCACGCTTTCAAGACTAAGACGTTACGGAGAAGCGCTGCCTTATCTTAAAAAATCTTTAGAACTGCAAACCAACAAATCAGATGTATCAAATTACCACTGGATCGGCAATACCCTTTTCAATCAGGGCCTTTACAGCGAGGCGCTGTCTTATTTCAAGAAAGCAGCCGAATTGCGGGGAGACGAGACGGATAAGTACTGGTTAAATACCACCCTTACAAAACTCGGCCGCATTAAAGATAGTTCAAAAATCGATACCCAAAAAAATTCAGTAAACGGGACATATAAGAAATTATCTTTCAGGCCGGAAGATTTAACCGGATTTCAGGATATCATCGACAGGGTAAAGATCACACCGCGGGTTGATGCAAGAGATAACTTCGAAAAAGGTAAGGAATTCTATAATCACGATCAATATAAGGAGGCGCTGCCCTATTTTGAAAAAGGGGTAAAACTGCGGGGAAACTGGCTGGATTATAACTGGCTCGGTGCCACTCTTTTCAAACTAAAGCGCTATGAGGAAGCACTGGATAATCTAAAAAAATCACTTGAACTCCAGGACGATAAAAAAAATATGTCGAATTACAACTGGCTCGGAACCGTGTTCTTCAATATGGAGCGTTATGAAGAGGCACTTCCTTATTTCGAGAAAGCGTTGAAATTACGCGGTAATGGATCAGATTACAACTGGGTCGGCAGTACTCTTTCAAAACTGAACCGTAATAAAGACGCACTGCCATATCTCCGGAAAGCAGTGAAGCTTCGTGGAGATTGGCTCGACTACAACTGGCTCGGCTCTACCCTTTCCAGGTTAAAACACTATAAGGAAGCACTGGATATTCTAAAAAAATCACTTGAACTCCAGGGCAATAAATCAGATATATCGAATTACAACTGGCTCGGTACCACCTTATATTATATGGGCAGATACGAAGAAGCGCTTCCGTATTTTAAAAAAGCCCTTGAACTAAGGGGAGATGAAACAGATGAGCGATGGGTCGAGCTTACATACGAAAAATTAAACTCCCGCTAAAATATTCTGTTTAATGCCAACTTTTCCTACAACATTAGTTTTCAATATGTTAGAATTGTCCATGAACAAGACAAAGAAATCATGGCAAAACTAAGTTACTTCAAAATTTTAATAATTTTTATCCTGCTTCTCTTTGTAATCCCGCTTTTATCTTCCTGTGACCAGACTCTTATCAATGTCTTTACTGAAGTAAATTCCGATTATTCCGGAACCAGAACCATCGATATAGCGGTAAAAACAGAATATCTGCAAAACAGCACGGCAATTTCAGGCCAAAACAAATCCCTTTCCGATAAAATACTGGAAAGCCTTCCGGAAGGAGAGTACCAGACATTCGATGAAGAGGGCTACACTCACTTCAGTTCCACTATAAGCTTTGAAGATATAAACTTCCTCCAGCATATTTCGATTGATAATTTCTCTGAGACCCCGCCTGAAAGATTCTATGCCAAACTGGAGAAAGTAAGCTATTTTTTTCATGATGAATATTTCTTCGAAGATTATGTAGATATGAAAATTGATGAGACACTGCTTGCCTCTTCGGATGCGAATTCCGACTACAGCAAGATCGCCGGCCTTGCGAAAGAGGACAGCAATATTTTGAATGTGACATATCAGGTAAAATTCCCGGTAAAAATAACCAGGCACAACGCAGATTTGATCGGTGATAGTAACATTGCCATATGGAACATAAAATATGGCGATGAGAAAAAAATATTTATAGAGGGCGATAAAACAAAACTGCTGACATACTTCCTGATCGTTATTTTAAGTTTTATCGGTTTATTCATAATCTTTATAATTATAATAATAATCTATAACTCAAAAAGAAGTAAAAGACAGCCTCCTCCCAGGAAACCTCTATATTCCTATGATAATTACTTCAAAAGGGACAGGTATTTCGATACGGAAGATGAATAAATATTTATCCACACCGCTTACGGAAGAAAAAATCAAAAAATTAAAAGCCGGGGATATCATATATCTGAGCGGAACCGTGTTCGGAGCGAGGGATGCCGCCCATAAAAGAATCATCGAAGCCATAAAGCAGGGTAAGAAATTACCTGTCGATCTAAAAGACGCCACATTGTTTTATACGGGCCCGGCACCGACTCCTCCGGGAAGAAAGAGCGGGAGCATAGGCCCCACCACAAGCGCCAGAATGGATGACCTTACCGAACCGGTGCTAAAATGCGGGGTCAGGGCAATGATAGGAAAGGGCAAAAGAAGCGATACCCTGAAGGAGCTCCTGAAGAAATACAAGTCTGTATATCTTGTATCGTTGGGTGGCGTTTCGGCATTTCTTTCGACGAAAGTAAAAAACATCAGGGTAGTTGCATATGCCGATCTCGGTGCCGAAGCGGTCCATGAGATAGAGGTAAAGGATCTGCCTTTGTTCGTGGCTTATGATATTTACGGTGGCGATATTTTCGAATCTGCTCTTCTTGTGGAGTGACAGCCCATAAAAACCGCCAGCGGAAGCGATGCCATATGGCAGGGGGCATATTCTATATTGCACGCCAGGGCCGTCGTCCTCCCGCCCAGACCCTGGGGACCGATCCCCGTCTTATTTACCGCATCGAATATTTTTTCCTCCATATCCTTATATCTTTTATCCGGATTTCTAACCTCGAGGTTTCTAAAACTGGCGAGCCGCGCAAGTACCGGCACCTCAGAAGATGACCCGCCTATTCCAATACCGATGATCACGGGCGGACAGCAGCGGGTGACATTATTTTTGACAAGATCAAGAACCAGATTTATTATCTCACTCTCACCGCTCGAGGGATTCAGCATATAAAGATAGGAACAGTTTTCACTGCCTCCGCCTTTTAAATACACTTTCAGGTGAAGGCCAGGGGTAGAAGTGAAATTCGTGCTGATCACCGCCGGAGTATTGCCGGAAGTATTTTTTCTCTCGAATAACGGATCGGATACTACCGATTTTCTTAAATAACATCCGGTATAGGTATCCGCAACTGCCTGATTAAGGAGGGCATTCAGATTACCGCTGTCCTCGATGCAAATATCAGGTCCGATATCAAGATCCATATAAACAAGGCCGCAATCCTGACACAGCGGAAGTTTTTGTTCCCTGGCAATTTTTGCATTTTCTAAAATAAGTTCCAGGATTTTTTGGGCTCCAGTACCGGTCTCTTTTTTAACGGCACCTTCCAGAGCTCTTATGATATCACCGGGAAGATTGAAACTTGCCTCAATCAGAAGCTTCTTTGCTTCCCCGGTTATTTTTGTAATTTTTATACTTTTCATCTTTTCCGGGACATTCCGGATTTATACATAGATCCCATGGCCTTCTTCCTTTGGTTATAATCTTTACCATGGGGTATTTACAATGTTTGCACTCCTCTCTGGTCGTGATAAGCAAACCCTTCTGAGGAAGCGAAAATGTCGTTGTGCACTCAGGATAGGCGTTGCATCCCAGAAATCTCTTCCTTGTTTTTCTCGAGGTCCTGACGACCAGATCCCCGCTGCAATTCTCAGCAGGGCATTTTCCAACAATCAGGTCCTCTTTTATCCCCTTCTTTATTTCCTGGGATATCTCTTCCTTCTCATTTTTAAGAACCGCCATGACCTCGCTTAACATTTTTCTGGAACGGCTGATCACGTCCTCCTTGGTCTCATCCCCGTTGACTATGCCGTCCATATACATCTCCAGTTCGGAGGTCATATCGGGAGAAGATATTTTTTCGGCGTGTTTTTTGAGCATCCGCACCACGGCAATTGCCTTTTCGGAGGGCTGGAGCGGATTGCCGCTTACATATCCCCTCTGAATCAGGTTTTGTATGATCGTGTGGCGCGTTGCCTTCGTTCCAAGACCCAGGTCCTCCATCTTTTCTACGAGCTTCCCCTGCGTGTATCTTGAAGGAGGCATAGTTTCCTTATCCAGCAAATCTTTACCGGTAACTGTAAGCATCTGTTTTTCCTCGAGATGCGGGATGAACACATCCTTATATCTATAGTATGGATAAAACTTGATCCAGCTCGCCTCCACGGTATTGGAACCGCTGGCAATGAATATCTCTTCATTTATATCGATCGATGCCGTTATGTTCCTTACCTTTGCAGCCGGGAGCAGGGTACATATGAATCTTCTTACGATCAGGTCATAAAGTTTCCATTCGTCTCCGTTCAGGCTGTCTTTTCCGGCAACAGTTGTGGGATATATCGGGGGATGGTCAGTCGACCTCTTTTTACCCCGGCTCGCCACAATCGTATCCTGCGAAAGAACCGCTTCGGACATCTCCCTGTATTGCCCGGAAGTGCCCAGCATCCTGACGATCTCTTTCAGGTCAATAGAAGAAGGATAAACCGTATTGTCGGTTCTGGGGTAGCTTATATAGCCGTTCATATACAGGCTTTCGGCAATACTTATTGTCTTTGATGCGGAAAAACCGATCGAACTTCCGCTCATTATAAGGGCGGTGGTATTAAGCGGCGCAAGAGGTTTTATTTCCCTGATGCTCTCCTTTACTCCGATTACCGTTCCCATGTCGCCCAGTTTGATATAAGCGGCCTGCGCATCATCTTTATTTAAAAATCTCTTTGTCTTATGGGTTGCCTCGAATTCCTCGCCGGACTGTGTTTTCAGCTTTACGCTTATGACCCAGTAAGGGGTCGGGACAAAAGATTTTATTTCCAGTTCCCTCTCCACGATCAGTGCAAGAGTCGGAGTCTGCACCCTTCCGACCGAAAGAAATTTATCTTTTACCTGGTAGGTCGTAAGGGATATGAAACGGGTAAGTGTCGCTCCCCATATCAGGTCTATATCCTGTCTCGCCCTTCCCGCAAAGGCAAGGTTCAAATCGATTTTACCCGGTTTCGAAAACGCCTCATTTATATCTTTCGGAGTGATTGCCGAAAATTTTGCTCTCTTTGCGGCAGCAATCGTATTTTTTTCTTTGACGAGCTGCATCGCATCATAGCCGATAAGCTCGCCTTCCCTGTCATAGTCCGTGGCTATGATTATCTCGTCCGCATCGCCGGAGACTTTCACTAATGCCTGGATTATTTTTTTCTGAATGGGAATTTTTTCTATCGGGGCGTCTATGAGCTCTATGGGATCCACTTTGAACCAGTTGGCATATTCTTTCGGATAATCTACCTTGAGTATATGGCCCTTGAGCCCGATGACCTTGTAGTCTTCACCGCCGTGCTTGAAATGATGAATGGGAACACCGTATACTTTTTCCTCATCAACGCCGTTTCCCGAAAGTATTTTTGCAATTCTGCCTGCAGCTATCTCTTTTTCGCTTATAATCAGTTTCAAAAAATTACCCTTACCGAAATATATAGATAATTTATATTCTATTTAAATATATCTGAGTTTGAAATAATAACATTAAAAGAAAAATAAATAAAATATCGAAATCTTTTTTAAATCATAATAAAGTGCGTATTTTATTTTTACACTTGTTGTTCTACAATAACTTAGACGTTTTAATGGGTATGGGGAACAGAATATGAATTCGAATATCGAAATTATAGATAGTATTATCGATCTGAAAGCGGAAAAGGAAGCCATAATACTGGCACATAATTATCAGATCGGCGAAGTGCAGGACATTGCGGATTTTGTGGGAGATTCCCTTCAATTAAGCATAAAGGCATCCAGGGCACACGGCCAGATGATAGTATTCTGCGGGGTTCATTTCATGGCAGAAACCGCCAAGATATTATCCCCCGATAAAAAGGTCCTTCTCCCCGACAAAAACAGCGGATGCCCTATGGCCGATATGATCACTGCATCCCAGCTCCGGAAGCTGAAAGATGAGCACCCCGGCGCAGTGGTGGTATGTTATGTAAACACCACAGCAAGAGTAAAGGCTCTGAGCGATATCTGCTGCACGTCTTCGAATGCGGTAAATGTCGTAAGGTCCATTCCCGAAAACAGGGAAATCATTTTTATACCGGACAAGTATCTCGGAGATTATGTGCAGAGACAGACCGGCAGGAAGCTCATATTGTGGAACGGTTATTGTCCCGTCCACGCCATGATCGATGTCCGGGATATCCTGGAAATTAAAAAAGAACATCCGAATGCAGCAGTATTGGTCCACCCCGAATGTACGCCGGAAGTCATAGATATTGCCGATAAAGTGGCCTCTACCGGAGGAATGTTAAAATACGTAAAAGCAAGCAGCAAAAAAGATTTTATAGTCGGGACGGAAATCGGAATAATACACAGAATGAAAAGGCAGAATCCTCATAAAAATTTCTATCCCGCTTCAGGCAGGACCATATGCCCCAATATGAAACTTATAAACCTGGAAAAGATATTCTGGTCACTCGAAGACGAGGTATATGAAGTAAAGGTACCGACGGATATTATAGAGAAAGCCAGAGCAGCAATTGACAGGATGATTGCCATAAAATAACCATGTTAAAAAGATATTTAATTAATCCGTTATCTTACCGGAAAATCCACAAATATTGTGACTGCATCGTTATTGGAAGCGGGATCGCCGGTCTTTCCACCGC
>JAQUOE010000008.1 GCA_028717265.1 Actinomycetota bacterium
TTCTTCTTCTCCGGTTTCCTCTTCGATTACCGGTTCTTCTTCCTCTGCCTGACCGAATTTACAACCTGTAAAAATTAAAATAGAGATTAAAGTAATAATCGACAATACTACCAATAACTTAAGTAAAATAAACATTCTGTATGATTGATTGTTTTTGAAAGCCAATTTAGTATACCTCCGAATTAATTTCATATATTTCTTTTTAATAATAAATTTCTAACTATTATAATTGTAAATGTTAAAAAGTAAAATACTAATAAAAATATCAATATGTATATTGTCTCTACTTCTTTTTTTGTAGATAATTCTTCGTAAATAAAGGCATTGCTGATGCTTTCTCTCACGATAAGATCAATTTCTTCTATCTTTTTATCGTCAACGATGACTTCCATCGTTCCCATAACTTCATTTTCGCTGACAGGCAAAGCTATATCGGTCTTTACTTTGTTTTCTACATTCACAACATCGCTATTTATGTTTATCAGTGTTATAAAATCCCTATCAGGATATAAATCCATATCCGCAATTGTCTGACCACCTGTATTTACAGTCAGGACCGGTTGTTTCGAATCAACGATTTTCACATATTCCAGATTATTATACGCCCAGTCCAGTAATTTTAATGTATCTTTGTCCCTTTCTTCAAGGGAAGCACTGTCCATGGTTACAGTTATAAGTCTTAAATTTTCTTTTTCAGAATAGATTACCAGACAAAAACCGGCATTGATCGTATAACCTGTTTTTATACCTTTTATATAATCATGGCTCAGGAGCGTGTTTGTGTTTGTTATCTTGATTTCTTCTTTATTTTTTCTGATTACATCTTCCCGGGTATCGACAATTTTACTGAATAATTCATTCTTCATACAATAACTGGCAATTTTAGCGATGTCTGCTGCTGTCGTTTTATGGTACGGGAAATTATCATCAAGCCCGTTTACATTTTGGAAATAAGTATTTTCTGCCCCTATTTCTTCTGCTTTCATATTCATCAATTCCACAAAATCCTCTACATTTCCTGAAACATATTCAGCCAGTGCTATTATGGCGTTATTATGTGAACATATAAGAGATGCTTTAAGCAGGTCCAGCAGAGTCATGCTGTCTCCGGTTTTAAATTTAAATGCAGAATGATTTCTCCCAGAAGCATTCCTGGAGATCTTCGTTATTTCCTCCATATTGTCTATTTTTTCAATAGCAACAATAGATGATAGTATCTTGGTTATGCTGGCGGGGTACAGCAATGCGGAAGAATTCTTCTCCCATAAGATATCTCCGGTATCGTAATTGACAACGACAGCCGCTTTTGCAGATATATTGATCCTATCATTATAGATGGCTGTATCCGGATCACAGTAAATTTTAGCGGGAACAGCAAAAAAGAAGAAAGAAAAAATTATGAGAAAGATTAAAATATATACTGATATAAGGTATGTTTTTAAATTTTTTTGAATTGGGACCGAAGAACCTTTAACGATCATTTATGTTTTTTCAGAAATTTCCTGTTTTCTTTTTTTACTAATAATTCTTGAAAATCACAGAGCACCCTTTCTAACTTGTTCACAGTCCTGATTGCTCTCATATGGGCATCTTTTTTACTTGACATCATCAAAGGAAAAACAATTTGCTGAATAAATGTAGAGTGCCGGTTGGCAAAATTTTCAAACAATTTCAAATGTTTTACCTGAATACCATATCTGGATAACTCGCTTATGATTTTTAGAATTTCAATATCATCGGAATCTATAATGTATTTGCCATCTTCTTCGCTCCATCCAAAAATTTCATTTTCGACCAGACTTTTTATCAAAGATGGTGCCAGTTTGAATTTTTTAGAAATATCTTCCAGGGAAAAAGACCTGGTCTCATACTCGGTTTTAAATTCTTCTCCCAATTTAAGTTGAAGATTTTCGATAGATTTGCCTTCACTCAAAAATTTCTTAAAATCCCTTGATTTTAGCTTTTCTTTTATAACCTCAAGGGGCATATACAGCTCTTTTTGCATTTTCAATATAAAATTTAGTTTTTCGATATCTTCCCTGTAAAAAATCCTGTATTTATTGGATGCCCTTTTTAGTGACAGAAGTCCTTCGGATTCCAGGAACCTGATTTTACTATTGGTTAAATCAGGAAAAATCTTTTTAAAATTTTTTACGACCTTACCTATGGTAAGATATTTTTTTTCCGGTAATTGCTTATCCATTTAATCCTTTCTGCCGGAACAAAAAAACAAAAATATATATTTCCCGATTTGTATTCTATCGCCGCTTTTTAAAACGGCGTTATCCACTATCTCCCCGTTAAGATAGCTTCCGTTTAAACTGCCCAGATCTTTTATTAAAAAATTATTTCCAGATTTTCTTAATGCTGCATGTTTTCTGGATACTGTTATATCATCAAGAAATATATCTGATTCGAGATTTCTTCCAATCGTGAGTTTGGATTTGTTAATAAGAAATTTGTCTCCAATATTGGGACCTTTTATTATAACAAGCACGCTGCTGCCTTCAGGTATCTTTTTTATATCTTCAAGTATAGCACTGGCTATTTCTTCCATGCCTTCAATTTTTTTATCAATGATAGACTCGGTTTTTTTATTTTTTGGTTTAATTTCCATTTTTTATTCCTGCCGTATCGCTTTTATTTAAGCATACAACCTTAAATTAAAATTTATAAATACAACATATGGTCGGGACGAGAGGATTCGAACCTCCGACCCCCAGTACCCCATACTGGTGCGCTAAACCAAACTGCGCTACGTCCCGTATTTTTCTATTTTAAGATAATACAAATAATTAGTAAAGTTATCTATCCGGATAATATCTTAAACCTCGGATTTAAACTTTCTTTTCATCAATTTATTGACAGATTCGACCGGACTTAAATCTTTATAAATAATCTCATAAACACATTCGGTAATCGGAACTTCGATATCCAGTTCTCTGGAAATATCATATACGGCTCTGGTAGTATTGACCCCTTCCGCAACCATGTACATATTTTCAAGAATATCCTCAATGCTTTCTCCGCCTGCTATCTTCTCGCCAACATATCTGTTCCTGCTGTTTTCGCTTATGCATGTTGCTATAAGATCCCCCATCCCTGCCACTCCTGAAAATGTTAAAGAATCGGCACCAAGTCTTGTTCCGAGTCTGGAAAGTTCATGCAGTCCTCTTGTAATCAAAGAAGCCTTTGTATTTGCTTTATATCCCATACCATCTGAAATTCCCACTGCTATTGCTATTATATTTTTTATAGCTCCGCCTATCTCGACACCTGTAATGTCTTTATTGGTATAGACTCTGAATTTGTCCGTAGATAATAAAGGCTGGATGTATTTTAATGTCTCTCTATTACGAGACGCAGCCACCGATACACTTGGTAGTCCCTGCGCAACCTCCGAAGCTATATTGGGACCGGATAATACGCAGATCTTTGATATAGATTTCCCTGGCAGGCATTGTTCCATTACCTGCGATAACCTCAAATTGGTTCCAATCTCAAGTCCTTTTGCAACATTTAATACACATTTTATATGCTCTATATTCTTTCTTATGATCTCATTAAATTTATTGATTATTGCTCTTAAAGCATGGGATGGTACTGAAAAAATAATGATTTCAGGATTTCCGAAACCATCTTCAGGTTTTATGAACGGTGTGATATTTTCAGGTATATGCAAATCGCCTGTATATTTTTTATTTTTTCTTGATCTTTTTATTTCTTCATACGTATCCTTACTTCTTGTCCATAAATTTATCATATATCCTTTTTCTGCAAGAATTACCGATAACGTAGTTCCCCAGCTTCCGGCTCCTATTATAGTTATGTTAACCTTTTTGCTCATAATCCGACGTATGTCTTTAATTTAGTATTTAAATTTAAAATATATAGGGGTACCCATAAAACCGAACTTATCTCTTATGCTGTTTTCAATATATCTTATAACATTTACTTTTCTTTTTACATCCATATTCGAATAAACTAAAAAAACCGGAGGTGAAGACTTGACCTGTCTTATAAATTTGATTTTGAATCTCTTACCTTTTATAAAAATACCCGTTGTTTCCTGATCCAGTTTTTTAAAAAAGCCTGTGATCATGTTATCAGATATTTCTTTTTTTCTCTCAATCATAAGCTTATCTATCATTTTTATTATATTTCCGATCCCCTTTTTTTCCAGTGCGCTTATCTTTAAAAAAGGAATATAATTTGCAAATTTAAGTTTTAAATTAAACATGTTTATAATATTATCAATTGTTTCTCTATCAGTTATATCGATTTTATTAAAAATAACACAAATGCTTGAGCCTTTCTCTATGCAGGTTTCTATGATTTTAACATCCTGTTCGGTTACTTCTTTACTGCAGTCTATAAGCATAAGGCTTATATCCGATTTTTCTATGGCTCTTAAGGTGCGAAGTCCGCTATAATAGTCCAGATCTTCTTCCTTTCGCTTTTTTCTTCTCATTCCGGCGGTATCTATAAATTTGTAGATCTTATTATTTATTTTAACTATGCTATCTATACTATCTCTCGTGGTCCCTTCTATCTCATCTACTATCGCCCTTTCGTCTCCGATAATAGCATTAAACAACGTTGATTTTCCCGTATTCGGTTTTCCAAGAATACAAATAGCAGGAACTTTTTCCTCTTCATATTTATATATATCAATAGAATCTTTTTTAAATTTGGAAACAATTTCATCCAGAAGATCTCCAGTGTTTGTGCCGTGCAGTGCAGATATTTTTATCGGATATCCAAAGCCAAATTTTAAAAAATCTTCAATAAAGAAATCCCCTTTTACATCATCATACTTATTGCCCGTAAAAATGATTTCCTTATCTGTTTTTCTCATCAGTGATGCTATTTCTTCATCCATAGGAGATACGGGCTGCTTTAAATCGACCATAAATATAATGATATCCGATTCGTCTATAGCTTTCTTTGTTTGAAGATATATCTGCATATCCATCCTTTGTTTTGATTTCAAATCTATTCCGCCTGTATCCATCAAATAAAAAACCTTACCGTTCCAATCGGTTATGTAATATTTACGGTCCCTTGTGATCATCGGATCTTTATGCACGATTGCCTCGCCTTTTTTACATATTCTATTGATCAGAGTGGATTTACCCACATTGGGTTTTCCGATAATAGCAACTCTGGGTATGTTCTCATTCATATCAATATTATACGCAATTAATTTATAACTTAATTAATAAATTATTTATTTCTTTTATAAAACTATGACCATCTTCAGATATTATTTTTATTCTGCTACTTATTTCTTCGATGTCTCTTCTATTGAAATCATCGATTGTCAGATTTTCTTCATTAAAGATTCCTTCAGGAATAAGTATTTCTTTAAATCTTCCAATATTCTCCTCATCTAAAGCAGACTTTATATCTTGTCCGCTTAATAGTCCTGTAACCTTTATATTGCCGCCCAGGAACTTATTCTCTACTTCTAATACTTTAACACAGGAAACTATTTTTTCCCCTGCTGTTTTTGATTTTTTGGCAATATTTTCCAGGGATCTATCTATTACCTTTTTCCCATATTCAGATGTGATTAAAAGTACTGGTCCTTCGCCGCATTCGAATTTATCAGCATGCGTAAACTTCATTCGTTCATCTATTTCCTTTAAAAAAAAGGTACTTTTTCCGATTCCATTTTCAATCTGGTAAAAATCCCTGTAGTATCTGTATCCTGGAAATTCAATACCTGCAAGGATATAGAACTCATCCGAAAGAAAAATATTTACTGATTTTTTTAAGTACCTGTGGCTTTTTTTAAAACTGTTTATTTTATTTATTATCTCTGAGGCATCCTCAGACGTATAGGGTTTTATATTAGAATTTTTATTAAATTTCGTGACGCCTACCGGGACAATACCTATCGACAATATGTTTCTAAAATCTCTTGTAAGGGTTAAAAGTGTTTCCATTAGATCCATGCCATCGTTTATTCCCGGACAAAGAACTACCTGAATATTTGTTCTTATATCATTTCTATCAAGAATCTTAAGGTTTTCCGGTCCTGAAATATTTTTTTTATTATTAAAAATAATCTTTCTTATATCCCTGTTCATACTATGTATGGAAACATAAAGAGGTTCCAGCCTGTATTTTATTATATTATCTAAATCTTTATCGGTAACATTTGTAAGAGTTATGAAATTACCATACGTAAAGGAAAGAAGATAATCATCATCATTTACATATAATGAGGGTCTCAAATTCCCGGGAAGTTGTTTTATAAAACAAAATATACAATTGTTCTTACATGTTTTTATTTTTTTCGATAATAACTTATAATTTTTCAATGGCTTTTTTTACATCTATTATATCCTCTGCCGGAGTAGATGCACCTCCGCTGATTCCTACTTTTTTTACTTTTTTAAACCATTCAGGCCTGATTTCCCGGTGACTTTCTATATGATAGGTCCTCTTATTTATTTTCTTTGATATGGATGCGAGGTTTCTTGTATTGGCACTGTTTTTCCCGCCCACTATTACCATTACACCGACTTTTTTTGCAAGTTCTTCGGTGGAATTCTGTCTATTTCTTGTTGTATCACAAATAGTATTATAAACAATAAGTTCTTTTGTTCTTTTCAATGATTTACCGCTTATCAGAATCAAGCGGTCCAGTATTTGTGTGGTTTGAACCACAATTCCTATTTTTTCTTTTTCAGGGAGTCTTTCTGCTTCGGCTTTATTTTCAATTACCGCATAATTTCCATTCAAGATATAATCTTTTATTCCCATTACCTCAGGATGTTTTTTATTTCCTATAATGATTACGAAGTATCCGTTACTGCTGAGTTCCGCGGCTCTTGCCTGAGCTTTTTTTACAAATGGACATGTGGTATCAATAATCTTTATATTCTTTTCTTTGATTTCCTTTATCAGGTTTGGGGACATACCGTGGGATCTTATTATAAAAATACTGCCTGGTTCTATTTTTTTTAAATCACGGACCGAAATCAAGCCCTTATCAGCCAGGCTGCATGAAACACCCGAATTATGAATGACTGATCCAAGTGTAAAAATTTTTGTTTTTTTATTACCTTTTTTTTTAAGTAATTCCTCTGTTATTTTTAAAGCTCTTTTTACACCAAAACAATATCCTGAATATTTTGCAGTCATTACTTCCATATTTTAAGAATTTTAATATCTACTTTATCTTTTTATATAACTTTTCTATTTCTTTCATTATTTCATCCAATATTATATCTATTGCTTCCTTTCTGCTATGTTTCTTTAAAATATTATCAATATTTATTATATCCCCTGCGATCAATTTTATCTTTGGGAAGAATATTCTCTTATGTGGCTTTTGTATTATTTTATTAGTACCGCTCAGGGCCATTGGCAAAATAGGCGCACCGGATGCTGCTGCTATAAATCCGATGCCTTTCTTACCCTTTCCCATGACACCGTTCGCAGATCTTGTACCTTCCGGAAATAAGCCCAGAGCATTTCCCGCATCTAAAACTTCAAATGAAGTGTGAAATGCCTTCCTGTCAAAAGACTGACGTTTGACGGGGAAAGCATTTAAAAAAGTTATAAGAGGTCCCAGAATCTTACTGCTGTATAATTCTTTCTTTGCCATAAAATAAATACACCTGGGTATAAATGCTCCCTCTATTATTGCATCCATATAGCCTATGTGATTCGAGCATATCAATAATTTACCTTCCCGGGGCACTTTGAATAAATCTATTGTTTGAACTCTAAATAATATGAAAAATATTACTTTAAGAAATAATTGTAAAGATTTATACAATACCAGATAGGATTTACTATGTTTTGTTTTTAACATTTTTTTTTCTTTAGATATAATTTTTTGATCCTGTCCGCTACTTCTCTTATTGACATTTCGGAAGTATCAATAACAATTGCATTTTCAGGGATTATAAGTGGACTATTCTTCCTGTTACTGTCTATTCTGTCTCTGCTTATGATTTCATTTTTTATCAGATCTCTTTTCGAAAATTGTTCCCGATCCTTTACCTGAAGAACTCTTCTTCTTACTCTTTCATTTAAGTTTGCAGTAAGGTATATTTTTAAAGCTGCATCAGGACATACGACACTTCCGGTGTCCCTGCCCTCAAGTATGGCATTACCGTCCTTTATGAATTTTTTCTGCAGATCAACAAGATATTTTCTGATTCCGTATAATTTTGAAACAATAGAGACTGCGGATCCGACTTCACGACCCCTGATTTCATCAGTAACGTTTTTTCCGTTTAACCGCACAGTTGTATATTTATCCGTATCCACTGATTTGCTGTCCAGCTCAAGATCTGTGTTTCTTGCAAGTTCCAACAATGAATCCTCATCTTCGCAATCCACTTCATTTTGCAATGCAAGCAGTGTAACCGCTCTATACATGGCTCCTGTATCGATATATTTCAAATTCAATTCTCTTGCCAGTATTTTAGCTATAGTACTTTTACCGCTGCCCGCAGGTCCATCTATTGTAATAATATTTTCAGGCATTATTTGAATAATAAAATATTAAAATATTATAATATCATTTTGATGATATTAATCTAATTTATTGTGACATGATCTTCTTTAGATTATATATGAAGCCGGGAAAAGAAGTATTGATACAATCGGAATCAAGAACGGTCACGTTCCCTTTTGAAAGCAGAGCCAGTATCGAAAGAGACATTGCCACCCTGTGGTCTCCAAAGCTTTCTACCGCGCCTTCATCCGCCTGAAAATCTACATCTCCATTTATTATCATGCCATCTTCTTTTTCTTTTATGTCTACTCCGAGTTTCTTGAATTGACTCACTATGGATTTTATTCTATCGCTTTCTTTAAACCTTAATTCTCCGGCATCTCTTATGACTGTTTTTCCTCTTGCTTTCGCTGCTGCGACGCATAATATGGGAATCTCATCAATTATACCCGGGATTTTCTCTCTTCCTATTTCTATGGAATTTAATTTGCTGGAAAAAGCTTCAATATCCACAACTGGCTCATTATTTATAATTCTCTGATTTTTTATTACTATTTTACCGCCCATCTGCCTGAGAATCTCAATAAAATAACTCCTGATAGGATTCATACCGATATCTTTCATCAAAGTATAGGAATTCTTAAGAACAAGTGTAGCTACAATAAAAAAAGCTGCCGAAGAAATATCTCCCGGAATATAAATTTTTCCTGCACTTAATTTTTTACCAGGATTTAATTTTGTATATTTGCCATCATAAGTAATATCGGCACCAAAATATTGAAGCATTCGTTCAGTGTGATCTCTTGAGACCTGTGGCTGCATTATCTCGGTTGACCCTATTGCATGAAGTGCCGCCATAAGAATACAGGATTTTACCTGAGCACTCGATACCTTTAGTTCAAATTTTTTCCCTTTAAGTTTCGGATTTCCGATTATTACCAGAGGAGCTTTTGTATTGTTCTCTCTTCCATTGATTTTTGCACCCATTTCCTGCAGTGGTTTTATTATTCTTTCCATTGGTCTGCTATTTATTGATTTATCTCCACTTAAAACCGACATAAAATTAGTGGCTGATAATAAACCGCTCATTATTCTTATTGTAGTCCCGGAATTTCCTACATCCAGTATTTCTTCAGGTTCCTTTAAATTCTTAATGCCCTTTCCGTATACTATTAAATTACCGTTTATTTTTTCTATTTTTACACCTAATTTATTTAGAATATCCAATGTTTTTATGCAGTCCTGGCAGAACAAAAAATTTTCTATCGCTACATTGTTGCCGGTTATTGAAGATAAGATTACGCTTCTGTGAGAAATTGACTTGTCACCGGGAATTTTAAATTCTCCCTTTATGCTTTTTATTCCATGTATTTCCATTATTACTCACCAAACACTTTTTTTACACTTACTTTGTGATCTTTTTTTTCGATTGCTTCTTTTGCTATCTTACCGGCATCTTCACCCTGAACCAGTACTTTAAGGATTCCTCCTCCGCTGAACTCTGTTGAATGAAAAATGGATATGTCTTCAATGTTTATTCCAACTGAACTTATTGCTTGAGTGATCTCGCTTAAAACTCCTGCTCTGTCAGTCATGGATACTCTAAGCTCATATAGATTCGAAATGTCCTTCTCTACATATTTGGGAAGATTGACTCTGGCTTTCTGTGCCTTTAAATAATGGTTTTTAATTGATTCCGAGTCACACTGCTTGAGATATATTTTAAATTTTTTGAGATATTTTATATAATTATCTACCGACTTTATCAATACGTCTTTATTTTCCAGGCTTATGTCCAGCCACATTTTTGTATTAGCGGCAGCTATTCTGGTCATATCCCTGAATCCTCCGGCACACAGCTTAAATAAATTTTTCATCTTTTTCTGTTCATCGTCTATCATATCAACAAGATTCGTAGAAAGGATATGAGGCAAATGACTGATAAGCGCAACATTTTCGTCATGTTCCCTCGGATTCATAGAGATTACTTTTGCACCGATTTTCGTAAATAATGAGTGCAGTATGACAAGTGGTTCGGATACAGTAATATCGGTAGGAGTAAGAATATAAAATGTATTTCTGAATAATTCCGGAGTGGCGCTGAGAATACCTTCATTTTCAGATCCGGCCATCGGATGACCTCCTATGAAAAATACACCTTCTGGCAATATTTTGCTTATTTTTTGGACTATCTTTTCTTTAGCGCTTCCCACATCGGTAACAATAGCTCCTTTTTTCAAATAATCCTTAATATGTTCCGCAACTTCGACTATTTTACTTATGGGAGTCGCTATTATTATCAAATCTGCATCAGTCACCGCTTCCTTATAATCCCTGGCAATAATATCGATTACGTTTCTGTATTTGGCAATATTCATTGCTTCGCCTTCTATATCGAAACCGGTAATATTGAAATATTCACCTGTATTTTTTAGAGATAAAGCCATAGATCCGCCAATAAGTCCGAGTCCTATAACTGTTATTTTTTTAATATTTTTCATTTTATGGCCTTCCTATAATAAGAATGCTGATATTATCAGAAGTTTATAGAAATATTTTAATACTATATAAAAATTATCAGATTTTGTGAATAACAATTTAATTGACATTATTTATTTTACTATAGTTTTTATTAATGAAAAAAAATATAATAATTTTCTAAAATCCTTCGGATTATTCTGCTTAATCTATTGACAACATTTTTCAATTTTGATATCTTTTTATCATCCCGGAACAGGAGGCAACTTTCAAGTATAACTGATATTTATTTTCGAAAGAGAATAAATAAGAGGTTAATAATTTGAAAAGTCCCTGAGAAAAGTTCCCTGATATGCCCCGAGATGTTCAGTAGTCTAAGGCTTATGGCTATGACAAAAGATAACTCGGGGTTTTTAAATGGAAAATTTTAAATGGAAACCGCAGTTATTTATTCTATCCTTCTATCATTCCAATTTCTCTTTTTCGGGGTCTTAAGATGTAAATAATAGCGATACTTATTCCGGCAAAAATAAACAACATCATTTCAGACAAGAAGATCCCAAATTTATAATTTATGTAAATTGATACAAAATCTATTATTATATGATAAAGTATCGAAATTAAAATAAAATAATACTTTTTCTTCAGAAAAGCATACATAACCATAACCGAAAGAGAGACCTGAATAGCAATGGTCAGAATTCTTTCCAGCGCTCCTGCAAGCGGCATATACCAGGCAATACCGGCTACTTCATTCAACAAATCCGCAGGTAAACTGCCTGGAAATATTCTGTAAACAATAAAGCTTACCAGAACCGAAATACCGACAAATATCATGGATTCTCCCCCGCCGCCATGCCCTATTCCGTATATTACTGCTTTTTCATAACTTTTCGATTTTATAATTAATCCAAATGCCAGTGCTCTCACTCCTTCTTCGAATATCCCTGCAGTAAAAGAAGCAAATAAGCCGACTATCATAACAGCAAAAACTCCTGTGAAATTACGCCCGATATATAAAGAAAAAATATTGTTGAGCGGTATCCTGCAAAGAGAAACAAGAAATAGAAGCATCCCCAGAAAGAACAACGCCCAGGAAACCTTATATTTTTTCCACATGTAGAATGCGAATATTACTGGCACTCCCATTTCTATAAGAATAGAAATTATATAAGAAATATTTATCAATATATTATCCATTTATTTACTCTCTTTTTATTAAAATAAGTGCATACTGATTCTATCCATTTAAAATCTGCAAAAAAATTTTAACCAGACTTGGATCGAATTGAATTCCTGCATATCTTTCGAGCTCTTTCATTGCTTTTTTCTTACTAATTGCTTTCTGATAACACCGATTATGTGTCATTACATCGTATGAATCCACTATAGATATTATCCTTGATACCAGTGGAATATCTTCACCCTTTAATCCACGCGGATAGCCGGATCCATCCCACCATTCATGATGCGATAAAACTGCATCAGCGATAGGTACGAGTTGAGGAGATGATGCAGTAATATTAAAGCCGATTTCAGGATGCCTTTTTACGATTCCCCATTCTTTTCTTGTCAATTTACCTTTTTTCATAAGAATATCGTCAGGTATGGCTATTTTTCCAATATCATGAAGAGCTGAAAGTAATATTAATTCATTCAATTTATTTTCCGAAAGTTTTAAAGATTTGCCAAGTACCAATGCCATATCTTTTAATCGTGATGCATGCTCTTCAGTTTCATAACTCTTTTCCTGAAGTGTTCTTTCAAGTGATGAAATTATAGAACTGGATATGCTTCTTATCTCCAGCAATTTCCTGCGGTACATCCAGTCTTCAGCTTCTTTTACAGTCATTTTGATATCATAATCGTAATTCTTTTTTGTCGAAGTCCCCAGAGATATGCTTACGGGTATTTTTTGGTCACTGGTCTTGAAACATACATCTCTTATCCTGTTCAAAATTTCTTCCGCATCATCTTCGGTGGTTTTAGGCAGTAGTATTGAAAATTCGTCCCCACCCCATCTTGCGACGATGTCTTCTTCCCTGCAGCAGCTTTTTATTATCCTGGCTATCTTTTTTAATAATTTATCACCTTCTCTTGGACCAAAAGTATCATTTATAACCTTTAAACTATTGACATCCCCCATTATGATGCTTAGAGGAAACTGCCTTTTCGTGTTAAGTCTTTTAATCTCTTCTTCAAAATATGCACGGTTATACAATCCGGTTAGATTATCCTTAAGTGATAGATCTTTTATTTCCTTTTCAGCTTCTTTACGTTCCAGTGCATTGGCAAGAATCTCCCCCAATAATTTTAAAAGAGTTATATCATTTTTTGTCCATATTTTTTTTGTTTTTATTGACTCGAATCCAAGGAATCCGGCAAGGATGCCGCCGCAAATAATCGGTATAAATATAATCGATTTGATTCTCTGTGATACAAGAAACTTTTTTTCATTCTTTGCTTCAGGCTTTAGTTTGGAAACATCCTGAATATACACCGGTTCGAAAGATTCCAGTTTTTTTAAACACCATGACAATTTTTTAACATTTATCTCTTCCAGTTTTTTTATTCTTGATTTAAAACCTTTAGCGCTCCACTCATGAGTTTTTTTGACCATTAATCTATTGTCGTTGAATAAATATATAAAACTTCTGTCAGATCCGGTAAATTTTCCAACTTCTTTAAGCGTATAATTCATCTCGCTATCCATTTCATCAGGTAAAAGCTTTATAAATTTTGTCGAGAGCGTCGTAATAAGATTCTCAAATTTTATTCTGTAATTAAGAGATTCATTTATATGCGTTTGTTTTGTAATATCTCTGAGTACTATTATTTTCCCTGTAAGTTTTTTATTACGGTAAGTGATGGGATTTATTATCATATTATAATATTTTATTTCATCCTTTTTCTTTATAATTATGTCAGTTTTAAATTCAGCATTTTTAATTCCACTATTTAGATAATCATAATAGTCGATCAATATATCTGTTATGGGTTTTCCAATTAAATCTTCACTATGGTATTTAAACATATTCCGGGCTGCCTGATTTAGATATAATATTTGATTTTTATTATCAAGAACGATAATAAAATCTCGTATATTGTTAATAATGGTCTCCCAGGCATTGTTTATTAGCAGCTCTATCTTAAAACCAGGATTTTTTTTATTTCTTATAAGCAAATAGCTTGCTACCAGTGCAGAAATTCCTAAAAATAATATGATGATGTATGACGAGTACTGTAAATCCATTACTATATATTTTATTCCTTATTTTATTACATATATTTCAAAATATTTTACATAAGTTTTACATATAGTTTTATTATATATTATTATTAGTTTGTATTATATAATTATTAATTTAATATATTATCATATGTTTATATTAAATTACAAATATTTTTATAAATAATTTTTAATTATGCAATCAATTCCTTGACTTTATGTATAATTGCCATACTGGATATTTCCTCATAATCCAGTAGTTCATCCGGTTTTCCGCTTCTGGGTATTTTTTTTACTGCAAGATTATGAACCGGGCATCTCACCGATGCAATGCTTTTTATGGCTTCTCCTATTCCACCTTCCGGATAATGATCTTCGACTGTTAAGATAGCTCTTGTTTCTTCCTGCGCTTTTATAATGGTCTCCTGATCTATTGGTTTAATGCTGTAAATATCGATTACTCTTATCGTTATATTTTCTTTCTTCAACTCTTCGTAGGCTTTTAATGCTTCGTGTAATGTTATTCCTGCTGCACAGACCGTCACTACGTCATCTTTGCTCTTCTTTATTGTTTTGCTCCCACCGATTTTAAAAATATCTTTTTCGTCATAGATGATCGGAGTATCCATTCTGGTGGTCCTTATATAGACATTTCCAAAATGAGCTGCAGCTTCTTCCACCAATTTTTCTGTGCTTATTCCATCCGATGGATATAATACGACACTATTATTAAGAGTCCTGAACATGGCAATATCTTCCAGCCCCATCTGTGATGAGCCATCTTCTCCAATAGATACTCCAGCGTGCGAGCCTATAAATTTTATATTTGTATTAGAGTACTGACTCATTCTTATCTGATCAAACGCCCTTGTAAGAAATGCTGCAAATGTTGAAACAAAAGGAATTTTACCCCTAAGGGATAATCCGATTGCAGCACCTACCATATCCTGTTCGGTTATATACATCTCAAAGAATCTTTGCGGAAAATATTTCTGAAATATTTCAGAAAATGTCGAATTACTGACTTCAGCATCCAGAACTACTATTCCGGGATATTTTGAAAATATATTTACCAGCGCATTACCATATGCTTTTCTTGTTGAAATTTTATCTTTAGCCATAAGAATCTTATCATACGGCTTTATTTTTTCTTCATCTATAACGATTTCTTCCGGTTCAGCAATAATCCCTCTTATACTCTTATCTATGCTCCCCAATTCATTTAAAGCTGCATCCAAATGCTCTTCCGGTATTGCCTTACCATGCCAGCCATCCTTATCTTCCAGCAGGCTTACACCCTTTCCTTTAATTGTTTTTGCTATTATCATTGTGGGCCTGTCTTTTACAGTTAAGGCAAGTTTATAAGCATTTACAATTTCTTCAGTATTATGGCCATCAATCGTAATTGTTTCCCATCCAAATGAGGATATTCTATCTCTATATGCCATTGTGTCCCATCCATACATCGTCTTGCCTCTTTGTCCCAATCTGTTGACATCCAGGATACCTATAAGATTATTTAACTTATAATGGGCCGCAATCTGAATAGCTTCCCACTGCGAACCCTCCGACATTTCACTATCCCCGAGCAGAACATATGTATTATAAGGCAACTTATCAAGATATTTTGCATTCAGAGCCATACCCAGACCTATCGAGAGCCCCTGGCCAAGTGATCCGGTGGAAGCTTCGGAATATGGAAAACCGGGTGTGGGGTGACCCTCCAATCTGCTGCCAAACTTCCTCAATGTCAGCAGTTCTTCTTCACTTAAAGCTCCTGCCGCTGCCCATAGTGAATACATCAGAGGAGAAGCATGCCCTTTTGAGAAAATAATCCGGTCATTATTTACATATTTGATATCATTGACTCTAAATCTGAAGAATCCCCCAAAAAATAATACAGACATCAGCTCTACTGCTGATAGTGAAGAAGACGGATGTCCGGATCCGGCTTTTGTGGTCGATATCAATATAAAATATCTTATTAGTTTTGACAATTTAGCCATTTTATCTCTGTCTGTCATTTTTACTCCAATCATATTTATTTATTATTATAAAATTAAAACTAAATCGATACTCCGGGCCCTGCACTTCCTTTTTTATATGTATAGAGCTCGTTTCCATTCCAGTTATTAAGCACGGGAGTAATGAATCTCCAGGTATGTTTTATCTCTTCCGTACTTGTAAATAATGTCTGGTCTCCGCTAAAACAATCAAGCAGTACTTTTTCGTATTCTCCTGCCTTGATTTCCATTCCTTTATTATAACTAAAGATAAAATCCCTGTACTCCAATTCCTGCAATAAACCCTGTTTTTTAATCCAGAAACGAATAAATATGCCCTCTTCAGGGTAAATTTTTATAGTGAATATATTCCGATAATAATTATTTTTGTAAGAATCAGGACAAATAAGCTTACTTGCCTCCCTGAAATATATAACAATTTCTATTCTTTTCTCCTTTAGGGCCTTGCCGCTTTCCATATAAAAAGGAACATTTTTCCATCTGCTGTTTTTCAAGAACGATTTAATCTTGAAATATGTCTCAGTATTTGAATCCTTACCGACTCCCTTTATGTCTCTGTAGCCTTCATATTGTCCCCTTACAGCAAATTGTTTAGCCGAATTTTTCGTATTTATCGGTACAATTGAATTAAAGACTTCTGCACGTTTTTTTCTTATCGAACCGGCAGATAGATTCTCCGGACATTCCATAGCAACGAGTGCGAGCATCTGAAGTACATGATTCTGGCCCACATCTCTCAACGCACCAACGCTGTCATAATAGGAACCCCTGTTTTCGACATCCTCTTTTTCCAACAATTTTATCTCGACTTTTTCAATGAATCTGCTATTCCATAATGGTTCAAAAATTACATTTGAAAATCTAAAAAAAATTATGTTCCTGATGGTATCTTTCGCGAGATAGTGATCTATTCTGTATATTTGCTCTTCCTTAAACAATTTTGCCAGTATATCATCAAGATTGATTGCAGTATCGATATCTCTCCCGAATGGTTTTTCTATCAGAATACGGGTCCATCCTGATTCATCACTGCAGGACATTGTCAATCCCGAAACCGACAGGTTATTTAAGATTTCCATATAAAAATTTGGAGGCACAGCCAGATAATAAAGTTTATTGGCACACATATTCAGTACATTTCCATTCTCATTCAATTTATGCCTTATATTTTTATAAGCATTTATATCACCAAAAAAGCCTTTCTGATAGATTATTTTATTTAGAAAACCGGTAAGATCCTCTTCTGAATATTTTAAATCCATATTATTTATAGCTTCTTTAATCAAAAAATTTCTGAATTGCTTATCAGTGTAATCCCTTCTTGAGAATCCTATGATCTGAAATACATCCGGCATAAAACCTTTGCAGTACAAATTAAAAAGAGCTGCAGCAAGCTTTCTCCTTACCAGGTCCCCTGTTGCTCCAAATATTACAAGGGTTGTTGGAGTTAGTATTTTATATTTGTTATTTTTAATCATTACTGCCGTTTGATAAGAGATAATAAGAATATTGAAAGATTCTATTTATTAAATATCAAAAAATAAAAATTGTAAAGATAACTATAAGCCCTTATTCTGGTTCTACATGAATTACAATTTCATTTATATTTCTAAATTTTTTCTTTATATCATCTTCTATTTTCGTGATTATGGAATGTGCCTTTTTAATATCGAGATCTTTCTCGAGCCTGCAGTGAAAAGCCAGATTATATAAACCATCTTTCTCAAGTAGTGTAAAATTATGGCATGTTTCCGGACTTACATATAATGATATCTCATCTTTGATATCGGAAATAACTTTTTCGGATTTTTCAGTTATATCGGTCCAGCTTTCACTGCTCCTTGAATCTTCAATATGAATGTATATGCTGCGTATGTTTTCTATCTTTTCTTTGATCTTTTCTTCAGTAATCTTTGTCAATTTTTCGGTTTCTTCAAGTTTCAAGTATTTATTCAATTCTATGTGGATGGAAATATCAATTAAGTTATCGACATTATATATAAAAATGTTATGAATATCTTTTATGTATTGCTGATTTAATATAATTTCTTTTACGTATTGCTCTATATTGTTTTTGGAAGGCAGAGATTTTATTTCTATGATTGTTTCCGAATCCGGAATATTGCTTCTTATTTTATTCTTTATTCTATCCTTGATTTTTTCGACCTGCGATAAATACAAATTGCTTTTCAAACAGATTTCCAGATTTATAAACTTTATATTACCAACTTCATGTATTTTTATTTTATTGACAGATCTTATCTCCCTTATATCCTGTAATATTTTCGAGACATTATCGGTGATCTCTTTTGGAATATAGTCCATTAGATTTTTTACTGTACTGATCAAGAGTCTTGAACAAAAAATTAAAACAATCGCAGAAACTATTATTGAAGCAATGGGATCAGCCATATAAAATCCCGTATTTGCTATCAGAAGTCCGATTATTACAACAACCGAGCTTATTATATCGGCGGAATAATTTAAAAAATCAGCTTTAAATGCATAAGAATTATATTTTCTTGCAGCTTTTCCAATGTAAAAAACTCTTATTATATTTAAAACTATTGAAATTATCAGGATCAAAAATACATACCAGTTCAGTTTCAATTCAAAATTTCTATAGATTATTCTCTGGATCGATTTATATATAATAAAAAAGCACAGAGCGGAAATTATGCTGGTTTCCAGGAAAGCAGAGAGATTCTCATATTTTCCATGCCCGTAAGGATGGTCTTTGTCGGCAGGCCTTGTTGATATTCTTATTGCCAGAAAGGTTATGAGGACAGTAACTATATCCAGGCCATTATTCAGAGCTTCCGAAAAAACGCCCATACTATTTGTAAAATAAGCTATTGAAATCTTTATGACAACCAGAAATATAGATACCACCAGGGAAAAAAGTGCTATATTTCTTTTATGTGAATCTATTAAAATTATTGATTTATCTTTTTTCATGTTGCCGGAAGTATAAATATCAGTAAATAATATCTCCTGCCTGAGAGTTAGAACATATCAAAATTAATTTTTTAACGTTATTTTTCCTATTCTAACCTGTTTAATTTTAGTATAAAATATCACTATTTATAAGAGGCAATTTTAATATTTTACTTCTTTTGTTTTACTTAAAAATTAAATTATGAAACCAATTAAAATATGGATACTGGAAAGAAAATCTGATTTTAATTCCTATACGACTAAAAGGTTTTATGAAGTCGCAGGGAACGCAAATATAGAATTAAAATTGGTGGCCCCTGAAGAGTTAGATTTGATCGTTACAAAAGAAGACAAAAAAAGTATTATCTACAACGGTAATATAATAGAACTTCCTGATTGTTTGATTCCAAGAATTGGAACTGTTACATATTATGCACTTGCTATAATCAGGCATTTCGAAAGACTGGGAGTCTTCATACTGAATCCAAGTCAGAGCATGGAGACAGCGAAAGATAAACTTTCGACATTACAGCTTCTATCATCCAATAACATCCCCATACCCAAGACAATGCTTGCCAAGTTTCCTTTGAATACCTCTTTTGTGGAAAAAGAATTTTCTTATCCTTTGATAATAAAAACAGTTATAGGGTCCAAAGGGAGGGGCGTCTTCCTCGTAGAAAATAGAAATAAATTAAATGACCTGGTGAATCTGCTGGAAATTTCAAAAGATCCTAAAACTAACTTAATCTTACAGGAGTTTATCAGTTCCAGCAAAGGAAGGGACATAAGAGTAATTGTTATCGGCGGCAGAGCAATTGGCGCTATGCTCAGAACGGCATCAGATGATAATTTTAAAGCAAATTATTCTGCAGGAGGAGAAGTCATATCCTACGAAATAAATCCTACTATTGAATGGCTCTCTGTTGAATCGGCCAGAATAGTAGGTCTTGATATCGCAGGAGTTGATATTCTATTTGATCAAAATAGTTATAAAGTTTGCGAAGTAAATTCTTATCCCGGATTTGAAGGATTTGAAAAAGCTACTCAGATAAATATACCGGAGGAAATTTTTAAATATATTTTCGTCCGTCTGGGGGGAACTTCTTCTTAAAAATTATCTGTATTTTTAACTTATTTCCAGAACTTCGCTGCTGGTTTTGCGGTTAAAGATCCTCAATTCACAGAATATGAATATTCCTGCTATGGTAATAGATAGAAAATCAGCAACAGGCATTGCCAGCCAGATTCCATTTAAACCAAAAATTTTTGGCAGTAAATATATAGCCGGGATCAAAAATAAAAATTGCTTGGTAGAAGTAATCAGCAGTGATTGTACGGGTTTTCCCAGAGACTGGAAGAAACTTGCACTGACCATATGCATTCCAACAAAAGGGAAAAAAGCAACCAGTAATCTTAAGGGCATTATTCCCATATTGATGAGAGACTGATTGCTGCTAAAAATGCTTAAAAAATACCCGGGAAAGAACATCATGGGTATAAAAGCAATCAATGATATGATAGAGGTCCATATTATTGTTAGCCATAATATTTTCTTGACTCTCTGATATTTTTTCGCGCCATAATTAAAGCTTGATATAGTAGCGAAACTCTGTGATATCACCACTATTGGTACCTGTATAAATCCAATCATTCTGTAGCCTATGCCCAGAATAGCTATATGGATATCATTCCCGTATACACGGAGTGACCTGTTGAAGATAAGAATGACTACACTTGTGACAGTCATCATGATAAAAGTCGGGCATCCGATCAGCAGTATTTCTTTTATTTTTTTGAAATCTATCCTGAATGTTGAAGGTTTGAGTTTATATATGCTTTTCCCCCATATATAGAACCATATTATAAGAATCGTACTCAATGTCTCACCGATAAGTGTCGCTACAGCGGCTCCTCTTATACCCATTTTAAAACCAAAAATAAAGATCGGATCAAGAATGATGTTAAGTATGGATCCGACAGCTATAAAATACATTGCAGCCCTGGGCTTCCCTTCCGCCCTTACAAAATCATTTGTAGTAATCAGAAACGAAAGAAGTATAAAACCGGGGAATACAATAATAAGGTATTCTTTTGCAATTGGTATAACGTCTGCAGAGGCACCAAAAAATAAAAGTACCCTGTCGATAAATATATATGCCAGTGCTATGAAGGTAATATTTAACAGTAAATTTAATATAACTCCGTTTCCCATAGAATTTACTGCTCTTTTTACATCATTCTTGCCCAGAGCTCTTGAAATTATGGAAGCGGAACCTGTTCCAACCATAAGTCCGATAGCCATTATAGAAAGCAATATCGGCAATGCTATTGAAAGAGCTGCTATCCCCAGAGGGCCTACTCCCCTTCCTACAAAAATCGTATCCACTATGATATAAAGAAATCCTGACAGCAGCCCGAGAATTCCTGGTATTGCAAAACTGAAGAGTAACTTATTCAAGTTACCCTCCAGTATTTGTTTTCTTTGATTATCCATATATATATTTATTTTGGAAATTCATTCGCAAATTTAGCCGAATATCTGTATGTCCTGCCTTTCCATCTTACCTGAGATTTTTCTTTCTTTTGGAATAAAAGCTTGAAATTCATAAAGACCATATAAGCTATCGATACCGGATGTAAAAATATATCAATGATTTTTCCATTTATCTTTATTTTAGCCATTGTCCTTGTTAATAAAATACTCAGGACTTGAAACAGAAGCAATGATAGGCTCGAATAGAATAATATGTTTGTCCTGAATTCAACAAACGGCAGTATTGCCAGCAATATAAACGGGAGCAAAAAGAAAACGAACATAACAAGAATAATTGATGAAACTCCGAACCTGCTGTTGAAATTCCCAAGAAAGATTCTGCAAAAGCCCTCGTATATTTCGTTGAAATTATCGTATAATCTGGTTGAATAGATCTTTCTTCCATTAAAAATCATGAATTTATATCCCTTCCTGATAAATAATTTTGAGATAGCGGTATCTTCCACACAGCTATTTTTTATACATCTGTGTCCTCCCATATCCCGGTAAATATCTCTTTTTACGATCATCAGGCTTCCTATCCCGCTGCCGAATACGGGAATTTTAGATCTCCGGATAAAAAGGAGAGGTGGGATCAAAATCTGAAAATTTGTCAGATTGATAACCATCCTTTCATGAAATGATCTCATGACCTGCTCGGGACATGCCGACAATAAATCCAGTTTTTCCTGTACAAGACAGCTCAACGCACTGGTCACGGATTCTTTTTTATGTATTGTATCCGCATCGGTAAAAAATAAATATTTGCCTTTGGACTCCTTAAATAATTGATAACAGGCATAATTTTTACCTGTCCATCCCTCTGGCAAACCTTTGCCTTTGATCAATTTTACTTTTTTATAGGTATTAGAAATATCTGCCGTAATTCTTGCGGTATCATCCGTGGAATTATCATTGAGCACCAGAATTTCCATATTGTCATAATCCTGCGTTATTAAGGAAAGCAGGCATTCCCTGATATTTTTCTCCTCATTTCTCGCAGGTATAAGAACCGATATAAGTGGATTCTCTTTTTTTATCTCAGGCTGCAACCTGTAATTTGTTATATCTTTAAAAAGAATAGAATTAATAAGAAAATTTACAAAAAACGCAAATAACAGAGAAGATACTACTATATTGTATATTAAAAATACCATTTAAAATAATAATTGTTTTCTTGTTATTGAATTTTATGGACTTCTTTACGGAGTTTTTATTATATCACAGCATTTAATCTTAATTCATAATCTTTTATATTTTACTCTGTAAATAATACTGATAATTCAAAAGGAACATTTTAATATTTTATTATACATTAGTAAGAATACTGCATAAAGGAAATTCTTGTAATATGAAACAGTAAATGTTTTTTAGGATAGTTATATTCTTAGTTGTAGAATATCAATCAAGCATTATATCCCGCAGGTCGATATTTGATACTTTGAATAAAAATTTCTGTTCTGTTTTGGGAACCCTTTCACTGTCCCATGAAAATAGGAATCCATCATAATAATAACTTCCCCAGTCCATTGTCTTATTTTCATAAAGGTACCCGGAACCCTTTTCAGTGGCGATATCCAGATAAGAATTGGCTGACATAAAATCGTCTTCCGGTGTAATATCCACCGGTATCCATCCGTAATCGGGCATCTGTATTTCTATCCAGGCATGTCCCATATCAATTTCTTTTTCATTCTCAAAAAGAATCGTATAAACGGGAATACCTGCCGCAAGTCTTGCGGGTATGTCTGCTGCCCTCAAAAGAGCGGCATAAAGTATGGCATAATCGCTGCATATTCCTTTTCCTCTTTCCAGTATTTCCGACGCGTAAAGTAATTCATAATCTTTTTCTTCGACACGCGAAAAATCATAATAAAGATTACGTTTTACATAATTATAAAGAATTTTTGCTATTTCTACCGGATCTGTCTCGCTCCCGGTAAGTGATTTCGCAATATTAAGAATTTTAGGATTATCAGAATCAATAAACAGATCATCCGAAGTATACCATATGAAATCAGGATCATCCCTGTCATAATCCGAATAATTGACTTCAATATCTCTATATCTGAATTCATAAACTGTTGTATCAATAACAACTGATACAGTCAGACTTTTTCCTCCGGCAAGTTCTCCATCTATTTCGAAATGAAGCAGAGCATTTCGGTAATTATCCAGCAGTTCAGCATAATCAGGATAATTAGCTGAATAATCATTTATTATCTGATATGGATAATAGGTCTGTGGAACTCTTATAAAACAATTTATATCTTTAAGGTTATCAACACTATTATTAAAAAGAGTATAATCTATTTTTATTTTAAAATCATGCTTTACGGAAGATGCGATGGGTAAATCAATTTCTTCAACCGCTATTTCCGTAGTTGCCTCATCGCTTTCTGCTCCATCTGAGACAATAAGTCTTACTTCATAGACTCCGGATTTATTAAAATAATAAGTAAAGGTCTCTTCATCCGAATTTTTAATTCCATCTACTTCCCATAAATATTCCAATTCATCTCCATCAGGATCGAATGCTTCCCCGGCGCTAAAATATACCGGATTTTTTATTTGATAACTGCCTCCCTCCAGTTTGTCTCCTGTAACTTCTATTACAGCTATCGGAGGTAGATTTTTATCCTGAATGTCGACATAATACAATTTTTCTTCTCCTCCGGAATTGCCGGATAGCTCCATAATGCTCATTCCCCCGAATCCATCTGCAATATATCCGTAATTGCCTTCAAGTGTTATATCGTAGGAAGCCCCATCAGTGTTCAAACTATCCGCAATAACAGGATCATTGCTATTCTCTACATCTACGGCATATATTCCGCCTGATAAACTTGATACATAGATATAATCACCGGTGCCGTCCAATTCCCATGCACCACCCGGAATCTCACACCATCCGGCAGTTTTCAGGTTTGATGGATCTTCTATGCTCACGATCTGCAGCAAGCTTTCGGCATAATTATTATTATCCTCTTCATTCCGGCAACTTGATATATAAGCATGATCTTTAGTAACATACAGACCCCATGAACCTGAAGGGATGACACACGAATTTATAAATTCAGGGCTATCTTTATTTTTTATATTTATAATAAGCAATCTGCTTTTATTCGAATATTCTATTTCATCATAATCATAAAAATTTACATTTATATATGCCAGATCATCTTTTACCCATATACTTGAAGGTAATCCGTCTATTTCAAACTTACTCACTATTTCAGGATCTCTTTTATCCGAAATATCTACTATTTCCAGATTGCTTGTTTCCAGGGTTCCATCTTCTACAGCAGTATTGATATATGCGCAATCTTCATCTATAAACATACCGTATACGGACTTATTATTATTTTCTCCCGTGTTATAATTACCGATAAGTCTGGGATTTTGCCGGTCTTCAATATCTACTATATAAAATCCGCAATTGGTATAAATATCATTATAATCATTACTTATCCATTCCGTATAAGATATATACGCATAATCGCCTTTTACGATAACGATATTCGCTGATTCCAGATCTTTGCATCTCCCTGCTATAAAAGGATTCTTTTTATCTCTGATATCTATTACATAAAGGACACCGAGATCATTTGTAAGATATGCATAATTTCCGCTTATGCTTATATCTATAGCCTGACCGGATATATTCATACTACCTGTAAGATGTGAATCGGGAATACCGGAAAATATTCCCGCTTCTACTATTTCTTCATCTTTCCCGCTGCGGCAGGAAGTAAGATACGAAACCAGAAGTATTATTATCAATAATAAGAATATTTTCTTGATTGTAATCTTCGGATTATTCATGTCTTTATATAGAAACTTAAACCCTGTCTTTTGATTTTTATTCGTCTATTTTTATCATATCTTCTTCATATTCTTTGAAATCTTCCAGGGGAGGGAGTTCATTCAGGCTTTCTATTCCTATCAGTTCCATGAACCTCTCGGTTACTTTATATAAAATGGGATTGCCAGGCTCTTTAAGTCTGCCCGCATCTTTTATCAATCCTTTGTCTACCAGTGTCAATATTACGCTATCGGTTCTGACTCCCCTGAGTTCTGCAATTTGCGTCCTGGTAACGGGCTGCCTGTAAGATATGATTGCAAGAGTCTCCAGTGCGGCCTGTGAAAGATAGGTACGTATATTGGATTTAATAAATTTAATAAGTACCTCACTCAATGAGGGATTCGAATATAACCTGAATCCACCTGCTACTCTTTTGAGAATAAATCCCCTATTATTATCGATATATTCCTTTTCCATAATTTCTATTATTTCGTTTATTTTTTTTTCACTTATTCCGAGTGCTGCCGATATTTCCCTGGCACGGACTATCCCTTCAGAAACAAAAAGTATTCCTTCTATGCAGGTTTTTAGCCATTCTTTTTCTTTTTTTGATTGTATATTACTATTATTATTCATTTAATATCTTACAAGTTTTATATTATTTTATTCTTTTTATAATGATACTACCGAAATTTTCAAATTGAATAATATCTATTTCATTCTTCTTATATAGTTCCAACAGTGACAGGAAACTTACTATTTTATCAATAATCCTTTCATATTTTAACGTTATTTCCTTGAATGTTATATCATCCTTAAGATATAATAATTTCTTTATTCTTTTCATCTCTTCAAAAATATTTATACCTGATCTTTGATTGCAAAAACTTCCTAAATCCAATTTTTCCTCATTATATTTAATAAGCCTCGAAGCTATAACCGATAATTCTTCTATATTTATATCCCTGGTAAAATCAGGCAATAATTTTAAAAATTCTTTCTCGATTGGAGCTTCTCTTATAAAATACAAAGATTCCTTTTCATAGATGCTTCTTAGGTAATTGGATATTTTCTTGAATATTCTATACTCTTCTTCTCTTTTTTTTAGAATTTCGATATCTATTATATTTTCATCGTCACCGGCAGTCCCATTTTTCGAGGGAAGCAGCGATCTTGATTTTATTTCCAGTAGAATGGATGCAACATATATGAATCCTGACAGAGTATCGAATAATATGTTTTTTTTATCTTTTATATAAGATATAAAATCTTTTGTGATGATGCTTAAACTGATTTCATAGATATCTTCTTTTTTTTTCTGAACCAGATCCAGAAGCAGATACAGGGGGCCTTTAAATTTTTTATATTCTACTAAATAATCTTTTACTTCTATGCAGTTTTCCAATCTAATCTATACCCATCTTTTTCCTTACATCGGATATTGTCTTATCGGCAATTTGTCTAACCTGTTTTTTGCCTTCTTCCAGAATATCATAGACATAATTCAGGTTTTGTTTTATCTTATTTCTTTTTTCCTGAAAATCCTCTAAAGATTTATATATTATTCCGGAAATCTCTTCCTTGCATCTGGTACATCCGATTTTTCCCTGCTTGCATCTTTGCTCTATTTCTTCTATTTCTTTTTCTTTATATATTTTATAGAAATCGAATACATTGCAAATTCCTGGATCACCGGGATCTTCAAGGTGTATTCTTTTAGGATCGGTTATCATCATCGCAACTTTGCTTCGTATAGTATCAAAATCATCGGATAGAAATATTGCATTATTATAACTTTTGGACATTTTTCGTCCATCTATCCCCGGAACTCTTGTAGCTTTTGACAGCATTTCTTTTGGCTCTATAAAATATTTCCCATAAAGATAGTTGAATCTTCTTGCTATTTCTCTGGTAATTTCAAGATGCGGCAGCTGATCCTCTCCTACCGGTATTATATCGGAATTGACTATAAGTATATCTGCAGCCATTAGTACAGGATACGATAAGAAACCCAGCGTGGATATGTCTCTGGATTTCAACTCGTTCATTTGTTCCTTGTAAGTAGGACAGCGTTCCAGCCATGACAAAGGTGTTATCATCGAAAAATAAAGAGTCAATTCAGATATTTGAGGTATATCTGATTGCCTGTATAAATGGGTCAATACCGGGTCTATTCCCAGAGCAATAAGATCTATTATACATTCGATTACGTCAGATTTTATATTCTCAGGATTTAAATATTCTGTTGATAATGCATGCCAATCAACCAGAAAGAAAAAATTTTCATAGTCTTTTTGATATTTAATCATATTGCTGATATTTCCATGCAGATGACCAAGATGTAATTTCCCGGTAGGCCTGAATCCGGTAAGCATTTTCTTTTTCATTAAATCTCTCCTATCCTCTAATTCCCTAAGTAATCAGATATTGCCACCATATGCAAATATCATAAATAAATTTAAATACGGGCGATATGACGGTCCAGAATATTCTTCCGCCAAGAAATAAAAATATGAAAATAAAAATGATACCAAATCTTCCAAGATTTAAAAATCTGAACATCGCCTCTCCGGGAAGAAAAGATGCCAGTATTTTAGAGCCATCCAACGGAGGGATAGGTATAAAATTAAAAATAGCCAGAAAGATATTTATATATATAGTATTTCTGAATATCTCGCTTACAAGATCAAAAGTTTTATAACCAAGAGTATCCGAGACAGTTATTCCATTAGAAATTTTAATATATATAAAGAAAAAAAGCCCGAATATTAAACCAATTAAAAAAGCAAAAATCAAATTTGCCACAGGACCAGCAATCGAAGTGTATCGAATTCCTTTTCTGTAATTTCTAAAATATGAAGGATTTATGGGAACAGGTTTAGCATAACCGAACACAATACCGGAATTAATAAGTATAAGCAGCAGCGGAAGCAGTACACTCCCGAATAAGTCTATATGTGCGATTGGATTCAGAGTGAGCCTCCCCATGTTCCTGGCAGTCGGATCACCGCTCCTGTAAGCTATATACCCATGGGCATATTCATGTAAAACAACACCCATTATCAATCCGGGTAACCATGTAACAAGTTGCCTTAAAAAATCGATTATTGATTGTCCCAGACCGGCCATTTTATTATACCTTCCTCACCCTATGACCCTATACCATACCAAAATATATTAAATTTGCAAATATTATTATACACTGCACCATTTAAGGCCATTTTTATAAAATAAATCCATCCGGATCTTACCCGGTCAGCCAGATTTTCTTTCTCTTGGATGATATCTGAAATATATATCTTTTATATGTTCCTTATCCAGAGTAGTATAGATTTCAGTTGTGGAAATATTGCTGTGTCCGAGTAATTCCTGGACGGTCCTTAAGTCTGCTCCCCCCTGCAGCATATGAGTCGCAAAACTGTGTCTGAAAATATGGGGGTAAAGGTTTTTATCAAGATTCACTTTACTTGCATATTTTTTTAATATTTTCCAGAATCCCTGCCTTGTCATTTTTTTACCGCTTCTGTTTAAAAATAAATGATCGGATCGATATTCTTTCTTTATCTTGAATCTGCTTGTTCTAAGATATTTATCTAAAAATGATAAAGCTTTCTTACCTATTGGAACTATCCTCTCCTTATCTCCCTTTCCTATAAATCTCAGTAATTCTTCATCCAGATCTATATCCTGCATTTTCAGGTTTACAATCTCGCTTGCTCTGAGTCCGCAAGAATATAACATTTCAAGCATTGTCCTGTCTCTAATCTCGAGGGCGGTTGAATATGGCACACTTTCAAGAAATTTTTCTACTTCTTCTATTTTTAATACTATAAGAATTTTTTTTAGCTTTATTGGATTATTTACCTGTACCCATGGATTTTTATTGCATTTGCCTTCTATTACCAGAAATTTATAGAAACTTCTCAATGTCGATAACATCCTTGAAATAGATGATTCTGATTTTTCTTCTTCGTGTAACGCTTGAAAAAAATCCAGTATCTGTTCCTTCGAAAGTTCATAGTGATTCTCAATTTTATTGACTTCGAGAAATGAAATAAATCTTTTTAAATCTCTCAGGTATGAATCAATTGTATTTGAAAGAAGTAATTTTTCGAACCTTAAATATTCCCTGTACCCTGCTATATCTTTTCCGATATTTTTATTTTTTATCTTTTCCAATTCTTCTTATATTAAATTCAAGTAATCCCTGGATAGGAGTATACCGATGATGGTTTTAGCATCCTTGATTTTACCGCTATTTATATAAGCGAGGGAATCTTTCATTTTTAATTCGACTATGTCTAAAAACTCGTCCTCATCCGGATTATTTTCTTTTCTTTCGAATCCAATTGCCAGATATAAGTATAATATTTCATCACAAAAACCAGGAGATGTATAGAAGGTAGTCAAATGTATGATCTTTCCTCCTACCGCACCGATCTCTTCTTTTAATTCCCTTCTGGCACAGTCCGCAGCGTTCTCGTTTTTACCCAGCTTTCCCGCCGGTATTTCCAATAACGCACTGTTCGTGGGATATCTGAACTGCTTTACCAGTATTATTTTTCCTTCTCTGTTCAGCGGCACGATACCAACCGCACCCGGATGTTTGACCTTTTCCCTGGTAACGACTTTATCGTTTGGCAATTCTACTTCATCGAGATATAACTCGATTATTTTCCCCGTGAATATTTTTTTTGAGCTTATTTTTTTTTCAAAAAGTTTTTTTTCCATAAGAAGTTTTAATTCCTGTAATGCCTACCCGATTTTGGATTTGCATATTTCAAGTATCAGCGCAGCAAGTTTCTCTAATTGTCTGACTGCTACAAATTCCTTATTTGTATGAATGTTCTCCATTCCATTGCTTAGATTTAATGATATTTTTCCTTTAGAGTTAAAGATATTGACATCACTTCCCCCTCCCGAAGATACAATCCTGGGTTTTATTTTCAATTTTACCATTGCGGCTTTAGCAATTTGTACTGGAACCTCATTTTCCCTTATCTTATATCCGTCATATTCCCTTACAATTTCATAATCCAGAATTGATCCTGTTTTGGCAGCACCTTTTTTTAGTTCACTTATCATTTCTTCGGTAATCCTTTGAAGTTCAGGTAGTTTTAGGCTTCTTGCTTCAAGTTCCAATTCCGTATTTTCAGCAACTATATTTCTGGCGGAACCCCCTTCTATTTTCCCTACGTTAGTTGTACTTTCCTTATCTATTCTGCCTATTTTCATATTTGCTACTGCTATAGCTGCAGCCTTTATGGAATTTATACCCTTTTCAGGCTCTATTCCGGCATGAGCTGATTTTCCTTTAAATCGTGCATAGATCGAATTTTGATAAGGTGCTTTATTTATTATTGAACCGATGTTTCCATCGCTATCGAATGCAAAGCCAATTTTTGCCTTGATCGACTTCATATTGATGCATTTTGATCCCAGAACGCCTATCTCTTCGGAAATTGTAAAAACGACATAAATGTTTCCGGTAGAAATATTATTTTCTTTTATTACTTCCAGGACTTCCAAAATTGCTGCAACTGCTATCTTATCATCACCACCCAATATACATTCTTTATTTTTATTTATTACTTTCCCATCCTTTATCTGTGGTATGATTTCCCCGTTCACATTTACCGTATCAAGGTGTGCCGAAAGAAAAATCGGTTTATTGCCTGACGGATTTTTGGAGCGGTATAATGCAATTATATTTCCTGTATTACTTCCAAATCTCTTTCCGCAATTGTCAATATTGACCTCAAGCCCTGATTTCTTAAGTTTCATTACAACATAATCGGCTATTTCTTTTTCATTTTTTGATGGGCTTTTTATTTTTAAAAGTTCAATAAATGTTTCAAGAAGTCTTTTTTTATTTATCATGCTTTACTCTTTTGGTAATTAAATTTTCCAGATCTTTTTGAATTATCACCTTTTAAAATTTTAAAAATATTTACGAATATTATACCAGCAACCAGCACTATAGTAGATATTATTGCTGAGCATAGAACAATCTTTATAAAGAAATCATAAAAAAAACCAAACGGGAACAGAGTTATTATGAGAGAACTACCGGAAAAAGTAAAATTACCCTGTGGAAAAAATATAAGATGAAAATTATCAAATAAAACAGGGAAATTTTTTCCGAGCAGATACAGGATTATGATAAAAAGAAGTATTAGTGCCGATGATATGATAAATGTTTTCCCGAGGTCCCTTATAAAGATTTTAATATTTTTATTTATTAACAGCACAAAACCAATAATTACCAGTATAATGCTTGAGAAGTATAAAATGAATATCTTTGTCAGCAGCTTCCTGACATCATTTAGATGATTTACTTCATCGGGCATAAAAAAAGCAACGGAACTCATGCTTTCTTTTGAATATCTGACCTGCAGGGAAGGATCAAGGTAATCCAACTCCTCCCGGTATTCAAAATACTTAAAAATTCTTTCCGTGACATTCAGCACATCCTCTTTATTCAACACTGAAAATACATCATTTTCTTCATATAAAGTCGAATAATAATCCAGATTGAAAACATAGCAGGCAAGCGGTGTAAAAAAAATTATTATAATGAGAAAAATAGAATTTATTAGAATTAAAGTTATTTTAAACTTGCTATTTTTAAAATTCATTTTTATTTCTTTATTTTCCTGGACGAATATTCTATAGAGGCACCTATGAAATCTCTGAATAAAGGATGCGGCCTGTCGGGCCTTGATTTAAACTCAGGATGAAATTGAACCGCAACAAACCATGGGTGATCTTTTATTTCAACAATTTCTGCCAGATTCTTTTCGGGATTGACTCCGGTTACTATCATTCCTGCTTTTTCCAGTTTACCCCTGTAATAATTATTTAATTCGTATCTGTGTCTGTGTCTTTCGAAAATAATTTTTTTTCTGTAAGCCTTATAAGCTTTGGAATCAATACTCAATTTGCATTTATAGCTGCCAAGCCTCATTGTACCGCCTTTATCATCTATATTTTTCTGATCATTCATTAAATCGATAACAGGATTTATTGTATCAGGCGCAAATTCCGTGCTGTTTGCATCTTTCAGGCCAAGAACATTTCTTCCGAATTCGATTACCGCACATTGCATTCCAAGACATATTCCCAGGAATGGTATTTTACTTTCTCTTGCACATTTTATCGCATTTATTTTTCCATTTATTCCTCTGAACCCAAAACCATAGGGGACCAGTATGCCGTCCATATTGATAAATATATTATCGTCCGGACAGCTTTCATCGATGAGTTCAGAGTTTATCCATGTCAATTTGACATTTTTTTTGAAAAAATACCCGCCATGATTCAAAGACTCTACAATACTTATATAAGCATCCTTTAATTTTGTATATTTACCGACTATTCCTATTTCCACCTGACCATCCAGATGATGTATCGTACCTACGAGTTTTTTCCAGCTCTTAAGATCTGACCTTCCGGTTTTCAATTTCAATTTAGATAAAACCCTTGAATCAAGCTTTTCTTTCTGAAGCATTAAAGGAACCTCGTAAATATGTCTGGCGTCAATGGCTTCTATGGTATCTTCTTTCTCTATATCGCAGAAAAGGCTTATTTTATCTTTTATACTGTCAGTTAATTTCGTTTCACTTCTGCATATTATAATATCGGGCTGAATTCCTATGCTTCTCAGTTCTTTAACGCTGTGCTGTGTTGGTTTTGATTTCAATTCCTCGGTAGTTTTTAAATAAGGTATATAGGTCACATGTATGTACAGGACATTTTCTTTCCCTATATCTTTTTTGAACTGCCTTATCGCTTCAAGGAAGGGCAGACTTTCTATATCCCCGACTGTTCCTCCGATTTCAGTAATGATGATATCGGTTTTTTTCCTCATCAGAGTCTTTTTGATGCTGTTTTTTATTTCATCCGTCACATGCGGGATAACCTGTATAGTAGCTCCAAGAAATTTGCCTTTTCTTTCATTATCTATTACTTCCTTATAAATTCTTCCGGAAGTGAAATTATTATATTTTGACAGATCTTCATCTGTAAATCTTTCATAATGCCCCAGATCAAGATCTGTTTCACCTCCATCATCGGTTACGAAGACTTCCCCATGCTGAAGCGGATTCATCGTTCCGGGATCGATGTTTATATACGGATCGAATTTCTGTATGGTTACACTATAACCTCTTGATTTCAGTAATCTTCCAAGTGATGCTGAACATATACCTTTTCCCAGCGAAGATAGAACTCCTCCTGTGACAAAAATAAATTTAGTTTTCAATTTTTATCTTCCTCTCTGTTAAATCACCTTTAATTGTATTACATTTATCCAGAAGTTCTTCGGCATGTTTGATTGAAATATCACTTTCTTCCAGCCCGCTCATCATTCGGGAAATCTCTTTTATCTTGCTGCCAAAATCGAGCTTTTTTATCTTTATCTTGGTCCTCTTGATGTCAATGAATTTATCTATGAAGTAATGAACATCGGAAAAACATGCAATTTGTGCAAGGTGGGTAATAGCTATTATCTGGCAGTTTCGCGATATCTTATATAATTTTTCCCCTACGATTAGCGAAGTTGCACCGCCGATACCTGCATCTATTTCATCGAATATCATGGTGGTAATATTATCAACGGAACTTATCACAGATTTTAAAGCAAGCATGATCCTTGATATTTCCCCTCCTGAAGCGATTTTTCTGAGCGGTCTTTCTGTTTCTCCTTTGTTCAAAGATATCAAAAATTCTATATTATCTATCCCATTTCTGGTAAATCTTATCTTTTCTCCATTTATTTCTATTCCATCGTCGCCGACATTATCAATCCCGATAAGTTTGTGTTCCGGTTGAAAAGATACAGATTTAAAACCAAGATCCGTCATCTCATCGGTGACTTTATTTTTTAGATCGAACATCGCCTCCTTTCTCAATTCACTCAATGTCAGACCCTTTTCTATCAAAATCTTCCTGGCTTCGTCACACAGGATCTTCTTTTTTTCAATCTCACTATCAAGATTCTCGAAACTATCGATTTCCTCTTTTAGTTTTTCTGCATGTCCGTTAATCGACTCCAAATCAAGGTTGTATTTTCTTTTTATTTCCACCAGCTTGAATAATCTTTCCTGAATACTATCAAGCCTTTCCGCACTAAAGTCAAAATCAGCGATATAATCATTCAGATGATGATTTAGCTCTCCTATAAGATCGCTGATGGATGTTATTTTACCGGTGAATTTATTAAACTTATTATCAATTTCAGCAAGTTCCTCTATATTTTTATCAAGAACAGCCAGTTTATCTATAATCGATCGATTATTTACGTCTTCCCCTTCCAGAATTTTCTTACCTTCTGATGCCAGTTTAAAAATCTTTTCATAATTTTTAAGTATTCTTACTTCATTTTCTAAAATTTTTTCTTCATTATCTTTTATATTCAGCTTTTTTATTTCTTCATATCTGTAATTCAAATCTTTTAGTTTTTCTTCTCTTATATCCTTAAGTTCTTTTAATTTTAAAAATTCTTCCATTCTTCTGAGATATTCTTCCAATTTTTCTGAATATTCTTTTTTTACATCTGATACCCTTTCACTCCCAAACCTGTCCACTATTTCTATATGAGTCTTATGATCAAGCAAATATTGATGATCGTGTTGACCATGGATATCGAGGAATAATTCACCAACTTTTTTTAAACTGCTAACCTGCGTAAAAATCCCATTTATAAATGCTCTGTTTCTTCCGATTTTCGTTACTTCTCTTGTTATTGCTATTTCATCCGATGTGTCGTCTTTCCCGATCAGATTCTGATACAGTAAATAATCCAAAACTGCAGGATTATTGCTGAAATCAAAATACCCCTGGACCAATAGATTATCGGCGCCATCTCTTATAAGGTCTACATCTGCACGTTCACCTATAAGAAGATTTATTGCTTCAATTATAAGAGTTTTTCCTGCTCCTGTTTCTCCGGTCAGGATGTTCAGGCCCCTGCCAAATTTTATTTTTACGTCATCTATTATTGCAAAGTTTTTTACCTGTAATTCTTTTAACATATTGATAAAACCACCTAGTTATGCTTATTTAAATTTTTTCAATAAATTTTTCTTTGAATACTTTTAAAAAAGTATCTTTATTAAAAGTTATAAGATTTAATTTTGACCTGGATTTTTTTACTTTAAATATATAATCCGGCTTAATACTGATCTGTATCGTTTTACCATCGACACTCACACCATCTGTTTCATTTCTGGAACTTACCATTATTTCCAATTCATTATCGGGACCAAGGATTATACTTCTGCTGAGTAATGTATGGGGGCATATAGGGGTTATGATTATTACTTCACTTTTTGGTTCTACAATCGGTCCACCTGCCGAAAGCGAATATGCCGTGGAACCGGTCGGTGTAGATATTATTATCCCATCCGCAGCAAATTTTTTTATCGATATCTTATTTACTATGATCTCAAATCTTATTATTTTACCAAGCGTTGATCTTGTTATCGCGAATTCATTTAATGCAAGATAAGGAAGCTTTTTATTTTCTATTATCTGATCATCCTTAAAAAATCTTCCCTCAAGCAGCATTCTTTTTTCTATTTTATATTTATTTTTCAGTAATCTATCCAGGGCTTCATTTATATTGCATTTATCTACTACGGTCAGAAATCCCAGATTCCCTACATTTATTCCAAGTACGGGGATTTCTTTTAAGAAAGAATATTTTGATGCCCGGAGGAACGTGCCATCTCCCCCTATCGATATTATTACATCATTTTTATTGCTAAATTCACTTTCGGATACTGAAGGCAACCCAAAAATTTCGGGCATTTTGTCTGTCTCTACGAAAAATATCCTGATATCACGATCTTTCTTTATCAGATAATCATGGATCTTTCCGGCAATTTCTATTGCTTCCCGTTTTTCATTATTTGAAATTATTCCAATATTTTTCATTTTTTTTCTTGAGACTGATTGAAATATCGATGTGCGCTATCAACCACATCTTTGATTATTTTATCATAATTTGAAACAGTTTCAGCCTCTTTAAAAGATTTTATCAAAAAAATCCAGAATTCAATATTACCCCTGGAACCTTTTATCTTAGAGAAAGTGAAATTTTTTATTTTAATGGGGAATTTTGTTACAAATTCCGTTATTTCTACCAATACTTTCTGATGCAGATATTTATTTCTTATTATACCCCTGCTTTCTACTTCCTCTTTTGCGAGCTCGAATTGCGGCTTTACAAGGAGTAAAATTTCTCCATTTGTATCGGTTAATTCAAGAATTTTATTAAAAATCTTTTTTATGGAAATAAAAGAAACATCTACAACCGTTATATTTGAGGTAAACGGAAGCTTACCGATATCAAGATTTCTTATATTTGTTCTTTCCAGAACAGTTACAAGAGGAGAATTTCTTATTTGCCATGATAACTGGCCATATCCGACATCGATATCGATAATTTTTTCCGCACCGTTTTGCAATAAAAAATCCGTAAATCCACCCGTAGAAGATCCTATATCTATGGCTCTTTTACCTTCTGCACTCAGTCCTAATTCTTTAAATACTCCCTCTAATTTCAAACCACCTCTGGAAACATATGGTTTTTCTGAAGTTATATCTATCGCAGAATCTGGATCAATCGTTTTTCCTGGCTTTTGGATCGTAATACCTTCAACCTTCACTTTACCCTCCAGTATTAATGCCAGTGCATTTTTTTCTGTAGATACCAGGTTCTTTTCCAAAAGTAAATTTATTATTTTCTTCTTTTTTACATTTTTTATACCCTTTTTGATATCTTTCAGGCCTCTCTTAACAGTAAAAAATTAGCAATATTAACCAGCAATTCATAATCTATTTTCATACTCTTCAAGATAGTAATTGCCTTATTTATTTTATCGGCTGCAATTTCTTTTGATCGGGAAATACCCCACATTTCAGGATAGGTATTTTTTCCTTTCAATGTAATCTTCCCTGCTTTTTCTCCCACCATATTGCTGTCAGCGGTCACATCTAAAATATCATCGGTTATTTGAAAAGCAAGACCCAGATTTCTCGCATATTCAGTAAATTTTTCAAGATATTCATCACTTGTCCCGCATAACACTGCCGCACACCTGACGGAAGCGATTATTAATTTTCCTGTTTTTTTCTGGTGCATATATTCTAACTGCTTCGAATTCATTTTTTTACCGCTATAATAAACATCTATTACCTGACCGGCCACCATGCCTTCGACGCCCGATGCATGGGCAATTTCCTCCAGGACTCTTATTTTTGTTCCATTATCCGTTTTTTGATATTTTATTATCAGACTGATTGCCTCTGCAAATAAAGCATCACCGGTAAGTATTGCTATATCTTCACTGAATTTCTTATGGCATGAAGGTTTGCCCCGTCTGAAATCGTCATTGTCCATAGAAGGAAGATCGTCATGTATAAGGGAGTAGGTATGGATAAATTCAATTGCACATGCAGTGGGAAGAAAGGCATGATAATCTTTCCCGATACTGATTGCCGTAAGCAAGCATAATACCGGTCTGAATCTCTTTCCGTTATTCTCTATACTGTATTCAATTGCATCCCTTAAAATTCCCGGAATTCTTTTATATTTTTTTATATAATATCTTAAGCTATCGTTTATTTCTTTTATTAAAAATTCCGGATAAAGCCCATTTTTATTTAAATCATTTATTTTTATGTCAGACATCAAAAATTTATTCCATGGATGGAAGTATCTCATCCATTCATATTATTTAAAATTTTTCCTAAAATACCATTTATAAATTTTGGAGTATCTTCTTTTTGTCCCAGACTTTTAGCAATCTCTATAGCCTCGTCGACTGAAACCTTTAAAGGTATATCATCTTCATATAACATTTCATAAATAGCCACTCGTAAAATATTTCTATCGATAATCGCTATTCTTTCAAGGGACCAATTTTTGACAACATCCATAATCATGCCGTCTATTCTTTTTTTATATTTATCCACTCCCTTTACCAGTTTTAAAGTAAACAGGTCGTATTCCTTACCTGCCATCGAATTACTTTCCAGGATCTCGTTTATTTTTTTTTCAAGCAAATCTCTTTGATACAATACTATTATTGCATTTTCTCTGCTTTTTCTTCTGGCAATCCTGGGCATGATCTTTAATATAATATATTTAATATTGATCAGGTACTTATTCTGGTCAAATATTCCCCATTTCTGGTATCGATTTTTATTACATCTCCGGTATTAATAAATAATGGGACCATGACTTTAGCTCCTGTTTCTATAACTGCGGGTTTAAAACTTGAACTTACCGTATCACCTTTTATTCCCGGTTCGGTTTTTACTACCCTTGTTTCTATAGTAATGGGAAGATCTATCGAAATCGGTTTTCCCTTATAAAATATAACTGCCAGTTCCATATTTTCCATTAAATAATCTTTCTGGTCCTCAAGTATTTTTTCGCTTAGCTGGATCTGTTCATATGTCCCGGTATCCATGAAATTATAATGCTGATCCTTATACAGGTACTGCATTCTTTTAGTTTCCAGTATCGCCTGTTCCATTTTCTCACCTGCCCGAAAAGTTTTTTCGATAATGGTTCCTGTGCTCAGATCCTTTAATTTCGTCCTGACAAAAGCGCCGCCTTTGCCGGGCTTTACATGTTGGAAATACAATATTTTGTATAACTCACTATCATATACTATTGTCATTCCGTTCTTAAAATTACTGGTGTTTATCATATATTTCCTTACATTTTTCTATAATTGCATATTTAATCCGATATAAAAAAAACTTTACTTGAATTGCTCAATATCTCACAGCCGTTCTTCTTTACCAGAACCGTATCCTCTATTCTTACACCGCCGAAATTTTCTATATAGACACCGGGTTCGATAGTTATGACCATATTTTCTTTCAAAAATGCTTTGCTTTTGCTACCTATTACCGGGTCCTCATGTATCTCCAGGCCCACCCCATGACCAAGTCCATGGCCAAAATTATCTCCGTAACCTTTCGACTTTATTAACTTTCTTGCTGCGTTATCCAGATCCCGGCAACTGATACCTTCCCTGCATTCTCCGATTGCCAGGAGCTGTGCCTCTAAAACTATATCATAAATTTTCTTAAATTCATTACAAATTTTATTACTTCTGATACAAATCGTTCTCGTCATATCAGAGCAATAATTTTCGAATTTGCACCCGAAATCCATAAGTATCAAACCTTTTTTTATCTTCGTTTTCCCTGGTATATAATGAGGTATGGAAGAATTCTTATCATAGGCAACAATTATATCGAACGATTTACCGCCGGAATTATTTTTTATCATCAGCTCTTCCATCCTGCATGCAAGTTCTATTTCTTTATATGTGTTTATTTCAGATGCATCTGGATCAATTATATCCTGATAAACCTTATCGGCTATCCTGCATGCTTTCCTGATACTGGTTATTTCGATTTCGTCTTTTATAACTCTTAATTTTTCAATCACGCCTTCGATACCTGCAAGTTTTTTGCTCTGTTCCAATAATAATTTCTCTAATCTGTTAAAATCTGCAAAACTTATATTCTTTCCGTTTAACTTCAAGCTCTTAAAACTATGACCTTCCAATATTTCAGCAAGTTTACCGAATTTATTTTTCCTGCAGCATACTATTTTTATATTTTTAATATTAATTGATTTTTTCGCCTGTTCCAGATATATAAAATGGACCAGCAGATAAAGGCTATCCCCTGTAAGCAGCAACAGGCTTCCTGAATCTTTGCCATAAAAACCGGTGAGGTAGAAAATATTTTCGTCACCGGTTATTAAATAACTTTGAACTCCTTTTTCTTTAAGGAAATTTTTTAACTTTCCAATCCTTGAAGTAAATAACTCAACCACTTTTACCTGAAATTATTCTATCGTTTTTCATATAACTAAAAATATATCAATCTATCACTTCCTGCCATTCACCTTTAGTAATTGTAACTCCTCCTCCACCACCGGAGGAACTGCCCGGCAATTCGGAAGGCAAGTATTCCGATATATCATCCTCGAAGCAGACTTTAGAAAAAGCATTATTGATATCCAGAATACCGCCTGCAATTAACGTACCCCTTACCACACCTACTAACATTTTTATATTTCCTTTTGCAATTGCAACTACATATATATTCGGACTGCTACAGCTTGGAGGTTGAACCCAGTAATCGAAAATATCAAATTCAATCTTTCCATTTGATATAAGTACCAGTAAAGTATCTTCCGGAAAATCATTTACATTTAAAGGTATAAGTTTTGTAAAAGTCTTTATGTCTCCTGTGGTATAAATAATACCTTTCCCTTTATAATATGTAGTATTTACAGATTTAGGCCACCAGGAATTGCCTCCGATCTGAAGATTACCATTTATAATGACATTTCCATGAACTTCCAATATATATTTTCCACTGGCATCTTTTGTAAAACTTAAACTATTTCCACCCGAAGATCGGCTGTATGGGATAAAAGGACCTGTTTCTGTTCCTTCTAATTTTAAGTTACCGTCTATATTTAACGCAGAACCCTGAACATCTGAATAGTACTCGTTTATCAAATCAGCCACATTATACACTGGATCAACAAAAGTATACGTAAGACTGTCATCTCGCGTGGCATATATCGGTGTCCAGGGATAAGAGGTGACTGTTCCGGGACATGACAGAATCAACTCCCTTCCTGATTCTCCTATCCGCGCACTTCCGCTCATATTGATATTACCCATTACAATCATCGGACTAATCAGGCTATCGTCTATGTAGGTCCCGCCGGACATTGTCAGGTTACCCGCTATATTAACCTGGCTGCCTTTTATTTTTGCACTGCCTTCCATCACAACATTTCCTCCAACGGACAGAGTATCCGGATTTATAATTGTTGCATCGCCGGACATATTTAAATTTCCCTTAACAACTACGGGGCCCGGATTATATTGCTGCGATATAAATGAACCTGCAGTAACATTAAGATCGCCTTCCGTGTAGAAAGGACCGTCCACTGGTTCATAATTACCGCCAAAAGTTACTGTTTGACTAGTATAGACATAATCATAAATATCAAGTTCCGGACCCGCTTCTATGACATTTATCCTTACCCTGACTGTTCTTTCGCTTCCGCTTTTATCAATACCTTTGGATGTTATAATATAATAAGAAAGTCCGCCATTATCATGGTATTCGTAATTGATTTCAAAACTGCCCTGTATTTCACCGTTATCTTCTATTTCTCCGGTAATTGGACTTGATGGGATAGGGATACCTTCATTATAATATCTGTCTATATTCAGATACATGTTGGATATGCCCGATTCCGCAAAGTTTAATGCTCTCAATTTATCTTTATCCTGCTCTGTAAAGCCAACATCACGGAAAATATAACCAACCATGGCCGTGGTCAATAAAATCACAGCCAGTCCTATTATCAGTACCAGAATTGATATATTGCCCTTTTCCTCTTTATTTATAATAGATATTTTCTTCATCATAATAAACATTTTTTAAAGCATCTAAATTTTATTTCTTAAAGCAATCGAAGTTTTTAATTCCATAGTTCTCTCGCTTTCTGTTCCGCCCTGATCAATACTTAATTTGATCTCGATTATTTTTATACTGGCCAGCTCCGTCTCATCAACCGTATCCATCCCGCCTTCGGGTATATCTATATCTGTATAATACGCGAATAAATTATTTTTAACTATATTATCAGCCACTATTTTCGCGCTTTCATTATCAACTTTTCTGTAAAGATTATAATGTCCGTCTGCATCTGCAAGATAATAATTTAAAATCTCATAATCACCATCGGAATCCACATCACTTTGAAATATTATTTCATCATTTTCAGCCTTGGTTAGATTGACGGCTTCCCTTAAATCTTTACTTATTCTATACATTGTAACCCTTGAATCAATACCGGAAGTGGTTATTTCGATAACATCTCTTGAAGTATTTGTAGAAATAATAAATGTAGCCGAAATCATACTTACCACCACGATAATCAGTACCATCACGATAAGTAATTCGATCAGCGTAAAACCTTCGGCACCTTTTACTTTTTTATCGAGTTGTGACTTCATTGCTTGGATCACTTAAAATACCACCCTGGTAAACAGCTTTTACATAAAAAGTATAATTGTTCCGTCCTATCCTATTACTAAAACTTCTGTTAGTAGTTCTTCCTACTTCCACTCCTGCTCTGTATACTGCATATTCGACAACAATAAGTTGTGTATCCGGTGCATCCCATGCCAGATTGACTCTTCTATTATTTCCAATTCCTGAGTACCCTGTAATGCGAAGATTCCGCGGAGGTGAATATGTACCGGTAGTCACTGTATTACTCGGACTGCTTTCTGTTCCATCCTCATAAATAGCCGTAATATGAAAATTATAATTACTGCTTCCTATTATATTCTGGTAGTTTGTGTCAGCAGTCCTGCCTATTTCTATTGCGTTTCTATAAACTACATATTGAATGATTACCTGCTGGGTATCAGGCGCATCCCATGCCAGATTAACTGTTCTATTATTTCCACTCCCCGAGTACCCGGTAATGTGAAGATTCCGCGGGGGCGAGTATGTTATAGTGGTAACTCCATTACTGGGATCACTTATGATACCGCCTGCATAGACAGCTTTTATGTTAAAAGTATAATCACTATTTCCTATTATATTACTAAAAATTCTATTTGCAGTTCTTCCCACTTCTATATTATTTCTATATATTATGTATTGGTTAACTACAAGCTGGGTATCAGGCGCATCCCATGCCAGATTAACTGTTCTATTATTTCCACTCCCCGAGTACCCGGTAATGTGAAGATTCTGCGGGGGCGAATATGTTTCGGTGGTTACAGTATTACCGGGTATACTTTCAATCCCGTCGGCATATAAAACAGTCACATAAAAACTATAAACAGTATTATTATTTCCGGGATTATTAATAAATAATTCCGTAGAAGCACTTCCTATCAATTCCCCATCCCTGTAGATTTTATAGTTATTTATTTCCAATTCTGTATCGGGTGCTTCCCATACCAGTTTAATCTCTCTTGTCCCTCCGACAATTCCATCAGATTCGATACTCAGATTTTCCGGCGGTAAATACCCGGGGATACCCTCCTGTTCTCCCATAGGATATATCTGTGTAATTACACTTAAAGGTACTTTCATGGGTTCTTTAAAAATATTTACCTTTACCTGTTTATAACTGCTGTCCCCTACATACACACGGGTGACTTCGTAGCTTATGTCATAACCATCCTCTATTAACGCAGGATTATCCAATCCCCAGACCGGATTACCTGCCTGGTCCGTATACTCTATATCTTCATAATTCATTGCTCTTATAATATCGAGTTTTTCACTGGCAATTGCCTGTGCCCTGGTTTTTTCTCTGTTTATTTTTATAGCATCAGCCGATAGAATTGTTCCTCTTACAAGAACCAGTGTAATTATAGAAATAACAAGTAAGGCAATTACTACTTCAACTAAAGTAAGGCCCTCCTGATTTTTAATATTGGATTTCTTTTTGTCGGAAAAATAAAAATACCCTTTTTTCATTATAAGACCTTTAATTCTTATAGTAATCAAGGATATATAGAATAGCTATTTTATACACTTCCATTCCCAATCCGCTAATAATCCCTCTGGCTGCAGGCGAGACTACGGATTTAGCTCTCCAATTTTCTCTGTTGAAAATATTTGAAATGTGAACTTCTATGGTCGGTATCCTGCATGCCAATATTGCATCGTGTATTCCATAGCTGTAATGAGTAAGTGCCCCCGGGTTTATTATTATGAAATCTATCTTTCCAATACACTGGTGAATTTTATCGATAATCTCACCTTCATGATTGGATTGAAAATATGAAAGCTCCGCCTTATTTCCTGATAGTTCTTCCAACTCTTTTCTTATATCCTCAAAGCTTTTATTTCCATATATATTTTCTTCTCTTTGTCCCAATAGATTTAAATTAGGACCATTTATTATCATTATCTTCTTCATTTTTTTTATTGTGGTCCGTTCATAAAACAATCATAAAAAAACATTATATATTATATTTATATAATCTTAATAAATATTTAATATTTATTAAGATTTATTTATATATAATTATACATACTTTTCTTTATATTATCAATAATCACTCCCCTATCCACATCATATATAAAAACCGGTTTATTTATTCCTTTTATCAGAACAAATTTATTTTGCATTGTTTTAAATTTTTTATCGTATTTTAACGCACAAACAATCTTATCTATATCGATTTCCGGAATCCGGTAAGGCAACTTCAATTTTTTATATATTCCAAGGATCCACTCTTTTACTTCCTTTTTACAAAGACCCAGTGAAACCGAAATATCAATGGCAACTATCATCCCTGCACTTACGGCCTCCCCGTGACTCAAACCTTTAAATTCGAGCGCACTTTCTATGCAATGGCCGATAGTATGTCCGAAGTTAAGTAGATTTCTGTAACTTATATCAAATTCATCTTTCTGAGCCACCATTGCTTTTATGCTGCAGCACATATAAATTATTTCTCTAAAAATATCCGACCTGACCATTTCGAACAATCTATCTTCTTTTTTATCTTCGATACTTTGAGACAGTTTATCCAGTATCTTTTTTTTGAAAATTATTCCATATTTCACAACTTCACCCAAACCGTTTATGATCTGCTTTTCTTCAAGGGTATGGTTAAATGTTGGATCGATAAATATCATATGAGGCTGATAAAAATTCCCTACTATATTTTTTATTCCGCTGTAGTTTACGGCAACTTTTCCCCCAATGCTGCTGTCTACCTGTCCGACAATAGTCGTGGGGCAATGTATGAGCCTGATCCCTCTTTGATAAGTTGAAGCCACAAAACCAGCCAGGTCTCCTATTACTCCTCCCCCGAATGCTGTTATAATATCATTTCTATGCACATTAAAATCAACCAGTTTGCCGAATATATACTCTGCCTTCTGAAGATTTTTATTTTCTTCACCATCCCTGATCACCACTATTTCATGAGGCAGTGAACATTTATCAAGCGTATTTTTTATATTGCTTTCATATATTCCAAACACTTTGTCATTGGTAACAAGTATAATTTTTTCGGAATCTTTGAAATTCTTTCTAATTAGCAATGGGAAGTGTTCACTGAACTGTTGGCTTATATATATAGGATAATCTCTGGCTTTGGTTTTGGCGGTAATAATTCTCATCTATTTATCTTTTAATCTCTGACAGTATCTTATCGACAGTTCGATCCGGGTTATAATTATCATTATTTATAATAATATTTGCATACTTCCTGTACAGTATGTCTCTTTCCTCCATCATTCTTTCTATGGTCTCCTCTTTATTTTCTACATCGACCAGTGGTCTGCCATTCGCTTCTTTAAGCCGGTAAATTATATCATCGATCAAAACATTCAAATACACGACCAGACTATTTTTTCTTATTAAATCCATATTCTCTTTTCTTTTTACCACACCGCCCCCACAGGCAAAAACACAATTTTTATTTTTATATATCCTTTTAATTACCCTGGTTTCCAATTCTCTGAAATATTTCTCGCCGTGTATTTTAAAAATATTACTGATTTCTTTTTCCTGGTCCATTTCAATCACTTTATCCAGGTCGATAAATATTAACCCGAGTTTTTCTGCAAGAATTTTTCCTACTGTGCTTTTCCCGGATCCCATAAAACCTATCAGAGAAATGTTCTTATAATCCATTTTGACATCAGACTTTTTCAAGATACTTTTTATAACAGTTAAAATTTTCTAAAATTTCTTCCATATTATCTCTTCCGAATTTTTCCTGTATAAAATTAAGAATCTCTATGGATAGGACAGCTTCACCGACAATAGACGCGCTTGGAACCGCGCATATATCTGATCTTTCCTTTAGACTTTTATCACTTTTTTTTGTTCTTATATTCACGGTATGCAGGCCTATTGCAGTCGTGGGAATGGGCTTCATCCATGCTCCTATTACAATTGATTCACCATTTGTAATTCCGCCCTCCACTCCTCCTGCTCTGTTTGTCTTTCTATAGAATCCTGTACCGCTTTTATAATGTATTTCATCATGAAATTTAGTTCCAGTTTTGCCCGACACATTTGATCCATCACCAATTTCAACTGCTTTTACAGACGGTATGCTCATAAATGCACATGCTATCCTTCCGTCTATTCTTCTGTCCCACTGTGAATACGAACCAAGGCCTGCGGGCACTCCTGTTGCTATGACTTTGAATTTACCTCCCAGGCTGTCTCCCTGCTTTTTAGCTTTGATTATTTCTTCTCTCATTTTTTTACCTGTATTCTTATCGGGACATCTCACTTCGGATCGCTCGATTTCCGTTAATATAATATCGTTTAAAACCGCATCTTTATTTAAGATAATTTTTCCGATTTGACTTACATAACTAAATACATTTATTCCCATCAGTTTTAATATGATTTTAGCAAATCCGCCTATGCAAACTCTTGCCGCAGTTTCTCTTGCGCTGCTTCTTTCTATTATATCTCTTATATCGTCCGGTCTGTATTTTAAAAAACCCGGAAGATCCGCATGCCCTGGCCTGGGATTCAATAATCTATTTTTCAGATCTTTATCGTTTGACCGTGTCGGATTTATATCCATTATCTCTTTCCAGCTACACCAGTCTTTATTTTGAATGATAAAAGATATAGGCGACCCGATGCTCTTGCCTTTTCTGACACCGGAAATAATCTCGATGGCGTCTTTCTCGATGGACATTCTTTTGCCCCTTCCGAACCCTTTCTGTCTCCTTGCAAGTTCTTCATTCAAGAAATCTATTCCGATTGAAACTCCGGAAGGATAATCATCTATAATTCCAGCAAGTCCTTTGCCATGAGATTCTCCTGCAGTTAAATATCTCAAAATTTTCAACTCCTAATCGTAAATTATTTTATCAAGGGAAATATTTATTGTTTCATCTCCCTTAAGCAGTGCCACCGAATCATCGTTTATTGCCTGTACAAGATAAATATCTGAAAGAGGATCGGTTTCTTTTACTCTATAGGTAAAGCCGTTAAGATTTATATCCGCATATTCTACTTCATCCCTGCTGTATATTTTCTCGAGTTTTAATACATTTTTTTCCTCCTCTTCCTCGTCCCGGATAAAAAATGGTTTGAACGGATTCCTGGCTGATTCATCTGTAAGATCGAATTCGGTTTCTATGTCATAACTTTTTCTAATATCCGTATCATTTTTGCCGATTTCCTGAATTTCTTCTTCATCTATCTTGATTTCCGGCAATTCCAGAGTTTCTTCGCTTCCCGTATATGTTTCTTTTATCATGTCAAAAACAGAACATCCAGAAATAAATAGAAGCAGTATCATGCAGGATATAACGGCAATAAAAATAACCGTTGATTTTTTTATCTTTTCGATCTTAGTCGTTATCACTTTCAAACCTCGTAATATAATTCCGCTGTAATATAAGCACTTAAGCTCTCGGAATCATCCTCATTTGATTGTATTATTATATCCTTTATTATCACTATTCTGGGCATTCTCTCTATCGTTCTAACAAAATTCATTACATCATAATAGGAACCCTGCAGTATCAAATTTGCTTCTATCGTAGTTTTTCCGGATTTTTCCTCTTCCTTCCCGATATCTGGCTTTTCGCTATAGTCAATAGAATAAATAACTACATTTGAAAAATTTGCGATATCATAAACTTCGTTTGTGAAAATACTAATATCATTATCAGATGGAAGCTGCAATGAATATTTTTGATACTCGGCACTCAACGCATAGTATTCATTTCTTACCGAAAGCAAAGTCTTAAGCGTCTCGTTAAATGCCTTATTGTCCTGCCTTTCCTTCTCTATTGCCGTACTGATTTCGGTATTGGCAGATAAATTGGGAACAATAAATAAAAATACCAGTAAAACACTTAAAAGAAAAATAGATGCTATTAAGACTATTTTAAAATTATTACTCATAATCAAATAAAAACAATCCCGGTTATTCGCTTAATGACTGCATTTCCATTTCCAGAAAATCTTCCTCTCCATTTGCTCCTTCTGCAGGTGTCTCCGTTATTTCTCCGACTCCCAGACCCTCAAGGTAAGGGCTCATATCCAGATATGCGCTTATATTAAAAGACAGGACCTCTATACCTGATTCTTCTATATAATTCTTGCTGATATTATTTATCCACACCTCCCCTATACCGGACATATTTCTTATTTCTACAAATAATTTCGTTATATCCGTATAGTCAGCCGCATATCCTCCTACTGTAAAAAATAATATCTTTTTTAAATTTCCCTGATCTTCTCCTCCGGTTTCCGAAATAAAATTATAGAAAGGTCCGCTGCTCCCTTCTATATAATTAACATAAGCATTTTTTGGTATTCTCTCTCCGAAATCATTAAGAACCTCGGACCACAATAATTCTTCTTTTTGTAAAGACCCTATTTTTTCTTCTCTGGTTTTTACTTTTTCTTTGAATTCATTGTATGCATTGAGTTTGATAATATAATTATAAAGCTGCATGTTTACCATTTTGTATTCATCCAGCTTCGGAGCAAGATAATTACTAACATCAAATAAGAATATTGTGAAAATAACCAGGGCTATAAGGATTATCGTAAACAGCACCAGCGCTGCGTTCAATATGACGCCTTTGACATCCCTTATTTTTTCTTCTTTTGGAAGAAGATTTATAGTCTTCATTTATTTAAACCTCTGAGTGCCATACCTATAGCTAAAGGGTCCAGCAGATAGTTCAGGTCCTTATCCTTATATTCCGGATTATTTTTTAAATATTTCAATGAAAAATAATCCGCAATATTTAACATCTCTACTTTATAATTTATTTCCTGTTCTATATATTTATCGATATTTTTTATATATTCACCGGTTAAAATCACTTTTTTTACTTTATATTTTGGATTCTCCTGCAAAAAATATTCTACCGACAACTTTATTTCTTCTATTATCTTATCTGCGTTGTCCTTCATGATTTTAGTCATATCTAAGTTATCCTCTGAATTTCTATTATTATCTTTTTTCGATTTTTGGTCTTCTTCTTTCACTTTTCCTGTACCGGTTTTTTTATTAACAAGCAAAGATTTAAAATCAAATTTGGAGATTATTTTTTCATAATATTTATTATCTTTTTTTATTTCTTTGGAAATACTTTCGATAAAATTCCTTATGGAAGTAGAAGTAAATCTTGGATATTTTAGATTATCATCCTGGATCATCTCAAGAATCGACATCTCAAGTCCAAGATTTACTACACAATAAGCACCCGGTATTTCACTCCTGGTTTTTTTCTCAAAACTGCCTATATAATCTACGATTCTATACAGGGAAAAACAATTTAAATCTATTGCCTGCGCCAGAAGACCGGCGCCTTTGAAACTTTTTGCCACATCATTGATCATGCTCTTCATGGCACCCACAAGCATCAGCCTGGAGTAGTCTTCTCCTTTCTCCACAATATAATAGTCATAAACAATATTGTTCTTTGCTATGGGAATAAAATCATTGATTTGAAATTTGATAGAATTATCGATTTCAGTGTCATCTGTGACCGGTATCTTTATCTCTTTTGCAATCACCTTTTGATTTGAAATCCCGATAAATACTTTCCTGTCAGAGATCCTGTATTTCCTCCATATATCTTTCAGGCTTCCGGCAAGAATATCTGTGTCCTGTATTTCCCCTCTTTCGGTGCAGCCGCCGGGCAGGTCCGATCTGATCATTTTTCTTATTGCATGATTTTTCCCGGATTTTAACAGTTCTATTATATATACGCGATTGGAACTTAAATTTAATCCTACAGAAAGCATGGAAGTCCAGTTCTCTTTTTATTTAAAAAAACTTATATACCATTTTAAGATATTATTACCCCAAAATAAAGACATAATACTCCCCAGAGATATAAATGGCCCGAAAGGGATCGCCTGTTTCAATTTTCCTTTTTTTATTATTATCAGAAAGACGCCATATATCGTTCCTGCAAGAAATCCCAGAAACAGAGCTACGATTACATTTCTAATCAGAAAAGCACCTATCATAAGACTCAATTTGACATCCCCCATCCCCATCCCTTTCGGGTATATCAAATGGACTATAAGCATAAATAAAAAAGCTCCCAGAGTGTATGCCAGAGGCACCCACCATCGTGGTAAATCCGGTATGATATTTATTGCCAGTCCTATCAACGTAAAAGGCAACACTATTACGTTGGGAATTATCCTGAAATCTATATCGATAAAAGATATCGCTATAAGTACGCTACATAAGATTATACCCGTAAGTGTTTTAACTGTCAGCCCAAAAAAAATATAATTTGCGAGGAACAGTATCCCGGTCATTATTTCTATCAGAAGATTATTTACCGGAATCCTGTTTTTACAATATCTGCACCTGCCCTTAAGTATGATAAAGGACAGTACCGGTATATTATCGTAAAAATGAATTTTTTTCTTACAGCTGGAACAAAAAGATGCGGGCTTAATTAAGGAAAGCCCGCGGGGCAGTCTGTATGCAACTACTCCCAGGAAACTACCTGCAACCAATCCGGAAATGAAGAAAATTATATAGAAAGCTACTTTTACTATTTCCATCCCGACTATTACTTTATTTGCTGGTTAATTA
>JAQUOE010000009.1 GCA_028717265.1 Actinomycetota bacterium
GACCTATGGAAAGATAGAAGCAAGAATAAAACTTCCCCGGGGGAAAGGAATCTGGCCCGCTTTCTGGATGCTTGGAGAATCTTTTAATGCCACAAACTGGCCGGGCTGCGGAGAGATTGATATTATGGAGATGATTGGCGGAGGATCAAATGAGGGGACCTGCCATTGTGCAATATACTGGGATAAAGATGGTCTGGTATCTGCAGCCGGAAGTACAATACTTCCAGACGGGATTTTTGCTGATGATTACCATGTCTTCGGAATAGATTGGGATAAAGAAGCCATACGATGGTTTCTTGATGGTAAAAAATATCATACCGAAAATATTACAAATGAAGATCAATCTGAACTGCATGATAATTTCTTCATAATTTTGAATTGCGCCGTAGGAGGTAACTGGCCCGGGAGTCCTCTGAAATCAACAATATTCCCACAAAAAATGCTTGTAGACTGGGTGAGAGTTTACCAGAAAATATAGCCTGTTTAAAAATATCTTCTTTATTTCTTTACGTAAATCTTTTAATCTTATTCATAAATGCTTATGAAGTGTTTTGCTGCAATGAGGAAATATTATGAAAACATACAGTCTGAATGGCGAATGGAAGATGAAAAATACCGGGAACAAGCATTGGGAAAATGGCCGTGTTCCAGGTTCTGTTTTCACGGATTTATTGCGAAATGGATTGATGGAAGATCCATTTTACAGAGATAACGAAGACAGAGCTCTTGCACTTTCATACAATGATTTCGAATATGCAAGAGAATTTGAGATTAGCGGTGATTTATTAAAACATGATAAGGTATTTCTATATTGTGATGGTCTGGACACTCTTACGGAAATAAAAATAAATAATAAGTTAATAGCCAGAACCAATAATATGCACCGCCGTTATGAATTTGATGTAAAAGATACTTTACGGGAAGGCAGCAATAATATTCATATCATATTTTTTTCTCCTACCCGTTACATTGAGAAAATGCAGAAAAAATTACCGCTTATAAGGAGAATGAATGATATGGTAATCGATGGTTTTTATCATATCCGTAAAGCTCATAGTATGTTTGGATGGGATTGGGGACCAAAGATTCCGGATTCGGGTATATGGAGAAATATTGGTTTAAGGTTCTTTAATGATGCGCGTTTAAAGGATATATATATAAGTCAGAACCATAAAAAGGATAAGGTCAGACTGGATGTCCGGATAAATTATGAAGTCTGGAAACATGGGGAGTTTGATCTGGAGGTTCTATTGATTTCTCCTGACAGCAAAAAAATCTGCAAAACGCAGCCAATTGATCACCAGGGGAATAATTGCAGTATCAGCATTGAGATCGATGAACCGGAGCTCTGGTGGCCCAATGGTTACGGAAGGCAGCCTATTTATAGAGTTTCCGTAAATTTAAAGAGTGGAAATATAATACTTGACTCAAGAGGAATCAGTACCGGTTTAAGGACTTTGACTGTAAGGCAAAAAAAAGATAGATGGGGCGAATCCTTTGAGTTTGTAGTAAATGGCTTACCGATTTTTGCACGTGGAGCGAACTATATAATAGAAGACAATCTGATGTCGGGATATTCGCGTATGCGAACCGAAAGATTGATTAAGGATTGTATTGAAGCACATTTCAATTGTATTCGTGTCTGGGGCGGAGGCATATATCCGGATGATTATTTTTTTGATCTATGTGACGAGTACGGTATCATTATATGGCAGGATCTCATGTTTGCATGTTCAGTATATCCTGCAGATAAAGAATTTATAAGTAATGTAGAACAGGAATTAACGGATAACATTAAAAGAATAAGAAATCACCCGTGTCTGGGTTTGTGGTGTGGAAACAATGAGGTGGAATGGATAGTGGATATGGTAGAAAAACACTCTTTCCCCTCGGTACAAATTCCTGGAGACGAATCATCACCTTCCATGAAAGAAACCAGGAAAACGTATACCCGGTTATTTGAAAAAATAATCCCGGAAATAGTAAAAAAATATGATCCGGATCGTTTTTACTGGCCTTCATCACCATCATCGGGTGGGAAGTTTGATAGACCGAATGACGAAGATAGGGGTGATGTGCATTACTGGGATGTGTGGCACGGCATGAAATCCATTGACGATTACCGTAACCATTATTTTCGTTTTACTTCGGAATTTGGTTTTCAGTCATTTCCAGGAATAAAAACAATAGAGAGTTTTACAGCACCAGAGGATAGAAACATATTTTCGTATGTGATGGAAAAGCATCAAAAAAATGGAACGGCAAATGGGAGAATAATGACCTATCTTTCGGATACATTTAAATATCCAGTGGATTTTGAGTCCCTGCTTTATGCGACACAGCTTTTGCAGGCCGAAGCTGTAAAATACGGCGTTGAACATTGGAGAAGAAACAGGGGACGCTGTATGGGTTCGCTGTACTGGCAGCTTAATGACTGCTGGCCCGTGGCTTCATGGGCAAGTATCGATTATTATGGACGCTGGAAGGCTCTCCATTATTACGCGAAGCGCTTTTATTCACCTGTTTTAATATCCTGTTTTGAGCAAGGAACGAAGGTGAATATTCATGTCACCAATGATACAACTGAATATATCAAGAGTGTAATTGAATGGAAGTTAAGGGACAATGGTGCCGGTGTCATATTTGAAGATGAAAAAGATGTGGGGGTGGGACCATTAAAAACTAAAAAATGCCTCACACTGGATTTAAAAAATATGGTAAGTAAAGAAAATATAAGAAATGTTTATCTTGAATTCTTTCTAAATATCAAAGGGGAAATTGTGAGTAGCGGAACATTATTATTTGTGAAACCTAAATACTTTAGTTTTTTAAATCCTGAAATGAAGATATCTGTAAATGAAGTCAGGGACCAATTTATTATTACACTAAAAAGCTGTGCTTATGCAAGATCTGTTAAACTTGATTTAATTAAAGCGGACTGCAAGTTCAGTGATAATTATTTTGATCTCTCTGCGGGGTATATAAAAGAAGTCATAATAGATAAGTCCAGCCTATCGTGTGAACTGAATATAAATGGAATAAGAGAACAGTTAAAGGTCCGGAGTCTTTATGATATTTAGAATAGACAAAAAAGGATCTTTATTTAAGTGCACCTGGCTTATCGGTTAAATTATAAAATAACTAAAAAATGCTTGACTACTCTGAAAGTTTTGTTATAAAATACTTGCACACGTGTTTATATAATAGAAAATCCAAGTTTGGGGTTGTTTCTACAAAAAGGGACAGCACCTTGTTCAAATGCTTTGTTCATATGGAAGGGAGGTGAAACGAACAAAATAGCTTTTACGCCATAACTTTCAATACCAAAAAACCTTAAAAGGAGGTTGAAGAGTGAAAAAAGTATTTATATGGCTACTTGTTATATCAATGATTGTAGTTTTTTCTCTTGTAGGTTGTAAAGAAGAAGCTGCAGCAGAAGAAGAAGAAGAAATGGCAGAAGAAGAAGTAGCAGAAGAAGAAGAAATGGCAGAAGAAGAAGCGGCACCGCTGGATATTCCATTAGGTTTTAGTTATGATCCAGCTATGGCTGCTGCAATTCTTGCCGATGCCGGATACGTTGATACAGACGGTGACGGACTTGTAGAGGCACCTGATGGTTCCAAGATTGAGCTTACTGTTACATGCCCGTTTGGATGGACAGACTGGATGGAAGCTATCAGTGTTATAAGTTCGAGTGCAATGGAATCAGGTATCAATCTTGTGGCTGAAACTCCTGATTACGGAGCATGGAACACTGCACTTATGGACGGTACATTCAATGCTACCTTAAATAACTGGGCATCACTGAGCAACACTCCATGGACGTTATACAATCTTTTATTCAGGCACCCGATCGTAGATTTGATGCAAAGCGGTAACTTTGGTAGATATGAAAATCAGGAAATATTTGATTTGGTTGATCAGCTTGCTGCAACTCAAACTGACGATATTGCTGGAATGCAGGATATATGCGGACAAATTCAAACAACCATGTTAACAGAGATGCCGATGATCCCGCTCTGGTACAATGGTTTGTGGTCTCAGTGGAACGATTCGGTCTGGTCAAATTGGCCTTCATCTGCAGAAGATGCTCCTAAGAGTCTTCCTACTTCATGGTCAGGTTACTGGCAGCTGGGTGGTTTGACAACCCTTGCTAACTTAGAGCCAGTAGAAGGTGTTGAAGCAGGAACAGGTACTTATGCACGAAATGAAACACTATATATGAGTGGTGCAGCATGGGGTGCATTTTCAGACTTGAACCCGTTCTTACCTGGTACCAAAGCAAATTCAACAGGAACGATAGGACTTCTGTATGAATCACTGTTCCAGTATGATCCTCTGACAAATGAAATGACACCGTTCCTTGCTGAAAGTGGAGAATGGACAGATGATAGTACTTATGTAGTTAAAATAAGAGATGGAATAAAGTGGACTGACGGCCAGACACTTGATGCAAATGATGTTAAATTCACCTTTGAGCTTGGCCAGACATATCCCGGAGGAATATGGTATGCTCCTATGTGGGATTATCTGGATAGCATTGACCTGGTTGATGATTTAACACTTCAGTTTAACTTTACAGCACCTCTCTATCAGGAGTTCTCAAACAACCTGTACAATATCTTTATAGTTCCGGAACACATCTGGGCTTCCAGAACAGAAGAAGAGATAACAGCAGGAATAAATGAGAACCCGGTTGGTTCAGGTGCGTATGAGTGGGATGCCGCCGGTGTAGGTCCGGATAGAAATGTATGGACCAAGAACAATGATTGGTGGGCAATAGATGCGCTCGGTATGGATGTTGCTCCAAATAAAATTGTTGATATCAGATTCTCAAGCAACAACGTTGCTCTCGGTTCGATTCTAAAAGGTGAAGTTGATCTTTCAAATAACTTCTTACCAGGTGTTGCAGAGCTGGTAAATAAGGGTTATGTCAAATCTTACTTCCCAGAAGCTCCTTATATGCTATCTGCTAACACAGCTGTTCTATTTTTGAACACAACTATAGCACCGATGAACGATGCAGCTTTCAGAAGAGCATTAGCTTTCGCTATTAATACAGGTGACATAGTCAATGTTGCTTATGCTAATCTGGTTAAGGCTGCTGATCCAAGTGGTTTACTCCCGAGCCTATCTACATTTAATAATTATTAAACACTGCTGAGGCGGTAAATAACTTGTGATGCAACTAACGCCCCTCCTACTAATAGCGGGAGGGGCGATATTTTTATAATTTTCTTTTTCTAAGGAGGCTTTGTGAGACGTTATTTCGGGAGAAAGATAGTCGTTTACCTGTCTACGTTTTTTTTAGCCGTGACTATAGACTGGGCAATCCCGAGATTCATGCCAGGTAATCCTATTTTGAATCTGCTGACAAGGGTTGCGGGGCGTCCTGAGACTGTTCAACATATGTATAATTATTATTCAAGAATATTTGGATTGGATATACCTGTCTGGAAGCAATATATTAATTTCTGGATTGCCCTTTTTCATGGCGACCTCGGAACAAGTGTACTCATGTTTCCCCAGAAAGTAACAGCAATAATTATGAGAGCAGTACCCTATGATATATTCCTCCTGGTACCGGCAATACTGCTGAGTTTCTATGCGGGAAATAAATTCGGTGCCTTTGCAGCAAGAACTAAATGGCTTGATAACACGGTGCTGCCACTTGGATATATGCTCACGGCGACACCATATATGTGGCTGGGTATCTTACTCGCCTGGTCGCTGGGAATTGTGGCAGGTATTTTTCCCATAGCAGGTGCATACGGCTTTAATTTACAACCTTCACTATCATGGGTTTTTATATTAAGTTTATTGGAACACTGGTTTTTACCTTTTGTTTCTCTGTTTTTAGTTTATTTTGGTGGTTGGGCAATTGGAATGAGAAATATGATTATTTACGAGCTTGAAGCTGATTATTCTCATTATCTGGAAGCTCTGGGAGCACCCAGAAGCCTGGTCAGAAAATATGCATATAGAAATGCGATACTACCTCAAATTACAGGACTGGCACTCCAGCTTGGCGTAGTTGTGGCAGGAGCACTGGTTACAGAAGTTGTTTTTTCATATCCCGGTATAGGATACTGGATTTTACAGGCTATTCAGAATCAGGATTATTTTCTCATACAGGGATGTTTTCTCTTCATTATAATTATGGTACTAATTGCTAATTTCATAATTGACATTGTTTATGTCATTGTAGATCCAAGAACACGGTTGGGAATGGTAGGTGGATCAGCATGACAGAACAAATCAATATCGAAAAATCGGAAAGAATGGATAAAGTTCCGGTTAAAAAACAAAAGAAAGTAAATGAATTCATTTACTTTGCTATAAGAAATAATAAATTAAAAATTGGACTAGGTATTGTTCTTCTCTTTATTTTACTTGCACTTATCGGTCCTTTATTTGCGAAATATGACTGGAATGCTTACATAGGTCCGATGTCGCAGCCACCCTCAAGAGAATTCTGGTTTGGTACCACGACATTCGGGCAGGATGTTTATACTCAGTTTGTACTGGGTCTGAGGGCAACGTTCCTTGTAGGTATTATTGGTGGTGGGCTCGGTACTCTTATAGGAATTATTATTGGTTTTGTCGCCGGTTATCGTGGAGGTATTGTGGATGAGGTATTGAATGTATTGACCAATGTAGTTCTTGTCATTCCGACATTTGCATTACTTCTAATAGTAGCGGCTTATCTTAAGGTCAGAGGTATTATGATCGAAAGTATTTTTATTGGACTGACCGCCTGGCCATGGGCGGCAAGGGCAATCAGGGCTCAGACTTTTTCATTGCGTTCCAGAGATTTTGTTGATTTGGCCCGGATGAGCGGAATGAAACCCTTAAAGATTATTTTTACGGAAATCGCACCAAACATGATGTCTTATCTTCTTATGACATTTATCCTCCAGTTTGGAGGTGCAATACTTATTGCAGCTACACTTGATTTTATTGGACTTGGTCCGACAAATACAATTTCACTTGGTCTTATGATGAACTATGCGGTTATGTGGGGAGCACTCCAGTTTGGTAACTGGTGGTGGTTCGTGCCGCCAGGCTTTGCCATAATGGCAATCGTAGGATCTTTATATATTATGAATGTTGGACTGGATGAAGTTTTTAATCCCAAATTGAGGGAGATGTGAGAAAATGAGTTTACAAACAAAAAATCTTAGAGTATATTACCAGACACTCAGAGGGGATGTTAAAGCACTTGATGACGTGACATTCAACATCAAAGACGGAGAAATAATGGGGCTTGCAGGTGAATCGGGTTGCGGCAAGACCACACTGGCCAATAGTATTATCTACTTAACCCCACCGATGAAATACATAGACGGCAGCGTTGAGCTTGATGGTGAAGAACTGCCAATCTGGGATATAGATTCAATGAATACATTTAGATATAAAAAAGTATCTATAATACCGCAATATGCAATGAATGCCATGAATCCTACAAGAAAAATAGGAAAGATGACAGAAGAACTTTTAGTTTCAAAAAAGATCAGCTATAAAAAGACAAAAGCAGAATTAGATAGAAGATTGGACCTTGTGGAATTAAAAAACGATATACTGGGTATGTATCCCATAGAGCTTTCAGGCGGCATGAAGCAGAGAATGGTTCTTGTTCTTTCCACTTTACTTAATCCTTCATTGTTGATAGCGGATGAAATAACATCGGCACTTGATGTTTCCACCCAGAAAGCTGTTGCAGAGATGCTGGTTGAATTCAGGAATCGAAAAATTGTTAAAAGTATGATAGTCATTACACATGATATTTCAATACTTTACCAGATAGCGGATAGTATTCTTGTAATGTATGCCGGAAAATTAGCAGAAAAAGCGTCTACTGAAGTGATAATTCATTCGCCCATGCATCCTTACACCAGGCTTTTGATTTCATCACTTCCAAAAGTAGGGGTAAAATATTCCGAAAAAAAGTTAACAGGGATTAAAGGAAATACGCCATTGTTATTTAATCCTCCGGTTGGATGCCGTTTTAAGGATAGATGTCCTGTCGCATTTGATAAATGCATAAAAGAGCCGCCGTTTATTGAAATTGAAAAAGGCCATTTTGTTGCCTGCTGGAGGGAGTGTGAGAGGAATGCTTAAACTTGATAAGATATCAAAGGTTTATAGTACAGGAACATTCGGAGGGAAGCTTCTCCCTGCCGTAGTTGATGTCAGTTTCGATATCGGAGAAGGAGAAGTTGTTTCGTTGATTGGCGAAAGCGGGAGCGGAAAAAGTACAATAGGGAAAATGATCCTGCGCTTGATCACTATTTCTTCCGGAAAGATTATATTTAACGGAATTGATATCTCTACTTTTAAAAAAAATACGCTCAAAAGCTATTATAAGGAAGTTCAGGGTGTATTCCAGGATCCGTTCAGTTCTTACAATCCTATTTTTAAAGCCGACAAAATTTTTACAATAATAAGACAGGAATTTTTTCCAAAGATGAAAGATAAAGAGTGGGAAGAAAAGGTGGATAGTTCACTTAAAGCTGTTGGTCTGAATCCCGATCAGGTATTGAATAAATTTCCTCACCAGTTAAGCGGGGGCCAGCTTCAGCGTTTTCTTATAGCCCGTGCATTGCTGCTGGACATTAAATTTCTGGTAGCAGACGAGATTATAAGTATGCTTGATGCATCTACACGCGTAGATGTTCTAAATTTACTGGCAGAGTTAAAATCCCGGGGTCTATCCATACTTTTTATAACTCATGATCTATCGCTTGGCTATTATATAAGCGAAAAAGCAATAATACTTTACAGGGGAAGCGTCGTGGAAATGGGCAACACAGAAAAAGTATATTCTAATTCACTTCATCCATATACAAAAATGCTCATGGCTTCAGTACCGCGTTTGGACAAAAAATGGGAAGAAGTAGAAGTGGAACTTAAAGCAAAACAAATAGAAAACACTATCGGTTGCGTTTATTATGATAGATGCCGTGTTCCTGATAAAGACGCAGGTTGTGCCGGAAGCAGACCGCCGTTGATAAAGGTGGAACAGGATCATTTTGTGGCATGCAAGCATTGCATGAAAGAATGATCATATCTTAAAAGTATAATTTATTTTTAGTATTTCATATAGAAAAGTAAAGCATAATATTTTATAAATATTGTGCTTTACTTTTTCTTTTTATAAAATTAGTTAAACGTTAGTATATGCTAATATTTTTTTATATACTTAAGAGGGTGAATAATGACAAAAAATGATAAAGAAACGATAATAGTCCAGATTTCCGATATTCATGTTGGCGAACAACATTTCGTGCCAAGTCTTCTTACAAGATGTATTGACGAAATAAATGAACTTTGTCCCGATATAGTAATCATAACCGGAGATCTTACTGCCAATGGATTCAGGATGGAATATGATACCGTAAAAAATTATCTCTCCCCCATAAAGTGCACAAACATACTGATTCAATTGGGTAATCATGATTCCAGAAATGTGGGATATCTGCATTTTGAGGATATTTTTGGTGACAGATATATTTCGTTTAATAATAACAAAGTATCGATTGTCGCAGCTGATTCAAGCGAACCGGATCTGGATAATGGGCAGATCGGCCGTGAGCACTATGACTGGATCAAGAACGAGTTTAGCAAATGTGATAATAATAGTTTTAAAATCTTTGCCATGCATCATCACCTGGTGCCGGTTCCCAATACCGGAAGAGAAAGGAATATTGTAAATGATGCCGGTGATGTTTTAGAAACAGTAATCGATGCCGGAGTAGACATGGTATTATGCGGTCACAAACATGTGCCATATCTGTGGAGAATAGAGGATATGCTGGTGGTTACTGCCGGGACAGTTTCCTGTCTCAGATTAAGAGGTAAGATCGAACCAAGCTATAATATTATTTATGTAAGAGAGAAGGAAATTGATATTTACAGGAGGTCTCCTTTCGATAAGATTGAGAAAATTATCGGTGTAAGCAGAAAAGAGAAAAAGAGCAAAATCTATGATAAGTTTATTAAAGAAAAAAAGCAATAAAGATAAAAACTTAATTGCATTGATAGATGGGGAACATTACCCGCAGGTGACCAATGATGCGATCAAGATGCTTAAGAAGATCTATAAAGGTGATTTTAAAGGAATGATTTTTCTTGGAGGAACAGAAAAACTGGTAATAGATGATATTGAAGATTTCTTTAAGGAAAAAGTTTATATAATCAAAGATATCGATCTGGATTTCAATAAGGCACTTAAATATTTTAATCCGGATATTGTATATGATTTAAGTGACGAACCTGTGGTCAATCATATAAAAAGAATGAAAATCGCTTCTTATTGCTTTGCGAATAAATGCAGCTATATGGGTCCTGATTTTTTATTTTCTTACGAGAATGAAGATATATATTGTAAAAAATTTACATTATCTATTATAGGAACCGGCAAAAGAATAGGTAAAACAGCAGTAAGTTCTTATGTGACTAAAATATACACAGGGGAAGGTATCGATGTCTGCGTCATAGCTATGGGCAGAGGAGGACCTGAGACTCCTGAGATAATCAGGGGTGGTAAAATAGATATTACTTCCCGCTACCTTCTTGAAATCAGTAATAAAGGAATGCATGCAAGTTCGGATTACATAGAAGACGCTCTTACAAGTAAGATTACCACCATAGGCTGCAGAAGATGCGGCGGAGGTTTCGGGGGTAAGATTTTTATGTCAAATATCAAAGAAGGAATAAAAATTGCAGAGAAGCTGAATCCCGATCTTGTAATAGTCGAGGGAAGCGGTGCCTCTGTGCCTGATGTCAAAACGGATGCTGTTATTTGTGTAGTGGGCGCTTACCAGGATTGGGAAGCGGTTGTAGGCTACCTGGGAATTTATAGAATATTATCTGCTGATCTCATAATACTTACCATGTGTGAAGAACCGGTGGCAAGCCAGGAGAAAATAGCCAATGTTAAAATAGAAATAAAAAAAATAAATCCAGATTCCATGATCATGGAAACTATCTTCAGACCTCAACCTTTATCGGATATAACCGGTAAAAAGATTTTTATGGGGATGACTTCAGATAAAATTATTGAACCTGTGATCAAAAATTATATGGAAAATAACTTTAACTGCAGGGTCAAAAAAATAAGTTTTAATCTGGGGAATAGAGCTGCTCTTAAAAAAGATCTGGAAAAAACAAAGGATTATGACACGATAGTAACTGAACTCAAAGCGGCTTCTGTGGATATTTTAACGGACTATGCTTTCAGGCACAGGAAAGAAATAATCTATATGAATAACGTACTCATCGTAAAGGGCAGGAAGGGAGTGCTGGAAGCAGAATTGAAAAAGATATTTTCAGGGGGAGAAAAACTTTTATGATTTTAAAAAGTGAAGATGAGACGAATTCAAAAGTAATAGTAATTTCCGATAAAAAAGGCGGACTGCCTTTTTCAAAAGGGATACTTGCTTCTTCTATTTCAGTAGCGGGCCTTGATATCCTGACCGCTCATAAAATCGCATTTGAGATTCAGGATTATTTTTTAAAGAATAAAATCTATTCGATATCTCTTGAAGAATTAAGATCGCTTGTATTCAGATTCATAAAAGATAAAGTAAATCTGGAATATGCCGAAAGATATTTGCTGTGGCAATCCGTGGGTAAACTTAAAAAACCGATCGTAATACTTATCGGAGGATCAACCGGAGTAGGGAAATCGACTATAGCTACTGTACTTGCCAATAGATTAAATATTACCAGGGTAGCTTCTACTGATGCTATAAGAGAGGTCATGAGAGCTTCCGTATCAGAAAAATTAATAAGGCCCCTGAGAGGATCTTCTTATAATGCGTATAGGAATTTAACACTTCCTCCTTCCGGTGTGGAGCCTGTTATTCTGGGTTTCAGGGAACAGGTACTCGCGGTCAGCATTGGGATAGAGGCGATAATAAAGAGAAATATTGAAGAAAAATCAGATATTATTATAGAGGGTGCGCATGTGGTACCGGGATATCTCGATCTTGGGAATTATTTATCCACAGCAATAATACAGCAGATAGTCATATCGGTACCGGATATAAGTATTCATAAAGAACATTTTACAAAAAGAACCTTTGAAACACAGGGTTCAAGACCCATGGACAGGTACATAAAGCACCTTGATAAAATCGTAATGATTCAGGATTATATAGAGAAACTGGCCAAAGAGAAAAATATCAGAATTATAGAAAACTATAATCTTGATAACGTGGTAAATGAAATATTGGAACTGGTATTTCAAAGAATAAAAAGCGAATTCAGTAAAGTAGGTTCCGAGTATTCTAAAGAGAATTAGTTCCCATCCGTTATATGAAACTCTTCGGTGTTTTTTTTATCTCCATTTAAATAAGTTTCTACATTATAGCTTCCGGCGGAATAAGCATTATTATGTTTGATCAGGGAGACTATTATTTTGCCGGAACCTTTTTTCTCCGGATTTATAATATTTTTTTGAATTACATCATAAGAATCATTTTCTATTTTTATCCATTCCACTTCTATTTCATCTTCGGGACCAAAGTGTTTTACTTCCATTATAAGATAAATATCCGGGTCCTGAGTACTGAAAGTATGGTTATTATAAGGTTTCAACTTTTCGAAATCAAAATTTTTATCCAAACTCAGGTAAATATTTTTAATATCCGGTTTTTCATGAATTGTAGTTATCACAACTATTATTAGAAGACCGGTGCATATAATAAAAATAATTATATTTCTTTTTTTCATATTATTTTAAAAATAAAATATAATAGTTTTAAGATATTATAAAAGTTATTTAAAACATTGACCATAAGTTACTTTAAATATTTGACTAAAATCGCCAATTGATATATATTTTCAAAATAATTTTGTTTCGGAGGAAATAAATATATGCCTATTTACAGCTATAAATGCGAGAAATGCGGAAAGGTTTTCGATAAGTTTCAGAAAGTCGGGTGCGACGATATCGTCAAATGTATCTATTGCGATTCAAATGCAAGTAGATTATTTTCGCCTGTGGGGATAATTTTCAAAGGATCTGGATTCTACACAACAGATTATAAATCAAGTTCTAAAAATCTTATTGGCAGCAGTACCGCAAAAGAAAAAGAAAAAGAAACCAAAAAGACCGAAGTAAAATCTTCAGGTAAAGGAGAAATCAGTACTGCGGCAAAAAAAAATAACTAAATCTCAAACATTATTGGTATAATTAGAACAAAATATCAATATTTCAATTATCAATGTTTTTATTATTAATTTTATCTATAACGTTAATATTCTTGTATATTTCCAGCCTGAGATTTATGATAAAAACCAATGGCAGATATACCATACAGAAAAAAATCCAGGAACTCGAGAGCCATATGCCGGAACTGGAGAAAGAAATATCATCAAGATCTTTTCCACTGGTATTGGCTCTGGCTATAATTGTAGTTTTAAATTTAACAGAAATAGGTTATTTTATTTATAGTAATTATTTTTTTAATGATTTTGTGATCACTCTTGGAAGTGCAATTCTTATTGGTTATACGCTTTATTCTATGATAAAATTTTTACCCGGGATTAAAAAATTTGTCAGTAAGCCCTTAAAGTATTTTAAGGAAATAAATCATGGTTTTGACAATACTCTGAATTTTATAATGGTGGCTCTGGAAATAGTATTTTGTGCTTATATAATGATAAAAATTTTTATTGAGTATATCTTACTCGGTTAGCGAAATAAAAAAATGAAAAAAATATTTATTATTTTTATAATTACTTCTATTTTACTGATAACTATTGTTAGCAGTTCATGTTTTAATTCAGGCAGTGATCAGGGAAGTGAAATAACGGAAAATATCGGCACTGAAGGAATAAGCGGCGGCTCCGAAGAAATGTCGGAGGAAAAGTTAACCGATCTTCTGGACGACGAGGGCTTCATGGACGTATTCAATAGTTTTTACTATCCGGATTCTCTGATAGAGGAGGCGGGTACGGTTGAAAGCGATGAGAATCTGGCTTATATATTATCGGAAGTATCGGAGAATTTTCAAAAAGTCGAGCAATATTACAAAGATAAAAAAGTTCAATCGATATGGAGCAGAGGTCTTATATTCGAAGAAAGTTCCGGGGATATAGAAGAAGAATTCCTGACTTCAGAAGATGATGAAATACCCACCTTTAAATTTACCTACTACAGCAATGAAAAAGATAAAGTTGTAAATGTCCTGATCAAGGGCCTGGAAGAGAACAGAACCCAGATAATGATCATATACTGGACTCTTCAGTAAATATGGAAGACGGCACCACAGTAAAATCAAAAATCTACACTGTCAGCGAGCTTAATCTGGAAATAAGAAAAAGTCTCGAAAAGGATTATTCTCTTATATGGGTAGAAGGCGAAGTAAGTAATTTTTATTTCCGTGATAAAAAGCATATGTACTTTGATTTAAAAGACGAGAGTTCAAAAATCAAGGTGGTTATGTTTCATAATAATAATAAAAATCTAATTTTTGACATAGAAGAAGGGCTGCACATATTAATAAATGGCTATATTTCCGTATATGAAAAAAGGGGCGAATATCAGATAATAGCTCTTAATGCCAGACCGGTAGGTAAAGGTTCCCTGATTCTGGCATTTGAACAGTTGAGAGAAAAATTGGAAAAAAAAGGATATTTTGACCGAATTTATAAAAAAGAAATACCCATTCTTCCGGCGAAGATAGGTGTTGCAACCTCTATAGGAGGTGCAGTAATCAGAGATATAATCCAGGTTCTAAGGCACAGGTTCGAGAATTTCCATCTTATCGTAAGAGATGTTAATGTTCAGGGTGCGACTTCAAGCGATGAAATTTGTGAGGCGATAGACGATTTATGCCAGTACGGCGTAGATGTGATAATAATTGCAAGAGGAGGAGGTTCGCTTGAAGATCTATGGGCGTTCAACACAGAAAAACTGGCAAAAAAAATTTTTGATTGTCCCATTCCTTTGATCTCAGCGGTCGGCCATGAAACAGATTACACTATTTCAGATTTCGTATCGGATAAGCGTGCAGCGACACCTTCTATTGCCGGGCAGCTGGTCATATTAAGCAAAACGGAAGCATTGGAAAAAATAAAGGATCTTAATAAAAGAATGTTCCATCTTACTGATACGAAAATAACAATGCTAAGAAAAGAGGTAAATTTTTTTATCAAAAAAAGGATCTTCATAAAACCGGAGACTCTTTTAAATAAGTTCGACCAGGCAGCTTTCGAATTCCATGGCAAGTTGATTGAGAATATGAAAAGGATTATCCGAATGGGGTATGAAAATATTTCCAGTTACAGACAGCTGATAGACAAAAGAAATATATTTAAAAAGATCTATATGCATAAAATGGTAATAGGGAACATAAACGCCAGAATGATTTCAGGTGTAAAGAACAAACTCAATTTCAGTAAAGGTAAATTAAAACTGATACTAGAGAACCTGAAAGAAAAAAATCCTATTGCTGTAATGGATCGTGGTTTTGCTATAATATATGAAGCAGAAGAAGATAAAAGTATCAGAAGCATAAACGAAGCCAGTATTAATCAAAAGGTCAGAATAATTTTAAGGGATGGGATACTAAACGCCAGGATATTTGATAAAATATATAAAAAATTGGAGTTAGGTTCAGGTAATGAAAATCGATAAAATGAGTTTCGAAGAGTCAATTAAAAAATTAGAAGAAATCGTCAGAGAACTTGAAGATGAAAATATATCTCTGGAAGAATCAATGGAAAAGTTTGAATCAGGTATCAAGCTTTCTTCTAATTGTCTTAAAAAATTAAATGAAGCAGAGGGAAAAATAGAGGAACTCACGAGATCCGAGGACGGGAAACTGGTTACAAGAGAACTGGATTTGAAGAAGGGCAGTTAAGACTTTTTCGGGTCCGGTTTTTAACTTTTTTCGGTATGTTCATAAAAATCGGCCGCTAAATTAAAAATTTTAAAAGACAACATATAGTATATAATTCCGGTAAAATATATAGCAATCATCTATATATAGTTTCGATATTACTATTGAACAAATACTAAATCAAATAATCATAATTACCTCTATATTTTTTTATACATAATAGTTTACAAATTGATTTTATTGTGGTATTTTATTGTTGTGATGTGGGGAATAGTGGAGGAAAAGGGATGTGAATCCCTATTAATAGTGTAGAGATGGAGCAAAAGAGTGTTTTCAGGAACGTATCATAGGACAATAGACAATAAAGGAAGGGTTTTCGTTCCTTCGATATTCAGAGATGAATTAGTCAGGGGACTGATGGTATCGAAGGGATACGGCTTAAAATGCCTCTGTCTGTATTCTATGGAAAAATGGGAAAAAATAGATGAAAAAATAATTGAAAATAAAGTTGCAGAGGGAGACGTACAGAGATTCAAAAGATGGTTTTTTAGTTCTGCAGTCAAAGAGGCCATCGATCAGCAGGGTAGAATCAGAATACCTCAGAATCTAATAGAATATGCCGGGCTTGAGAAAGATATTGTTTTGGTGGGTGTTTCCAATAGAGCTGAGATATGGAATAAGGAAAACTGGCAGGAATATTATGGAGATGCAGAATCTAAATATAAGAAAAACACAGATGTGTTTGAAAAATTGGAGCTTTAAAAGAGTACATAATGAATTTAGAAGAGGTTCATATACCGGTTCTTTTAAAGGAGGTTTTAAAATATTTAAATTTAAAGCAGGGAAATATCATTTTTGATGGAACGCTTGGCGGTGCTGGTCATACAGTAGAAATTATTAAAGCCATTGCCCCCACAGGCAGAGTAATTGGAGTCGATCTTCATAGTCAGACTATAAGCACCGCCGCCACTAAACTGAAAAAGTATTCCGAAAATGTGATTTTATTGAATGATAACTTTGCAAATATCAAAGGAATTTTGAAGAAAATAAATATTGATAGTATTGATGGATTACTGTTAGATCTGGGATTATCCTCTTTTATGATTGACAAATCGGAAAGAGGGTTTAGTTATCTGAAAGATGAGAAACTGGATATGAGATTTGGTAATGACATAAATTTAAGTGCATTCGATGTAGTGAATGATTATCCTCAGGAAAAATTAATAGAAATTTTTCGGAAATATGGGGAGGAGAGATGGTCCGGACCGATTGCTGAGAATATTGTCAAATACAGAGAGAGCGGTGACATAAGGTCCACAAAAGAACTGGTGGAGATCATCAAGAATTCGATACCTCTAAAATTCAAATACAGGAGGAAAGGGCATCCGGCAAAAAGGATTTTCCAGGCAATCAGGATGGAAGTAAACAGAGAATTGGATAATTTAAGGAAAGCAATTGATGATGGATTTGAAGTATTAAAAAGCGGTGGACGAATGGCAATTATTTCATACCATTCTCTGGAGGATAGAATAGTAAAAAGTAAATTCTTGCAATATGAAGGTAAATGCATCTGTCCCCCCGATTTCCCGGTATGCAGATGCGGCAGAAATGAAAGAGCCAGAATCATTACCAGAAAGGCAATAAAACCGGATCCTGAAGAAATCAGCCGTAATCCGCGTTCAAGGAGTGCAAGGTTAAGGGTTCTGGAAAAGTTATAGCGAGGTTCCTTATTTATCAAAAGGATTTGATGAGTTTTAGAAATGAACTTAAGATTGGCAGAAAAACAGGATATTTGCAAAAGAAGATCTTACCCTCTTTTATATCTGGTAAAGGAACCGGATGGCGGAAGAGAGAAGGAAAAGGTTGTCTATAGTAATAGTGGTCTTTTCTATATATTTGTTGTGGTTATCATATTTGTTTGCCTTGGAGTCCTCTTGAATATCGGACTTAAAATACAGAGTGTGAATTATCAGAGAAATATATACGAAACCAATGGAATGATCTCATTGGAAAAAGAAAGGAGTGACCGTTTACTTCTAAAGATATCGGAATTAAGGTCCCCCTCGAGAGTTATCGAGGCTGCTGAAAATGATCTCGATATGAATATGACAGATAATTTAAAAATTATCGATATTTCAAACAGCGGTTTAGAAAATAACGAAAAAATATACAACTATATATCTGCGAATACTGATACTATAACTAGGAATTACGATGGTTTCCTCGGTGCGATTTATTATATCCAGGATATAGTACTGGTAGTTTCGGAAAGCGTATTGACATTTTTTATACCCTAATTATTATGTTAGATTAAAAAATGCTTAGAAATAATAATAATATCAGGATAAACAGGAGAAGAATATATTTCCTGTTTATTTTATTTTTAATGGCCTTTTCGGCAATAATCTACAGGCTGGTTTATGTACAGTTCTTAAATGCATCGGAGTTTAAAAGTTATGCCGAATATCAGCATATAGGTGAATTTATACTTAGTTCAAAAAGGGGTAAAATTCTGGATAGAAACGGAGTTGAACTTGCAACAAGTTTAAATGAGAAGACCGTATATGCAAATCCAAAATTAGTTCTTGATTCCGAATATGAATCGAAAATTCTGGCAGAAATATTAGAGTTAAATCCGGAGGATATAAAAGAAAAACTGGACAGCCAGGATCTGGGATTCATATATATACAGAGAAAGGTTCCAACAGAAAAAGCAGAAGAAATCATAGAGTACAATCTTCCCGGCATCTATATTCAAAATGAGTCTATGAGATACTACCCTCTGAACGATATTGCTTCTTCAGTTATAGGATTTACAGGAATAGACAATAATGGTTTATCCGGAATCGAATTGCAGTATGAGAATATTTTAAGGGGAATAGATGTCAAAGTAGTTGCCGAAAAAGATGTTTTTGGCGATATAATCCCGGAGGAAGGCAATGTATCGAAAGAGCCTATCAATGGTAAAGATGTGATCCTTACTATCGATTCGCAGATTCAATACATCGTACAGGAAAAATTGGAAGAACTGGTCTCACAGTATAATGCATTGCAGGCAATCGCCATAGTAATGAATCCCAAAAATGGTGAAATTTATTCAATGGCATCTTATCCGGGTTTCGATTTAAATAATTACGGGGAAGCTGATCCGGAACTATTTAAAATACAGGGTATATCCTTTACATACGAACCAGGATCTACTTTTAAAATTATAAACATTGCATCTGCGGTTGAAAATAATACAGTTGGCATATACCAGTTATTCAATCTGGCTCCTTCAATCAGAGTCGGCGATAGAATAATAAAAGAAATATTCAGGACCTATAATATCACCTGCAGCACCGGTGAAATAATAAAAAATTCCTGGAATGTCGGAGCCGTTACCGTTGCCTTAAGTATGGGGGAAAAGATCTTCTGGGAAAGTATAAAAAAATTTGGATTTGGTGAACCTACCGGTATAGAATTACCCGGAGAAGAAAGAGGACTTTTTTATGATTATAAGACCTGGCCCGCATCAACTATAGGGGCACTGGCCATAGGGCAGAGTATTTCAGTAACCCCCCTGCAGATGCTGCGGGCTGTTTGCACTGTTGCAAATGGGGGCTACCTCGTCACTCCCACTATTGTAAAGGAAATAAAATTATTGGAAAATGATGAAGATAATAACATGAAGATTGAAGAAGGAAACAGGATTATCAGTATCGAGACGGCTAATGCAGTAAAGGATATGATGCTTTCAGTAGTAGAAGAAGGAACCGGGACAAAGGCGCAGATAGAGGGAGTAAAAGTCTGTGGGAAAACAGGTACCGCTGAAAAAGCCAACAAAAATGGAGTTGGCTACAGCGAGGGAAGACAAATAACTTCTTTTATAGGTTTTGCCCCTTACGAGGATCCGAAAGTTGCAATAATAGTAGTGGTAGATGAACCGCAGGGTGAAGAAAATACTATCTGGGGAGGAACAGTAGCGGCTCCTGCATTCAGGGATATAATGGAATTTTCTTTGAGGAGGCTTAAGCTCTCTTAATAGCTGGTAAAGAACTGTTTCGATATAATAAAAATAGAATGGTTGAGTTTTGAATAAGTGTTTTTTAAAGTTTAAATAAAAAAACCGGATAGATGTGAAAAAATGATATTGGATAACGTACTGAAGGAAATCAATTATAAGAAGATTTGCGGAAATACTGAGATGGACATAAAGAGTCTTTCGATAAATTCGAAAAATGAATTAAAAGATAGCCTGTTTATTGCTATTGACGGTTTTAAGCAAGATGGACATGATTATGTAAAAGAAGCTGCTTCCAATGGAGCGATAGCATCAATTGTTCAGAAAAAAGTGAGTGCTCCTCTGCCCATGACCATGATTATGGTCGACAGTACAAGAGAGGTGTTGCCGATTTTATGCAGGAATTTTTATAAAGAGCCTGCCGGGTCATTTAAGTTGATCGGAATTACGGGAACCAACGGGAAAACGACCACCTGTTATCTGATAAATTCTATTTTAAATAAGACGGGTATGAAAACTTCACTTATTACCACTGTCGAATCTTTTTTAAATGGAAAGAGGGTATCTTTTAAGCGCACTACTCCCGAATCCACGGATTTAAATGATTTCTTCGATAAAAGCAGGAAAGAAAAAATAGATGTTGCCTGTATGGAAATATCTTCTCATTCCATAGATCTGCACAGGATCGATTACCTTGATTATGACTATTTCGTATTTACCAATCTTTCCCAGGACCATCTGGATTATCATAAAGATATGGCCGCTTATTTCAATGTAAAGAAAAAGTTGTTTTTAAAAGAATACAGAAAAATATATGGAGGAAAGAAAGCTATAATAAATGTAGATGATAGTTACGGGGAAGAAATATTCGAATCTACGGACCTTGAAAGAGTGTCTTATTCGCTCATATCCGATAGGGGGAACAACATATGGGCAAGCAATATTAAAAATTCTGTTTCCGGCATTGAGATGAATATAAATACTTCAGATGGCAAAATACTGGATATATCATCTCCCCTGTGCGGATACTTCAATGTCTATAATATTCTGGCTGCTGTCGGTGTATGCATCGATATGGGTATTGATAACAGATCGATACAGGAGGGTGTAAGATCCTTAAGCGGAGTGCGGGGCAGATTCGAGAAGCTGGATTTCGGTAACAGGTTTACGGTTATAGTTGATTATGCGCATACACCTGATGGTATGGAAAAAGTACTTACAACCACAAAACAAATTTTGAAACCCGGAGGTAAAATAATAACGGTTTTTGGATGCGGGGGAGATCGTGACACGAAAAAAAGAAAGATCATGGGCAGTATTTCAGGAAAATATGCAGATTTTACGATTTTAACATCCGACAACCCGAGAACAGAAGAACCTGATTCTATAATACGCATGATAGAGAAGGGTCTGATCGAGTCTGACAGTAAGGAATATATCAAAGAGGCTGATAGGAAAAAAGCAATATTTATGGCTCTTGAAATGGCAAGTAAAAATGATGTGATTGTTATTGCGGGTAAGGGCCATGAAGAATATCAGGAATTTAAAGATTGCAGGATACCTTTTAGCGATCGCTGCATAGCGGAGGAATGGCTAATTAAAAAAAATGAAAGAGAACATAAAAGTAAATGATATTATTTCCTGGACAAACTGTAAGGTAATTTCAGGAAACATCGAAAAATATATTGGTAATATATCTACTGATTCAAGAACTATAAAGAAAGGTGATTTCTTTATACCTCTTACGGGTGAGAATTATAACGGTCATGATTTTATTGAATCGGCTTTAAATAAGAAGGCCTCTGGCTTTGCATTTGAAGCTGGATACGGGGAAAGATTGGAGCTGCTAAGGAAAATGGCCGGATATGGGGATCAGAATAGTCTCATAATCCTGCAGTCGGACAGTACTTTGGATTTCTTAAAAAGCATTGCATATAATTATATTCGCAAATTCAAACTAACCGTTATAGGAATTACAGGAAGTGCGGGTAAGACAACCACAAAAGATTTTCTGGCAAATATTTTGAAAAAGGAGCACAGGGTTGTTTTTACTCCCAGGAATTACAATACAGAAATAGGAGTATCCAAATCGATCCTTGAAATTGATAAAAGTACCGATTTTTTTATCGCAGAACTGGGTATGAGAGGAAAAGGTCAGATAAGGGTGCTTTCCGATATATGTAACTTGAATATAGGGGCAATTACTTCCGTGGGCCAATCGCATATGGCTTTTTTCAAAGACCTGGAGGAGATAGCAGTTGCAAAAGCGGAAATGAGTGAAATCCTTCATAAGAACAATGGAACGCTGTTTTTAAATAATGACGATGGATTCAGTAATTTTATAGAAAATAGAGTAGATTGCAGAGTTGAAAAATTCGGAAGAAATAGTAATATTTCATTTAATTTCATAGAAGAAAAAATGGATGATCTGGGAAGATTTACTTTTAACTTTTTTAAAAATGATAAAAAGATTATAAATATAAGGTTGAATATACCCGGATATCACAACATATATAATGCCTGCTGCGCAGCAGGAATAGGCCTTTATTCAGGTGTTAGCGGCGGGTCCATTAAAGAAGGAATCGAAGGTGCAATTATCGAAGGTTCCAGAATGGAAATTTTAAAGAAAAAAGACAGAATGGTCATAAATGATTGCTATAATGCAAGTCCTCTCTCGATGAAAGGTGCAATAGACTCATTAATTTCAATTTCAAAAAAGAGAAATATGAGAAGTGTGGCCGTATTGGGAGACATGCTGGAACTGGGTTCTGTTTCGGACAGGCTTCATAAAGAAATCGGGCATTATCTCTCAGCCAAAAAAGTGGATGTACTAATTGCTGTTGGCAGTCTTGCTCATAATATATATGAAGGATACAGGAAAGAAAGTAATTTTAATAAGAATGACGGTTCCTATTTTTATTTTAAAAGTAAAGAAAAGCTGTGTGAGAAGATCCATGATCTGCTGGAACCCGGGGATTTGATTCTGGTAAAAGGTTCAAGGGCAAATAAAATGGAAGATATTATTAATATACTATAGATTGGAATTGGTATATGACCTGGATATTTTTATCGATCATAATAGGATGTTTAGTTTCACTCCTAATAACACCCCTGTTTATAAAATTTCAAAAGAATAAAAAAATTGGCGAAAGGATTCGCGTAGACGGTCCCAAATCCCACTCTACCAAAATGGGCACACCTACAATGGGCGGGGTAATATTCGTTTTATCCTCACTGGCTGCATTTGCAATAGTGACACTTATCAAATATTACAGGCATGAAGTTTACAGTATCGAGGGTATATTTGCCGTTTCCGTACTTCTGTTATGCAGTTTGATAGGATTTATTGATGATTATATGGCGTTAAAAAAACAGAGATCTCTTGGTTTAAGATGGTGGGTAAAGATATCTCTTCTTGCCATAGTATGTTTGTATTTTATATTGTTTTCGAGATATATACTTCATGCCAGTACTTATATAGGGATGCCTTTTACCAATATCAAACTTGAACTTGGGAACTGGTACTACATCATCGTGGTGCTTATCATCATAAGCACCACAAATGCGGTCAATTTGACTGATGGACTTGATGGTCTTGCGGCAGGAACTTCTTCTATTGTACTGGGCGTATTTTGCCTGATTGCATTTTTGGAATGGTCCGTTCTGGATGTTTCTTATGGAATAGACATAGCGGTAATAAGCGGAGGAACGCTTGCGGCCTGCGTGGGTTTTTTATGGTGGAATACGGCACCTGCAGAGATTTTCATGGGAGATACCGGAGCTTTCGGCGTCGGGGGGCTGATAGCGGCAATTGCAATAATTCTGAAGCAGGAACTGCTGCTTGTTATTATTGGGGGATTATTTGTTATCGAAACTTTATCTGTAATAATCCAGATTTTATGGTTTAAAATTTTTAAAAGAAGGGTTTTTAAAATGGCTCCTATCCACCATCATTTTGAACTTCTTGGGTGGCCGGAAACCAAAATTATAATAAGATTCTGGCTGGTAAGTGCTTTATTTGCCGGAGTGGGATTTTTTATTTATTATTTAAAATTCATAGACTAATAAAAATGGCAGATATATTTGATCCGGTCAAAAATAAAAATTTGCTTGTAATCGGTCTTGGTAAAACAGGAATTTCAGTAATAAAAAAATTGCTTGATCAATGTTCTTCCATAACAGGAATCGATAGTAATCCGGGATTGAATCCTGAGGATGCATTTAACGGGTTTCCGTATGCGGAGCATAGTAATCTGGAAATATTGCTGGGTAAGAATATATCAGGGGGAAAAGAGATATTGAAAAAAACGGATCTTGTAATAATCAGTCCCGGTGTTCCGGGTAATTTTCCGATAATAAAACTGGCGTCAAAATACGGGATTCCTATCTGGAGCGAATTGGAACTGGCGTGGAGGCTATTGAGTAATGAGGCACAGAATAAGACTATTGCCGTAACCGGTACAAATGGAAAAACGACAGTGGTAAATCTGATTGGAAAACTTCTCGAAGATGCAGCGAATAATTGCATAGTTTGCGGTAATGTAGGATTGCCATTAATAGATACCATAGATCCCGAAAATGCAGATTCAGATTATCAGAAGAGTCTGGTAAGGGTAATAGAGGTCAGCAGTTTTCAATTGGAACGGATATATGATTTCAAACCGCACATAAGCGTGATTTTGAATATTACAAGTGATCACATGGACAGGCATGAGACTTTTGAAAACTATATCAATTTGAAATTAAAATTGATGTTAAACCAGAATGAAAATGATTGGTCGATTGTCAACAACGATGACAGGAACATAAACGAAAAAATAAAGATCATTTTAAAAAACCGCAGCCGATTACCGGAAATAATTAAGTTTGGTCTGGAACCAAAAGAGAATGTGAATCTTTTTTATAAGAATAACCATATCTATTACCGGATATGGAAAAACAGTGGAGACATCAATATAAAAAATACCCTTTTAAAGGGCAAACATAATATATCCAATATCATGGCTTCTGTTGCAGCAGCGGTTTTAATGGGGACAAACAAAAAAAGCATTAAAGGAACAATTGATAGTTTTAAGCCCCTCGACCATAGATTGGAATACCTGGGTTATATAAAAGGTTTAAGGTGCTTTAATGATTCTAAATCAACCAATCCTGATGCGACTATTGTGGCCATCGATGGCTTTGGTAAAGAAATTACATTGATCATGGGCGGTAAAGACAAAGACATGGATTTTTCCGGGTTAATACCGGTTCTGAATAAAAAAGTAAAGAATCTTATCTTGATCGGAGAAACTTCTCAATCCATTTATAAAGAAGTGATGAAAAGTTACTGCGATTATAATGTATATAAATGCGGCACACTTGAAGATGCCGTAAAAAAAGGATTTGAAGTTGCTGCCCCGGGAGAAGTGCTGTTGCTCTCACCCGCATGTGCAAGTATGGATATGTTTAAAGATTATAAAGAAAGAGGGAACAGGTTTAAAAATTTGGTATTTTCCGAAAAATAAAGTGCTATGGAAAAAAGAATCAATGTCAGACGATATAATTTTTTAAAAGTTGATATAGAATATTATTTTCTATTTATTCTGACTTTAATACTGTCGATAATCGGACTCATTATGATATCAAGTTCTTCTACCTCGATAGGCGAGAGATACTTTAACGATCCCTACTGGTTTATAAGAAGACAGATAATATGGTGGGTAATTTCTTTTATTTTTTTTATCATAACTTCGAGGATAAACTATCATCATTATAGAAAATTATCCAACTATATAATGCTTATATCGATAGCGTTGCTTGCTCTGGTCTTTATACCGGGTTTTGGAATCGTGATCAATGGATACAGAAGATGGTTGAATTTCTGGTTCTTCAGCATTCAGCCTTCCGAATTTGTGAAGATAGCTCTGCTTATTATGTTTTGTGATAATCTCGATCGGAGATATAAGGATAATAAACTTATTAAAAATATAATTTTCCCATCATTTCTGGCATTATGCGTGGTTGCTGTTCTGATATTCCTGGAACCTGATCTGGGTACGGTGGTGGTCATAGGATTAATAATATTTATAGTTTTATATGCAGGGGGAGTAAGCTTTAAACATTTTTTTGGTCTTGGATTTATTGGATTGACTGTGACATTAGCATATTTATTTTCAGAAGATTATCAAAGGCAGAGGCTTTTCGCCTTTATCAGCAGGATAATCGGACTCTTGAATGGAAAAGGTGAAATAGGAGAGGTCAATTTTCAGATCTCTCAGTCTCTGATTGCTCTGGGTTCGGGAAACCTGACCGGATTAGGTCTTGGAAATAGTATACAGAAGTATTCCTATCTTCCGGAAGCACATACAGATTTCATCTTTGCGATTATAGGTGAAGAATTGGGACTGGTAGGTACCATTCTTGTAGTCATTCTATTTGTTCTATTCATGGTTTTTGGAATCAGAGTCTGTATGAAAGCAAAAGATTATTTTGGCAGAGTAATGGCAGTCGGTCTTACAAGTATTATAATAATCCCTGCGCTGATCAATATTTCCGTGGTAATCGGACTACTTCCAATAACCGGCCTGACGCTTCCTTTTATCAGTTCCGGAGGGTCATCACTTCTTGTCAGTATGATAACAGCCGGTATGCTTTTAAATATATCAAGACAAAATTCATTACCTCAAAAGAATCCGGAATTATCGGAATAATTTAAATAAGATAATCTGAAATCTAAGCGATAGGGTCATATGAGAAAAAAAATATTAATATGCGGCGGAGGAACCGGAGGGCATCTTTATCCGGCCATGGCAATAATAGAATATATAAAAGACAATTATCCTTTATGCGAGCTTTTTTTCATAGGGTCCGATAAAGGATTGGGAAAAGAATTGATACCGGCATTTAATATAAACTATAAAAACATAAAATCCAGCGGTTTGATTCTCAGCGGAAATATATTTAGAAAATTCCTAAACATAGTGAAATTTTTATACTGGTTTACTTCAGGTTTTTTTCAATCATTAAAGATAGTGTTGAGGTTTAAACCTGATATAATACTGGGTATGGGTGGTTATATTTGTGCCCCGGTCCTTGCAGCAGGTATTTTTAATTTTAAAAAGATAGCTCTGCATGAACAAAATTATATTCCCGGAAGGCTGAATAAATTATTTTCCAGATTTTCAAAATATATTTTTATTAGTTTTGAAGATACGGCCAGATATTTTAAAGTAAAAAAAGGCAGGGTGGTTTTTACCGGAAATCCACTAAGAAAAGCGATAAGACAATCGGGTAAAATAAAATCGGAATTCAAGAAATGGGGCCTTGAAGAAGGTAGATTCACAGTAGTCGCGTTTGGCGGAAGTCTGGGTGCCGAAAAAATAAATAATACTGTTATGGATCTTTACAATCATTTTAGAAATAAAGATGAGATCCAGATATTGCTTATTTGCGGCAGCCGTTTCTACGGTAAACTTGTCGGTAGCAAAAATAAATTTTTCAAATCCCGGGATAAGTTGGTTTTAAATATTTTCCCATATATACATGAAATGCAGGAAATATATAGAATTTCGGATTTGATAATTTCAAGAGCGGGCGCAAATACTGTATCGGAATTAATTGAATATAACATACCCTCGATACTTGTTCCTTATCCGGATGCAGTTGCCAATCATCAATTCTATAATGCGGTTTTTCTGGCAAAAAGAGGTAAAGCAATTCTAATCGAAGACAGGGACCTTGACAGTGGAAAAATAGCTGAAGTTATAGAATCGCTTATGAGGGATAACCATAAAAAATATAAGAATATGAAAAATATAGAAATAAAGGACAGGTATATAAATAGTGCACAGATTATCACTTCAAAACTGATGGAGAACTAAAGTTGAAAAATAATTATGATGTTTTAAAAAAGAGCAAAAGATGCTTTCTTATCGGGATAGGCGGAGCAGGGATGAGCGCAATAGCCCACGTACTGCATTGTATGGGATTTAAGGTTTCAGGTTCGGATATAAAGGAATCCCACTATACGAGTGTTCTAAAAAATGAAGGCATTAAAGTCTTTATTGGTCACAACCAAAAAAATATCGAAAGTGCCGATACAGTTATTTATTCTACAGCGATACCTGAAAATAATGTGGAAATGAGAGCTGCGGTTAATAAAAAAATTCCCCTGCTTGCCCGATCCGATGTATTGGCCTGGATCTTGAACAGCAGGAAAGGCATTGCAATTTCAGGAACCCACGGTAAGACTACCACAACTTCTATGATTTCTCTGATATTCAGGGGACTGGATCTGGATCCAATTATAATGGTTGGAGGAGAGTTAAATGAATTGGGATCAAATGCAAGACATGGGAAGGGTGAATACGTGGTAGCGGAAGCATGTGAAAGCGATGGATCCTTTTTAAAATACAAGCCTTTTATAAGTGTGGTAACCAATATAGAGGGAGATCATTTTGATTTCTATAAAGATATTGATGAAATAAAACAGAGCTTTCTAAAATTCATAACCAATACCATATCCGGAGGTATGGTAATTCTTAATGGTGACGAAGAATATCTGAAGGATTTCTTCAAATCCGATGATAAAAAAATCATATATTATGGGATCAATCCTGAAAATCATATTTATGCCGAAAATATAAAATTTTCCAATCTTACTTCCTCTTATACCCTTGTTATCCGTGATAAAGAGAAAGATAAAAAATCCGGGAAGATAAAAGTAAAGCTAAACGTACCGGGTCTGCATAACATAAAGAACAGCCTGGCAGCATTTGCGGTATGTTATGGTATGGGTCTTGATATGGAAAAAGCTTCCGATATACTTAAGTTTTTTACCGGAGTAAAGAGGAGATTTGAAAAAAGAGGAGAAAAAAAAGGTGCCGTTATTTTTGACGATTACGCACATCATCCTTCTGAAGTAAAAGCAACGCTGGAAGCTGCCATGCAGGAAAAGAATAAAAGAATAATCATAGTTTTTCAGCCGCATAGATATTCCAGGCTGGCTAATTTAAAGGATAAATTCAACGGTTGTTTCGATACAGGCGATATCCTTATAATTACCGATGTCTATGGTTCGGGAGAACAGCCAATACCGGGTATTACCGGTAAAACTTTGATTGACACTCTGTTAGATAATGGTTTTAGAAAAAAAATAATCTATATTCCAAAATTGCAGGATGTAACCGAATATCTGGAAATCAATATGAAGCAGGATGATATGATACTGTTAATGGGAGCAGGAGATATTACCAGGGTCACAGACGAGATATTAAAAATTTAATTATGATATATTAATATGAAAGTGGAAATACTGACCAGAGAAGAAATCAAGAGAGCAGTAAAGTGTACTTCGCTTGATAATATCGTTTTTGATGCGGATATATCGGTCTTGACTTCAATCAAGACCGGCGGAAAAGCACTGTGTTGTTTTGCTGCGGATAGAATGGAAGATTTAAAAAAAATTATAGATACCTGTATAAAAAATAAAATTAAGTTTATAGTAGTGGGAGATGGTACAAACATTATATTTAACGATGAATATAATGATATTGTGATCATAAGACTCGGAAAGGATTTTGATTTTCTGAGATTTGCGGATGGAGATAAAATCATTGCCGGGGCGGCTTATAACCTTTCGAAATTCGTGAATAGTTCAGCGGAAAGAGGATATGATTTTTCGGACCTCTCCGGCATACCCGGTACAATTGGCGGCAGTGTAATGGGCAATAGCGGAAGCAAAAATACGGGAATCTGCAATTTTATAGAGAGTATAAGCTATATATCAAATAATGACGGAATTATCATGGAAAAATCCAGTGTTCTGAAAAACAGTGATTTCAATTACCGTCATTTCTATATTCCGGATCTGGCGGTACTTACAGGGGTAGTTTTAAAAACCAGGAAATCCGATAGAAATAATATTTTAATAAAAATAAAAGAGAGAATAAAAAATAAAAAATTAACGCAACCGGTAAATGCAAAAAGCGCCGGCTGTTTTTTTAGGAACCCTATTTACGGTTCCGGATCGGCCGGAGAATTGATAGAGGCATGCGGTTTAAAGGGTTTTATTTATGGCGGATCCAGGATATCGAGCAAGCACGCAAATTATATCGAAAATTTTGACAATGCCACATCGAAAGACATATTCATCCTCTCTAAAATAGCAAAGAGTATGGTTATGGAAAAGTTTGGAATAAAATTAGAATATGAAGTGAAGCTAATCGGATTTTAATATGGCTGACTTATTAAAAAAATTTCAGGATCCCGAAATCAGAAAAAAGAAAAAATCGTTAAGAATCGGAGTGATAGCAGGTGGAATTTCCTCTGAAAGAGAAATATCACTTCTAACCGGAGAAAATATTTACAGGTCGCTTTTGAAATCAGGATATAATACTACTTTCATAGACTTAAAAAATGATTTCTATAATGACTTAAAAAAGATAAATCTGGCATTCCTGGCTCTTCATGGAAGATACGGCGAAGATGGTACGGTCCAGGGACTGATGGAAATCATGAAAATTCCATATACAGGTTCGGGTGTGCTGGGCAGCGCTATTGCAATCAATAAGGTACTCACAAAGAGGATCTTAGAATATGAAGGCATACTTACTCCTCAATACGCCACTCTGGATGCAGGTAACAAAAAAAATTCGTCGAAAACAGGTCTATTTTTAGGTAGAAAACTTTCTTATCCGGTAATAGTCAAACCGAATAGCGAAGGTTCAACTATAGGAGTCAAAATTGCGGGAAGTGACGAACAATTGGAACATGCCATTGAAGATGCATCAAAATATGATGAAAAAATTTTAATTGAAGAATATATAAAGGGCCGTGAATTGACAGTAAGTGTCATAGGTAAGGATCCGGTTGCACTTCCGATAATTGAAATAAAACCCAGAAGCGGTTTCTATGATTATGAGGCAAAATATACAAAGGGAATGACGGAATATGTAGTTCCTGCGGAACTCTCCAGTGAATTAACCCGTCATATATCGGAAACAGCAGTAAAATGCCATAAAGTACTCGAGTGCAGCGGGATATCGAGGGCTGACTTTATTCTGGACGGAAAAAACAATGCTTATTTTTTTGAATTAAACACAATGCCCGGCATGACTGCTACAAGCCTGGTTCCTAAAGCAGCCGAAGCTGCAGGAATTAATTTTGATCTATTAGTGGAGATAATATTGGATCTGGCAAGTTTGAAAGTATAGTTTCAGGTGATAAAATTAAAAATAATGAAAATATCATACTGACAAGAAAAAGAAAGATTCTCAGAAGAAGAATCTGGAGTTTTATTAAATTACTGCTTATTGTTATATTTTTTGCATCAGCGGTCTGGGGATTGAATTTTTTTTATAACAGCGAATATTTTAAAGTAAAAAATATAGACATAGAAGAGAATACACATTACAAGAATGAAGAAATACTGGATCTGATACCCGAAGTAATAGGGGCCAATATATTTGAAATCAATAAGAAAACAATTGAAGAGACAATAACGGGAGGATTGACCTGGGTAAAAGAAGCGGAACTCAGAAAAATTTTTCCTGACAGGGTAATAGTAAAACTGACCGAGAGAAAACCTGAACTTATAATAGTGTATAAGAACGATTATTTCCTTATGGATGGCGAAGGAGTGATTCTGGACAGGATAACAGAAAAAAATCTGAATAGTTACAAAGATTTACTTCTGATAAAAAATGCAGTCAGTTATAATATCAATGTAGGAGAAAAAATTGCAAAAAAGAACGCATTGAGCTGTATAGATATTTATAAAGCCTTTGACATCGAAATGAAAAATATAATAAACGAGGCAAGGCTTGAAGATAATATATCAGGAGACATTGTATTTGAAACAACAGATGGAAAAGAAATAATTTTTGGTGACAGCAGTAATACGGTTAAAAAAATAGAAATACTAAAAAAGATATTAGAGGAAGAAATGGATTATAATGTAATTGATATAAGAAGTCCGGAAAGTCCTGTATTAAGATAAGATAGCGGAGGTCCAATTGTCGGCAAATGAAGAATACATCGCAGGTATTGATATAGGAACTACTAAAATCACCACTTTGATCGGAAAGGTAGAAAAAAACAATATACTAAAAATAAAAGGTTATGGGATTTCCCATTCCAATGGCATAAAGAAGGGTCTTATTGTAGATATTAATGAAGCGACAAAGTCCATACTTCATTCGATAGAAATGGCAGAAAGAACCACAAAGGTATTTGTTGATAGCGCCTATATAGGGGTAACGGGAAAGCATATTTCTTTTATTAGTAACTGGTGCGATGTAAACATCAATTCACCTAATAATATAATAAGAAAAGCAGATGTAGATAGACTTATTTCGACAGCAAATAAAGTGAACCTGTCTTCTCAATATGAGATTATACACACTCTGATCAAACAATTTGTCATCGATGAGGAAAAAGGCATTATAGATCCGATAGGTTTATCGGCAAATAAATTATCTGTCGAGCTTCTGGCTGTTTATGGAACGGCTTCTCTTATAAATAATGTAGTAAATAGTGTAAGGGCTGCTAAAGTTGAAGTAGAGGACATGATAATAGAGGCACTTGCCTCAAGCGAGGCAGTGCTGACTCCGGAAGAAAAAGAAAGTGGAGTGATACTCCTTGATATAGGAGGGGGAACGACCGATGTGGCAATATATAAAGATAAGAAGATGGTATTTACATACTGCCTGCCTGTAGGAGGAGATTTGATAACGAATGATATTTCCATCGGCCTCAACATAACACTTCCAAAAGCAGAAGAAATCAAAAGAAAATTTGCCAATGTAGACTACAATTTTTATGATACTTTAAACAAAGTAAATATAGGCGACATAAAGATAGACAGTAATAAGACAACATTAAACATAAGATTGTATAATATAGTTAATTGCAGGGTAAAGGAAATGCTGGGTCTTGTTAAAGAAAAGGTTGAAGGTTATAGTTTCATACATGAAGTTCCCTGCGGACTGGTTATAACAGGAGGGTCATCTATGCTTAAAGGACTGGCTCCGCTTGCAAATTCTGTTTTTAATTTACCTGTGAGATTGGGAGTTCCATATGACACTGAAGGACCCCAGGAAGTAATAAGCGATCCTATCTATTCCACAGGAGTGGGTTTATTAAAATATGCCTATCAGATGAAGAATTACCGGACTCTGGACCAGATAGGGGAAAAGAAAGAGCAAAATACTTTTGCTAACAGATTTAAAGAGTTTATTTTAAAAATTTTAAAAAATGAAAGTAGGTGATAGCAGTGAGCATGGATTTTGATAAAAGCTATTACGCAGTCATAAGGGTAATAGGAGTAGGCGGAGGCGGCAATAATGCCATAAATAGGATGATGGAAGATAATTTGAGCGGATGTGAATTCGTGGCGGTAAATACTGATGCCCAGGCTCTTATGATGTCAAGTGCCGACAGGAAGGTGCTGATAGGCGAAAGCGGACTGGGTGCAGGATCTAACCCTGAAATAGGAAGAGTGGCTGCAGAAAAATCCATAGAATCTATTAAAGAGGTTGTAAAAGATGCGGATATGATTTTTTTGACCATAGGCGAAGGCGGTGGGACGGGAACCGGTGCCGCTCCTATTATTGCTGCGGCTGCCAGAGAAGCGGGGTGCCTGACGATTGCGGTTGTAACAAAACCATTCACATTTGAAGGCAGAAAAAGGATGTGCCAGGCCGAAGAAGGAATCGACAATTTAAAAGACAAAGTCGATACTCTGATAATCATACCAAATGACAGGCTGCTGGAGATTTCCGATGATAATACCACGCTTATTAATGCATTCAGGTTGGCAGATAATGTACTCCGGGCAGGTGTAAGAGGGGTCACTGATTTAATAACTCTGCCCGGGCTTATTAATCTGGATTTCGCGGATGTAAAATCTATTATTAAAAATGCAGGGAATGCAATACTGGGGGACGGAACGGCATCAGGTGAAAGCAGGGCTATCAAAGCTGCCCAGAACGCGATCAACAGTCCCCTGATTGAAACTTCCATAGAAGGGGCAAATGGAATTCTGCTTAATATATCCGGCGGGCCGGATTTAAAACTTTTTGAAGTCAATCAGGCAGCGGAAATCATAAGGAATGCTTCGAGTCCAAATGCCAATATTATCTTTGGGGCGGTTATCGATGAAAGCATGAATGATAATGTAAAGGTCACTATCATTGCCACAGGATTCGAATCCCGGAAAGCTCCAAAAGCAAAACCGGATGAAAATCAGAAGAGGAAAAAGGAAGTAGAGAAGAAATTATTTGAATTTGAAAAAGAAATATTATCCGAAAAAAATAAAAAAGAAGATTTTAAAAAAATATCAGAAGATGACTTCAAATCTATAGAAGATGACGATTATCTCGATATACCTACTTTCTTAAGAAAAAATAAAAAATAATCTATCTCAAATGATTGGAAAGTTTGAAATGATAGATATGGAAAATATATCGGCGCATAACCTCCCAGTATATTTATCGAATTATTTAAAAAATAATCATGGAATAATTTTTTGTTTTACAACCAGTAAAGGCGTACAGGATAATGGCGAGTCTGATCCTTTTAATATCGATTACCATACCGGTGAGAGCGAGGAAAATGTCAGGAAGAACAGGGAAACGATTTTAAAGAAACTTGAACTGAAAAAAAATAGGAAAATATATTCGGCAAAACAGGTACACGGAACAAATATATTGAATATCAATAAAAATATGAAACTTGAATCGGACAATATTATGGAAGAAGCTGATTGCCTGATTACTGATTTGAAAAATATACCGATTATGGTAATGGGAGCGGACTGTAATCTGATACTGATGACAGATATAGACAACAAAGTGATTGCTGCCGTTCATGCAGGATGGAGAGGAACCTTGAAGGAACTGCCGGCAAAAGTAATCTCATATATGAAGATAAATTTCGGAAGTAAAAGCAAAGATATTTTTATTGCTTTTGGTCCCAGTATAAGGAAATGCTGTTATAAAATCGATAGTAATATTCTAAAAAAATTTACGGATAAATTTGGTCTGGGAAGTTTTTTTGCAAGGAAAAACAATGATATTTACCTGGACCTTGTTGATCTAAATCGCATTCAGTTGGGAAAATCAGGGATAAGTGAAGAAAATATTTATGATTGTGGGAAGTGTACTTATTGTAATGAGAATTTTTTTTCATACAGAAGAAACAAGGAAACCGGAAGACAGGCAGGAATAGCAATTATCAGGTAATTGTAATTATTAAATTATGAAAGATAGCATTGGTCCAATTAAGGAAACTGAAAGATTAAAAAGGAATATCAATAATCTAAAAAAAGAAATAGATGCCGTCTGTAATAAAATCGGTAGAGACAGCAGAGAAATAAAAATAATAGCTGCTGCTAAATATGCTTCCGCCGGACAGGTAAAATCGGTTTATGATCTGGGTATTAGAAACTTTGGGGAAAATAGAGCAGATCAGTTGGAAGAAAAATACAATGCGGTTAAAGGAGATCCGGTGTGGCATTTTATTGGACATCTTCAGAGCAGGAAAATAAAAGTAGTAGTTCCGCTGGTAGAATTCATACATTCAATAGATAATATAAGTACTTTAAATAAAGTAAACGATGAAGCTAAAAAATTAAATAAAGTTCAAAGACTATTGGCAGAGGTCAACATTTCCGGGGAACAGTCTAAATATGGCATGAAACCGGAGGATTTGCATGATTTTATTGAAAAATCGTTAAATTTTAAAAATATAAATTTAGAAGGTCTGATGACTATTGCGCCTTTAACAGATGATTTCGGATACATAAGGGAAATTTTCAGTGGATTAAGAATTCTCCGGGATAAATCGAATAATGATTTTAAAAATATCAGGTTAAAAGAACTATCGATGGGGATGAGTAATGATTACAGGGTGGCAATCGAGGAAGGTGCCACAATGATAAGGATCGGTTCTATCATTTTTGAATGAATTTTAATCATACAGAGGAGGCTGAATGAGTAGATTTTTTAAGAAGACTCTTTCTTTTTTTGGTATATCTGATGAAGATGAAATAGATCTGGACGAAACAGAAGGCATGGAAACAGAAAAAGTAAAAGTCAGAACATTGAGAGATAAAAGTGGTAAAATAGATTCTGTTCATGAAAAAGAGAATCCGGGGAGGGGCCATATTTTTGGTTCAAAAACACCAAGAAAAATTTCATCGATCGATTCCGGAAGAGATGGAATCAAATCGAGGGTTTTTATTGCAGAACCCAAAGAATTCGAGGAGATACAGATAATTGCAGATAATTTCAAGGATAATATTCCCGTGATAATCAACCTGCAGAAAGCTGATCAGGAACTGGGTAAAAGAGTTATAGATTTTTGCAGCGGGCTTACTTATGCTCTGGAAGGTAATATCAAAAAGGTGGCAGAAAAAGTTTTTTTGATTACTCCCTTCAATGTAGAAGTCAACTCCGAGGAAAAAGAATTGCTGCGGGAAGAGGGTTTTTACGATCACTTTTAAAAAAAGAGGGTATTCATTTGTACAGTTATAAACTGGGAATGATAGGCTGTGGAAATATGGGCGAAGCAATACTTGGAGGAATACTGGATTCAGGCTTTTTGAACACTGAAGAAATTATATCCTATGACATAGACGGTTCCCGCAGAAAATATATTAAAACAAAATATAATGTATGTATTGCTGGAGGAATTTCGGATATTGTAAAAAAAAGCAGATATGTTCTTTTATCTGTGAAACCAAAGGATATCAAAACCGTATTGTATGAACTCAGAACCTGTTTTGATTATAAGGTAAATTCAATCATAAGTATTGCAGCCGGGGTATCTACAGATTATATAGAAAAAATTTTAGATTCGAATGCTTCAGTCATACGGGTAATGCCCAACTATCCGGCATTGTTTAGAAAAGGCATGGCTGCCATAAGCAGGGGCAAATTTACAAGAGATGAGGATTTATCCTTTACTGAAAAATTGATGAAAAGCACAGGAGATTATGTGATAATCGATGATAAATACCAGGATGTAGCAACCGCTCTGAGTGGAAGCGGACCGGCCTATTTCTTTCTTTTTTGTAAATATTTGATAAAATCTGGAATAAATAATGGTCTGGATCCGGAAATATCAAAAAAATTGGTGATTGCTACAATGAACGGAACAGGAACTGTTATTGCTGAATCCGGAATCGAACTTGACGATTTAATCAAAAAGATTGCGTCTCCTGGCGGTACAACCGAAAGAGCCATTGAAGAATTTGAGAAAAAAAGACTTGATAAAATAATTTACGGGGCCATAGAAAGTGCTAAAAAGAAAGCGAACGAACTGAAGGATCTGCTTGATTAGAAGGCTGCAGTATTTTTAAAGTTTTATATAAAATATAGATATATACGGATAAAAGTATGGGGAGGAAATAATGAATATAAATGCGGAGAGTATCCAGAAAAAAGAATTTCATGTCGTATTTAAAGGATACAAACCTGAAGAGGTCGATAAATTTTTAGATATTCTTACGGTGGAATTCGATAAATTGCAAAGATCTCAAAAAGAGCTTCAGGAAAATATCGAAAGATTAAAATACGAGGGAAATAAAGAATCAGGTGAAATGAAAAAAGTAATCCAGGAAGCACTTGTATCTGCCCATAAGATTGCCGAGGATATAAAACAGAAGGCAGAATTGGAAGCCGAGGAGTTGATAAGAACTAAAGTTGCAGAGCAGGAGAAATCATATAAAGATTTATTGAGCAGGAAAGCAGAGCTGGAAAGGGATATAAAAGAACTGAGCGTGAAATATGAAGACTTTAAAGATAAAATTGAAAAACTGGTAGAGGATTTGAAAAAAAACACTTCAAAATTAGGTGAAGGAATATCTCTTAATATTCCTGAGATTGGAAAGAAGGATTTAGATACAAATACCACTGATGCAGATGAATATGTCCGGGAAAATAAAAAATCAACATATTTAAGTGAAAAAGGATTAAATATACTCGAAAACATAAGGGAGAATAAAAGAACAGAAATAGAGGAAGAAAAAGAAATAGAAGAAGAAACAGATAAAGAGGAGGAAAAAGAAGAGGAAGGGGGAGCCGATATAGAGAAAAAGGAACAATCGGAAATTTATCAGTCCGAAGAAAAGGAAGAAATGGATTATGACTATAAACCCAGGAGAATGAAAAAGAAAATAGATATAGCCAATCCGGATATAATCAATGATTTCTTTAAAACCGATGAAGACTGAAACAATAAAATTAATTGTAAAACCTGATTCAGCGGTTACCCGTGTTCATGGTTTTTACGGTGACAGAATAAAAATAAAACTTGCTGCTGTGCCCGAAAAGGGGAAGGCCAATAAAGAACTTATAAATTTTATTTCCGGCAAGATTGGCGTACCCAGGAAAAATATAAAAATAATTGCCGGTGAAAGATCGATATATAAAGAAATCAGTATAAAATCAGATGAAGATTTAAAATTAACCGCAAAGCTTCTTTCAAGTTAATCCTGACTTTTGTGTATTTTAGTTTGAAAAAACCAATTCATGCTTTTCAATTGACTCATGTAACTATAATCATCCTATTTGAACCCGGAATAATTTAAAATTCCTTATCTTTTTAAGTCCCGGCATAAAATAACAGTAACAAGCACTAAATTGGCCAGAATAACTGTTGACAATCAAATGTTATAGTTCTATTATTGATTTATAACTATTCTATAATTATTGTATTATAATTTAGCAATACTTCAAAATATGGAAATAATTCTTGTAATAACCGAAAAAAAAGAATTCATCCAAAATTTACCGCGTATAAAATTGAAAAATCACAATATATTGATTTTAAACAATACAAGCTACATCAAGCATTATTTAGAAGAATATATGCCTAAATATATTGTATTATCTGCAAAATTAAAAAATTATGAAGAAATCTCGGGTTATATAAATGATAATACTGATAGTGAGGTTATTATTACCGACTCAAATGATAAAAAAAGTGCCCTGCCCGGGAATATTTTTACCGGAAATATAGAAAAATTAGATGATCTGAAGAGGATACTGGAGATTGTAGATGATTTGAATTTTAAGCCGGCTCCAAAAGATAAAGAAAAATACAGATTTATAACACAACAGGTGATTTCTTTTTACTCGGTACAGGGTGGAGTCGGAAAAACCAGCATAGTTTTTAATTTCGCCTGGTATTTGAAAGATATTGTCAGAGGGAAAATACTGATTATAGATCTAAATTTTTGTGAGGGTCCGTCGGATCTCGCCATTAATCTTGATTTGAATTTATCACCGAATTTAAGCGTGTTCATCGAAAAGATTACCCAGGGAATAGATTGTTTTGATAAATCCGTAATAAGTCTGACCGGTAATGACAGGATCGATATCCTTCAGCCCCCATTGTCCATATATCAGAGCGATAAATTCAATATTGATATGCTGGACAGTATAGTTTATTCTGCCAGGAGCAAATATGACATAATAATAGCCGATGTTCCTTTCAGGTATGACAATATTTCGCTTGAGATGTTAAATCTTTCTACTGCTTCCATCCTGGTACTATCTCCGGATATAAAGATGGTTCCGAGAGTTATCAATTTTCAAAAATTCCTTCCCCCGGGGCAGAGAAAAGGGATTATTTTCAATAAGATTAACCGGAATGAAAAGACTTATATAGACGAATGGAAAGATATATCGGGTATTTCCGTATATGACCGGATATCTTTTATACCAGAAGATAGAAGAAGAATCATAGCCAGCGGCAGAAGTTCCTTTGATATTCTTGATTTACAGGCAGGTATGCCTGATCTGGAAAAGGTTATTTTTTAAAAATGGATGAAGAAAAAAAATTATATACCATAAAAGAAGTTTCGGAGATGGTTGGTATAAGCGAGGCAGAGGTAATAAGAGTGGTTATGATAAAGAAATTACCGGCTATAAGGATGGGTAAAGCTATAAGAATAAAAGAGGATGACCTGGAAGTGTTTTTAAAAGAATTCATAGGCGAAGATGCAGTGAAACCGGATTACAGGGAACCGGTATTATATACAGCTGAGCAGGTTGCAAGAATTTTAAAATTATCAGTGGATAATATATGGAACTTATTGAAAACAGGAAGGCTGAAGGGATTTAAGGTAAGGGAAGGCAGAAGTTCATGGAGGATTCCGGCGGGCAGCCTGGATGATTTTATAGAAAGCAGAACCAGACAATCAATATAGATTTATAATGTGATGGTTGGTAACGAAGATAAAAAATCCCGATTTACCGTATGGGAGAAGGTAGCAATAGCCGTAATTGTAATTTTGATAATTATAATAATTCTATTGATTTTCAACCAGGAGATTAAAGAGTATATAGAAGTCTTCAAGAACTGGTATAGAAGTAAAATTTAATTAACAGTGATTTATTTGTTTTAGAGGAGGTGAAAATAATGAAAAAATTAGTAAGAATTTTAATAGCGCTGGCTTCTCTGATCGGAATAGCTGCCAATGTTAGATGGTAAGTAGACAATAAATTTATATTATAACAAACTATATTTTTTGGTATAATGCTCTATATTTTACTAAAATATAGGAGTACATAGTTTGGTAGAAAAAAATAGTAGCCCGGTTTTAAAGATATATATTTACTTTATATTTATAACCGGGCTATCTATATTTGTATATATCCTTTTAAAGTATAGAGATATATCATTAATTGGGATGGCTTTATTTGGTGCACTGGCTTTTATGGCAGATAATCTTTCATCACCACTTCCAAGAACTGGTAGTGTTGCGGTAAATTTTGAAATTTCATTTGCAAGTTTAATTCTTTTCGGCCCCTCTACTGCTATTTTAGTTACAGCATTTTCTATTTTTAATATAAAAGAATTCGTTAAAAAAGTTCCCCACTATAAACATCTTTTTAATGCTGGTCAATATTTGATATCCATAGGCGCTGCAAGCATAGTATTCGAAAATACATATAATAGAGCTGTTCTTAATTTCTTTAATCCTGCCAATATCGGTTTTATATTCTTAGCTGCTTATATCGGATTTTTCTTAAATACATTACTTACAGCTGAGGCTATTTCTATCAGTGAAAATAAAAATTTTATAAATATGTGGATCTATAATTATGCATGGTTGATTCCATTTAAATTATTTTTAATTGTTATGACAATTGCTGTAACTTTTTTATATAAGTTGTATGGACTATTTACAATTATTTTTACATTACTCCCATTGATAATTGCTCAATATGCTTATATGCTTAGAGTCAAAGAAAGAAAGACACTTTTAAACAGCATCAAGCAGATTGTGAAAATAATAGACGCAAAGGATCCATATACTGCCGGACACTCAGTAAGGGTGGCAGAGTATGCCGAAAAGATTGCCAGGAAGTTAAGGCTTAATGAATTTGATGTCGATATATTGATAAATATCGCTAATCTGCACGACATAGGTAAAGTACAGATAGATTTAAGCATCCTCAACAAACCGGGGAAGTATGATGATGCCGATTGGATGGAAATGAAAAAACATCCCGAAGTAGGGTATGAAATAGTAAAGGAAATCGTATTTTTAAAAAATTCAGCAAATGCAATCTTATACCACCATGAAAAAATAGATGGCAGTGGATATCCATCCGGGATAGAAGGAGATAAAATCCCTCTTTTTGCCAAAATACTTACAGTGGCGGATGCATATGACGCAATGACTTCAAACAGGCCCTATAAAACGGCGTTGACTCAGAAAAAAGCCATAAAAGAGCTGGAAAGATGTTCCGGTAAAGACTTTGATAAGAAGATAAGTAAAATAATGATAGATATCATAAAAGAGGAAAATCCTTCGGAATGTTAAAACAGTATTTTTCAATTTTTCTAAAATGCCTGCTTATCCTCCTTGCGGGAGCTGCTCTGGGTTTTTTATTTTTTTATTTTTTCAAGAATGCAAGCGTCTTTATAACGGATAAATTCAAAATACTGCAGAGTGTTTTTGGAATACGCGAATACCGGGAAGGCATGTCCTATGGTTATATATTAGCGGCTATTTTTCTGGGAAATCTTTTATCCACTTCGGGATATTTCGGTCTGGGCTACTTGAAAGCGGCATTTCCTGCAAGTTTTATCACTGGTCTTTTTACTATTATATTTTTGTTTTCAGGGACCATAAGGCATGGAACCTCTATTCCGGGAGAAGTAATAACACTTTTTTCCATTGAAATATTCTATCGCGTAATGGCGTTGACCACAGGCGAATACATAAACAGAAATAAATTTAAGAATAAGGCCATTCCGGTCACTTCTTTGATTATCATATTTGTCATGTTTTTGTCTGCAGTTTTTTATGAGTTATATCAGATTTTTTAATTGATGGTCCGTCATTTCTTACTGAACCTGCGCTTCCATTTAAGGCTTTTAAATACCAGTTTAAAAAATTTAATGGTATCGGTAATAGGATTTACATAACTGACGAAATCTTTATGATATATAGTAGCAATAGGTATGTTTTTTATATTATACCCCAGCCAGCTTGCTTTGATGACTGTTTCCGGTTCGGTATCAAAGTTTCTGGTTTCCAGCTTGATGTTTTTTAGAACTCTCGTGCTTATATACCTGAATCCTGACTGCACATCGCTGATTCTCCTCCCCGCGATATTAGAAATGATCCAGGAAGTAAAGACATTTGTGGCCAATCTTACGAATGGCATATTTTTGGTATTTCCAAGCCTGTTACCTATTATCAAATCCGGTTTATCTTTTTCAATGGCTTTTAAGAAGTTCTCGATTTCACGGGTATCGTGCTGCCCGTCAGCATCGATAGTTATAATCCCGGAATAATTATTCTCGACAATATAGCTGAAACCTGTTTTAAGAGACTGTCCCTTTCCCCTGTTTATAATATGTTTAATCGGTATTATTTTGATATTTTCCGGTGCTTTGATTGATTCTACAATTTTAATAGTATTGTCGGTTGAACCGTCATCGATAATGATTATATCAAGATTATATTCAAGGCAGCCTTTAATTACAGCTTCAATATACTTCTCTTCATTGTAGGCCGGAATAAGAATTGCTATACCGGCACTATAATCGCGATCATTCATATTATTTTTACTTTTTTTATAACATCATTATCAATAATGGATTATATATTACCGGTTCCCGTAATCTATTATTCTATTTCATAAGAATATTCTGAGGATAATAAATTCCAGTATCCGTGATCAAAAGATCGACCTTGATATCATTTTTAGATACAGGAATCATATCAATTACCTGGATATCAAAACAAAGTGATATTTTTTTAACTCTCTTTGGAATATGCGCGAGAAGTCTATCATAAAAACCGCGGCCGTATCCCAGACGGTTAAGATTTCTATCGAATACCACTCCCGGGACAACAGCCAGATCCATATCGGAGATTTTAGCTTTCTCGCATAAGACAGAATTGGGTTCCATGATACCATAAGCTCCTCTCTTTAACTGCTTTTTCGTATCATCTACATAGAAGAGTTTTAACCGTTGGCCACTGACTCGCGGAAGAATAATATTTTTACCGTCTTTCAAAGCTTTATTTATGACAATTGTAGTGTCAACTTCGCTTCCGAAAGGATAATAAATCAAGATGTTATTCGAATCGGTATAATAATCCGTATCGAAAAATTTCTCTGCTATGATATTGCTAACTTCTTTTCTAAACGGGATCAGCAGATTATCTCTTTTATCCTGTAGTATTTTTCTTATGTTTTTTTTTAAAAATCCGGTACTCTCGAATTCATTATCATTATTCATAAAAAGTTATACCAAGACCTCCTGGTCCAAGATGAGAACCGACTACGATACCAATATCTACCCTGTATATTTTTTTGGGATTAAATGCCTCTTTTATCTTTTTATACATTTCATCCGCATCGTCTTTTGCATCAGAGTCTCCTATTGATACCATAAGATTTTCGGGATTTTTTACCATAGTTTTCATGGAATTTATTAATTCTGTTTTAGCCTGATTCCATCTTCTGGCAGTTTTAAATTGAGATATCTCGCCATCATGAATAGTGAGTATTGGCTTTATCTCTAAAAGTGAAGCGATAAGTCCTTTCGCCTTTCCTATTCTCCCGCCTTTTTTTAAATATTCCAGAGTACTGGGTACGATTAGAACTTTAATCTTTGATTTTAAATCATGCACTTCCTTTAAGATCTCTTCTTTTGATTTACCCTCATTAGCGAGTTGAGCTGCTTTTATTACCATAAAACCAAGGGGCATATGAACACATTCGGAATCGATTATTTCTATGTCACTACCTGGCATTTCCTTTTTTGCCATCTCCGCAGAATTTATAGTACCGGACATTTTTTTTGAAATATGGATGGAGATAACGCTATCACTTGTTTTAAGGATATCCGAATATAGCTCTATAAAATTTTTTGGGGTAGGCTGGGTTGTAGTGGGCAGTTTTTCAGATGATCTGATTTTTTTATAAAATTCTTTTATTGTTATATCTTTTCCATTATCCAGAAAACTTTCCTCACCAAAGATTACTGAAAGCGGTATAGTCTTTATATCCAATTCTTTCACCAAATACTCAGGTATATCAGAAGTACTATCGGTAACTATTGCTACTTTACTCATTTAACCTCCTTTTTTGATTTCTAATTATTATAATTTATGCTTTTTTTAAAATATTTTCAATTAATCTGGCAATCTTTTCACTTATAATAATTTCTTTTGCGTAACCTTCAGAATGTCTGAATTTCTTATCTTTCCCGAAAGCGGATTTCTTTAAGCCTGCAATGTTCCTTATATGGGACAGGCCGAGTACCTTAATTTTTAGAAAATTTGCCATTATGACTTCCGGAACAGTTGACATACCTACCGCATCCGCTCCTAATTTATACATAGCATTTATTTCTGCATTGGTCTCAAGAATAGGTCCTTTTACACCAGCATATACACCTTTCTTTAATTTTAGACCAGAATCCTTTTCTGAGCTAAATGCTATATCCGATAATTTTTTGTCATAAGGGCAACTCATATCGATAAAATAATCATGCTCCATATCATATTTACTGCCGAAGAAAGGATTATCAGCCATTAGATTTATGTGGTCCTTTATGATCATTATATCGTCTTCGGCAAATCCGGGATTTATCCCTCCTGCTGAGTTAGTTACTATTAAATTGGCGGCTGATAAATAAGATAATAAACTGACGGGGTACACTACTTCCTTTATATCATATCCTTCGTATAGATGAAGTCTTCCGCAGAATATCAGAATATTTTTATTTTCCAGATTTCCATAAATAATTGTTTTGCCATGTCCGGGTATTTTCGGAGCAGACATATGGGGTACGTCGGCTATTTCAAGGGTAATTTTATTTTGAAGGGGTAAGAATTTTATGCTTTTTTCCAGGAATGATCCAAGTATCAATCCAAAGTCGATTCTTTGAGGTATACCACGTGTGCTCAGGTAGTCATATGTCTCTTTAAGTCTTTTTTTTATTTGAAAAGCTGATTCATTCATAAGATATAAAGACACCCTGCAGGCCATAATGTATTATTTTTTAAATTTTAGCATACTTTTATGAAAAAAATTATTATTTTGGATTTTTTGCTATAATCCTATATAATCTTTCTATTATTTTTTATCTTTTATTTTGATTTTTATATTCCGGAGTGAATAAATGAATTCAAAAAGAATATTTTTAATCCCTGTTTTTAAACTTTCTTTCCTGTTTTTAATGTTTTTTTTATCAATTTACTTACTTGTTAATCTCCAGGCATGCGAATCAAAACAAAGAGTGATCAAGATAGGCAACCAGTCAGTTCTTTCAGGTGAATACAAATCTTTCGGAGAAAATCAGCTGGTCAGCATAGAACTTGCTGCTTCAAAATTGTCTCCGGTAAGAATAGGCGGATTCGACTATGAAATCCAGATTATCACCAAAGATGATGAAGGTAATCCTGAGAAAGCTTTTCTGATTGCACAGGAGATGATAGACGAGGGAGTAGCCGGTGTAATAGGATCGACATTTGATGGGACGACTAAAGCTTCCATACCAGTTTATGATGAATATAACATACCTGTAATCTCTCCATCTGCTCAGGATCCGGAAATCTCGGGGATAGGAAATAATTTTTTTAGAATGCTGATGAATAATGAACAGAAAGTAGAAAATATTGCCGAATTTATTAAAAATGAAATCAATCCTCAGAAAATCATACTTATAAATAACCAGGAGGAATATTCCATAGGGCTGGTAGATTATCTGAAACAAGTATTGTCTGATAATGGCATTGAAACTCTGCAGCCAATGTCAATAAAAATAAATGAAGAAGATGCAGGTATTATTGCAGAGAATTTATTAATAGAGGGTCCTGATACGATATTTTATTGTGCAAGTTATAATGAGGTGGCAACTCTCATATCCAGAGTTAGAGAAATTGGCCTGGAGTCAAAATTCATAACAGAAACACTTGGAATGGATGATAATATTTTTGTATTATCGAATGCTCAATATCTTGAAGGTTTGATTGCAGTGATTCCGGAACCTCCTTCTCTGGCTGATTATTCTCAAGATCCCAAAGCTGTAAGTTTCTGGTATGATTTTAATAATTATTTAAACCGAATGGATGATACCGACATAAGCATTGATGGCCCCGGACCATATGCTCCCTATAGTTATGATTCTGTTTTCGTGATTATTGAAGCGATGAAAAAGGCCAATTCCATTTTGCCTCAAGATTACATAGATGAACTCAGAACCATTTCTTATGATGGAATCGCAGGGCACATTGAGTTTGATTCCATTGGCGATAGAATAAATCCATTATCGACAGTCTTTGTGGTAAAAGACGGCGCATGGGTAAGATATTAATCCCTGACAATAAAATTTAACGTTTTTGGAACTATCTTAAAACTGGCAGGTAGCTTGCAGATATATTCTCCGTCAGCAAAAACACTGAACCTGTATTCACTATCGATAAAGAAGCTGTCATTTCTGAAAATCTCGACATGTGTATCTTCGACATGTTTTCCCTCATAGACTTTTGGAAAAATTTTTATAAAGTGCAATTTACTCATTCTTTTAATTATACATATATCAAATACCCCATCCTGATGATCCGCTGCAGGAGTTATTTTCATGCCGCCTCCATACATGGGCATGTTAGCGACTGCGATCATCATTCCACAGATCTCTCTTTGATTGCCACTATAATCTATAAAGAATTTCTTTGATTTAAATGTGATCAGAGTTTTATATACGGCATATGTATATTTCATTGGCCCCCTTAACGGCAGGCGGGTGTTATTTGCAAGATCGTTTACCTGTGAATCAAAACCTGAACCAGCAACGCAAAGATAATAATATTTGCCATTTATAAGACCAAGATCTATTCTTTTCGTTCTGCCTTTCTTTATGATCTGACAGCAGGTTCTGATATCAGAAGGAATTCCAAGACTTGTTGAGATATCATTTCCTGAGCCGGTTGGTATTACACCCAGCTTTTTATCGGTTCCTGCCAGAGCATTTGCAATATAGTGAACGGTGCCATCGCCTCCCACGGCTATGAAATTAGAGAAATCATTATTCAGGTTATCTTTCACAGTGTCAAAAATATCCTGCGAGTCTTTACTTATATGAATATGATAGTCCAATTGAATTTTTTGGAATTCAGATTCAATAAGTTCTTTCGTTCCGAGAGCGTTTCCTTTTGCAGCAACGGGATTTAAAATTATAAGTGTTTTCATTTCTTTTTATCCTGTTGGTCAAATATGACAAAATTTTCATTATACCTCATCATTAATGAATCAATCCATAAAGAACGTCGAAAAATCTATATTTTATTGGACTGTTTTTGGAGATAATTGTTTTAATGATTGTTAAAGATGTTCTATTCCCTGTACTGTCCGGATTTATTGACTTTTTATAATGCCTATTATAATCTTTAAATGTTTTTAAAAAATAAAGGATTGTGGAGGTGTTATATGAATATATTTAACAAGATAGTAGTAATGCTGATACTGATATTTCTGATCGGTTTCTCAATTGTTTCTATGGTGAATGTTTTCGCAGGATATTTTGAATGGTCAAGTCTGGCTGCGCAAATCTTTAATCCTGCAAATAGTATAAATGCATTTGTTGCATTTCTTGCTTTAGTGGCTGTATTTGCAATAAGCGTATTTCTTCTGATTTTGGAGTTCTATAGAAAAAAAACAAGAGTGGCTAATATATCCAGTTCTAAAACAGGAAATGCCATGGTAACTATAGAAACAGTAGCCGGACAGATCAAAAATGAAGTGACTAAAATAGACGGAGTAGAAGACGTCAGGGTAAAGATAGTTCCAAAACCAACAGGGATAATAATAGATATGAACGCCAGGTTAAGCGATGATTCAGATATTCCTGACAAGATGCAGGAAATAATAAATAGAGCTTCCGGTATTGTATCGGATAAGCTTGGCATTAAAGTTGTAAAAACGAACCTTACCATTATCGGCCTTGTTTCAGGCGGAGAAGGGGGAAAATCGAAGAAAAAAAATACAAAGGAAAAAGCGGCTGAAGCTGTACCGGCAGAGGTCGAAGATATTATCGAAACGGAAGATGACGATGAGTAAGCCGGAGAAATAATCTGGATTATTTATTCTGGTAATTAAGATTAAATCGGGGAATTAAGGTTTTGGAATATAACCAAGATCGGGCTGGCTAAAAAAGTATCGATCTCGTAGAGCATGTTTAGTATAAAGCGGACTTAGTATATTGGTAGTACATGAGCTTCCCAAGCTCAAGAGGCGGGTTCGATTCCCGTAGTCCGCTCCATAGATGAAAGGAAGAGCAATATGGCAGACATACTATCGGAACTTGATAAATATATCCCTGAAGATAATCCCAGAAAATGGGCAAAACTCTCAAGCGATGTTGATTTCAGAAGACTTCAATTAACCCTTTTAAAAGAGATACTTATTGAATTAAAGCAAATAAATGCCAAATAACCGGTGACCTCATGAATACAAATAACAGTTTTGATATAATAGGTCACCATAACATATTTTATCCGGGATATCTTTGAAGTAAATTTAAA